>NZ_UQXD01000007.1 GCF_900544955.1 uncultured Oscillibacter sp.
GCGGAGCAGAACATCCGCTGCGGCATCCGGGGCAGCCGGCGGCAGCGGGCGGCGCAATGCCTATCCCCTGAGCCTGAAGGACCGGTGTCTCGCCGGGGAGCTGGAGGAGATGGCGGCGCTGGGGGTGGACTGCCTGAAACTGGAGGGGCGGATGAAGCGGCCGGAGTACGTGGCCGTGGTGACCCGCATCTACGCGCGGTTGTTGGAGGAGGGCCGGGGGCCCACCGCCGCCGAAGCCGCGGAGCTGGACCAGGCCTTCTCCCGCGCCGGCTTCACCGACGGGTACTGGCGCTCCCGCCGCGGCGCGGCCATGTTCGGCACCCGCCCGGAGAACGCCCCGGATCCCAAGGCCCTCTTCAACGAGGCCCGGGCCGCCTATGAGAAGGACGCCCTGCGGACCGTGCCGGTCCGCTTTTCCTGCCGCATCGCCGCCGGGGCGCCCTGCACCCTGACCGCCCGGGACCCGGAGGGGCGGTGCGTCACCGTCGCCGGAGCCGTGCCGGAGGCCGCCCGCAGCCGCGCTCTCACGGCGGAGGAGGTCCGCGCCCGTCTGGAAAAAACCGGCGGCACCGCTTACCGCTGCGGCGGGGCAGAGGTGGAGGTGGCGGAGGGGCTGTCCCTCCCCGCCAGCGCCCTGAACGCCCTGCGGCGGCAGGCCCTGGAGGCCCTCTCCGCCGCCCGCACCGCACCCCCGGTTCGGCGGGAGCTGCCGGTGCCCCCCCTGCCGGAGGCGGACTGCGCCGCCTCCGCCCCCGCCTACACCGTCTCCCTCTCCCGGGAGGAGCAGCTGACGCCCCGCCTTCTGGACTGCCGCCCCGCCCGGGTGTACCTCCCGCTGGAGGTGCTCTCGGACATGGACGCCCTGCCGGAGGCGGACACCGCCTGGGGCGCCGTGCTGCCCCGGGTCTGGCGGGACCGGGACGAGGCGGACCTCCGCCGCCAGCTGGAGCGGGCCAGGTCCCTGGGCGTCACCGGCGCCCTGCTGGGGAACCTGGGCCACTTCCCCTTGGCCGGGGGACTGGGGCTGGCGCTGTGGGGGGATTACGGCCTCAACGTATTCAACGCCCGGGCCCTGGCCTATCTCCGGGAGAAGGGCCTGGCCTCCGCCTGCCTCTCCTTCGAGCTGCGCTTTGCCCAGCTCCGGGACCTGCCCAAGCTCCTGCCCGGAGAGGCCATTGTCTACGGCCGCCTGCCGCTGATGATCACCGAGAACTGCCTGGTGCAAAACGAGACCGGCTGTCGCCTGGACGGCGCCGGGCCCATCCCCGCCTCTGCCCCCTGCCGCCGGGAGAACGTCCTCCGGGACCGCACCGGCGCCGCCTTCCCCCTGCTGCCCGCCTTCGGCCACCGGACGGAGATCCAAAACAGCAAGGTGCTGTGGCTGGCGGACCGGCCGGACTACCGGCGCCTGGGCCTGGCCTACGCCCGCCTGCGCTTCACCACCGAGTCCCCGGAGACCTGCGTCCAGGTGTTCCGGGACTATCTGGCGGACCGGCCCGCCGAGGGGGCCTTCACCCGGGGGCTCTACGAGCGGGGCGTGGAATGAGGGAGGATTTTCCCAAAATCTGATTCCGTTTTGTAATGTATTAGTAATAATATACCAAAAGTATTGTATTTGGAGTTTCACATGGAAGAAATCAAGGTAAAATATCTGGTGGAGGGCATCGACCCGCTGTGCTATGTGGCGGGGAAATCCGACTGGATCGACCTCCACGCGGCGGAGACCGTGACCCTCCGGGCCGGGGAGTTCCGGCTGATCCCCCTGGGGGTGGCCATCGCCCTGCCGGAGGGCTACGAGGCCCACATCGTGCCCCGCAGCTCCACCTTCAAAAATTACGGCGTATTGCAGGCCAACTCCATGGGGGTGGTGGACGCCTCCTACTGCGGGGAGGGGGACCAGTGGCGGATGCCCGCCTACGCCACCCGGGACGTGACCATTGAGAAGAACGCCCGCATCTGCCAGTTCCGCATCGTCCGCAACCAGCCCCGGCTGGAATTCATCCAAGTGGAGCACCTGGACGGCCCCGACCGGGGCGGGTTCGGCTCCACGGGAAAGTGAGGCCCCTATGGCGAAGATCGTACTGGCCTCCGGCTCCCCCCGGCGGCGGGAGCTGCTGGCGCGCATCGGCATCACGGAGTTCGACGTCCGGGTGCCGGAGACGGAGGAGACCTATCCCGCCGGGCTGAACCCCCGGGAGACCGTGGAGTACATCTCCCGGGAGAAGGCGGAGGCGGCGGGGCGGCTGTGCACGCCGGAGGAGATCGTCATCACCGCCGACACCATGGTGTTTCTGGACGAGGAGCGGCTGGGAAAGCCCCGGGACGAGGCGGACGCGCTGCGGATGCTGACCGCCCTTCAGGGGCGGCACCACACCGTCTGCACCGGCGTCACCGTCCGCCGGGGGGACCGCTCCCTGACGGAGAGTGAGGCCACGGAGGTCTATTTCCGCCCCGCCACGGAGGCGGAGCTGCTGGGCTACATCCGCACCGGAGAGCCCATGGATAAGGCCGGGGCCTACGGCGTCCAGGGCAAGGGGGCGCTGCTGGTGGAAAAGCTCAACGGCGACTTCTTCAACGTCATGGGGCTGCCGGTGCTGCGGCTGAGCCGGATGCTGGGCCGCTTCGGCATCTCTTTTTTCGACTGAGCCCTCTCTCGGGCGGAACAGAGTATGACCCTCCAAAGGAGGACGCGTTTTGAAAAACTTTCTGAAAGACCACGGCATCTGGGTGCTGTTCGCCGCGGCGGTGATCGCCGTGGCGCTGGCCGTCCTGTCCTTCCTCAGCAACACCTCCTCTCCCCTGACCAATGCGGTGAACGTCCTGGCCTCCCCCTTCCGCTCCGCCTACACCGCGGTGGCCACCTGGTTCAACGACAAGCAGGCCTACTACAAGGACACCACCGCCCTGGAGGAGGAGAACGCCGCCCTGCGGGTACGGATTGCCCAGATGGAGGAGGCGGTCCGCCAGGCGGAGGCGTACCAGGAGGAGAACCGGCGCTACCGGGAGCTGCTGAACCTGCGGGAGCAGCGCCGGGAGTTCACCTACGAGGCCGCCTATATCACGGAGCACGCCGTCACCAACTGGACCTCCTCCCTGACGCTGAACAAGGGCACCCTCCACGGCGTGGCGGTGAACGACTGCGTGATCGACGAGACCGGCGCCCTGGTGGGCATTGTCAGCGAGACGGGCACCAACTGGTCCAAGGTACTGACCATTGTGGACACGGACACCTCCCTGGGCGCCCGGGTGTTCCGCACCAAAGACCTGGGCCTGGCCCAGGGGGACTTCTCCCTGATGGGGGACGGCCGGCTGCGGCTGGACTTCCTCCCGGCGGACTGCCAGCTGCTGGGGGGCGATCTGGTGGAGACCTCGGGCCTGGGCGGGTTCTATCCCTCGGGCCTGGTGATCGGCTCCGTGGAGGAGGTGCAGGTGGACGACTCCGGCGCCGCCTCCTATGCCATCCTGGCCCCCAGCGTGGATTTTGACGCGCTGACGGAGGTCTTTGTCATTAAGGACTTCGACATCGTGACCTGACCCATTCCCGGACCCTGTGCGCGTGAGGAGGCACCTGCGTGTTTGCCAGAAATGAGACCATTTTGAAGTGGGCGCTCTACGCCGCCGCCGCCCTGGCCTGCATCCTGTTCCAGGGGGCGGTGCTTCAGCGCGTCACGCTGTGGGGTGTCATCCCCTTTCTCTACCCGGCGCTGGCCGTGGTGCCCGCCACCTACGAGGGCCCCGTCCCCGGCACCGCCTTCGCCCTGGGGCTGGGCGTGGTGTGCGATTTGCTGCTGCCCGGCGCCTTCCCCTGTTTTTACACCCTGGTCTTCCCCCTGGCGGGGCTGTGCGCCGGGCTGCTGGCCCAGGGCGTGCTCCGGGCGGGCTTTCTGTGCTCCTTGGTGTCCACCGCCGCCGCCTTCCTGCTCACGGGCCTGGGCCACTGCCTGCTGCTGTGGATCGGCGGCAAGGCCGCCTGGGGGCCCGGCGCCTTTCTGGCCCTGCGGGAATTCTGCGTCACCGCCCCCCTGTCCCTGCCGCTGACGGCGCTGTTCCGGCGGCTGTACCGCCGGACCCACCGGGACGACTAAGCCAAGCAAAGGAGAGTTCCCATGATGGACCACAAGGAAAACCGGCTTCTCCGCCTGGGCCTCCTGGGGGGCTTTCTGGCGGCGGTGCTGCTGATCTACCTGGGGGTGCTGTACAACATCCAGGTGAACGAATACGACAAGTACATGGCCCAGTCCATCCGCTCCATCGCCCGGGAGGAGAAGGTGGAGGCCTCCCGGGGCATCATCACCGACCGCAGCGGGCGGCCCCTGGTGTCCAACCGCTCCACCTACAATCTGACCTTTGACGCCAGCCTCCTGCGGGACGGCGAGGACGAGAACGAGGCCATTTTGCGCCTGGTGCAGCTGTGCCAGAGCCACGGCGTGGACTGGGAGGACAATCTGCCCATCACCCGGGAGGCGCCCTTCACCTACACGCTGGACCAGCAGTCCGCCATCCAGAAAAACCGCTTCGTCACCTACGTGAAGTCCCTCTCCGGCGCCCGGTCGCTGCTGGGCACCTACCTCCTCCAGCACCCGGAATCGCTGGAGGGCGAGGAGGCCGCCGCCATCCTGGCCCAGACGGAGCTCTCCGACGACAACAAGGCCAAGGCCCTGGTGGACCTGCTCACCGCCGATACCCTCACCGCCCCCCTGCTGACCCGGGCAGGCGTCACCGCCGCCGGATTGCTGAATATGATGCGGGAGACACTGAAGCTGCCCGCAGACTTCTCCCTGGGGGACGCCCGGCTGGTGCTGGGGGTCCAGTACGAGCTGTCCTTGCGGAAGCTGGACAATTACGACGCCTACATCCTGGCGGAGGACATCGACACCACCTTCATCTCCCTGCTCAGCGACGGCGGCTTCGCCGGCGCCCGGGTGGGCAGCTCCACCGTCCGGGAGTACGAGACCACCTACGCCGCCCACATCCTGGGCACCGTGGGGCGGCTGTACAAGGAGGACTGGGACCAGTTGAAGGGCCAGGGCTACGACATGGACGACTGGATCGGCAAGGACGGGGCGGAGCTGGCCTTTGAGAAGTACCTCAAGGGCACCGACGGCCGCCGGGTGGTCTCCTCCAACAGCGACGGCAAGATCACCGGCGAGTTCTACTCCGAGGAGCCGGAGCCGGGCAGCACCGTGGAGCTGACCATTGACCTCAAGCTCCAGGAGGCGGTGGAGAACACCCTGGCGGCCACCGTCACCTCCATGAACGAGGAGGACGGCCACGCCTCCCGGGGCGCCGCCGCCGTGGTGGAGAAGGTGGGCACCGGGGAGATTCTGGCCCTGGCGTCCTATCCCACCTTTGACCTGTCCACCTACCGCCAGACCTTCAACAGCCTGAACAGCCCGGAGGAGAACCCCGGCAGGCCCCTCCTGAACCGGGCCACCCAGGGCATCTACCCTCCCGGCTCCACCCTAAAGCCCTTCACCGCCATCGCCGCCCTGGAGTCCGGCGCCGTCACTGTCACGGAGAAAATCCGGGACACCGGCAAGTGGGTCTATCCCGGCTCCCCGGAGAGCTACACCTGGTGCTGGAACCACGCCGGCCACGGGCTGCTGAACGTCTCCGGCGCCATCACCAACTCCTGCAACTACTTCTTCGCGGAGATGGGCTACCGCATGGGCATGGACACCCTGCGGGACTACCTCACCGCCTTCGGCCTGGGGGAGAGCACCGGCATCGAGATCGGGGATAAGCTGGGCACCCTGCCCCAAAACCCCCAGGGCCAGAACCAGGCCCCCTGGGCGGCTTACGGCCAGGCCAACCAGGTGTACACCCCCGTCCAGCTGGCCAACGCCCTGGCCACCCTGGTCTCCGGCGGCAAGCACTGCCAGGCCCATCTGCTCAAGGCCGTGAAATCCTACGACAACGCCCAGGTGCTGGCCACCGGCGACACCTCCCCCGCCAACGTCATCGACATCCGGGACTCCTCCCTCCAGGCGGTGAAAAAGGGCATGTACGACCTGACCACCACCGGCTCCCTCTCCTCCTACTTTCGCAACTGCGTGGTGTCCGCCGGCGCCAAGACCGGCACCGCCCAGCGGGGCGGCAACTTCACCAACAACGGCGTGTTCGTGTGCTTCGCCCCCTATGAGGACCCGGAGATCGCCGTGGCCATCGTCATCGAGGAGGGCGGCTCCGGCTCCGCCCTGGCCTCCACCGCCGTCAGCATCCTCAACGCCTACTTTACCGCCGACGAGATCGGCACCGCCGTCATCGGCGAAAACGAGCTGCTGCCCTAACCCGCCCCTTCCCTTTCCGCGATTGCCCCGCCCCGGACAGGCGTTCCGGGGCGGGGCAACCGCGGCGCCTGTTCCCTTCAATCCAAACAAAGGAGCCCTGCTATGAGCGAACCGTTTGTTTTCGACTCCCGCAGCCGCCGCTGCAAAGACCCCTTCGGCGCCGTCCCCTGCGGGCAGACCATCACCTTCTCCTGCCGCCCCCTGGCCCAGGAGGACTTCTCCCACTGCGCCCTGGTCCTCCACCACGAGTTTTCCGACCGCCTCCAGGAGGTGGAGCTGCCCTGCCTGGGGCCGGAGGGAGAGCGGACCTGCTTCTCCGCCGACGTGGAGGCCCCCGGCGAGCCGGAGCTCACCTGGTATCACTTCCGCTTCTGGCGGGAGGACGGCACCGGCTGCGAACTGGACCGGACCGGCTACCGCAGCGACGGCCAGTGCGACCCCTGGCAGCTGACCACCTATCGCGAAAGCCACACGCCCGACTGGTTCGGCGCCGGCGTGACGTACCAAATTTTTCCAGACCGTTTCTGCCGCCTCTCCGTCCCCGACCCCCAGGGCCTGGTGGGCAACCGCTGGGTGCACCAGAACTGGTCCGACACGCCGGAGTGGCGGCCGGACCCGGACGGGGAGATTCGCAACCGGGACTTTTTCGGCGGCTCCCTGGCGGGCATCGCCTCCAAGCTGGACCACTTAGCCAGCCTGGGGGTGACCACCCTGTACCTCTGCCCCATTTTCGAGTCCGCCTCCAACCACCGCTACAACACGGCGGATTACACGAAGGTGGACCCCATGCTGGGCACCGAGGCGGAGTTCCAGGACTTGTGCGCCCAGGCCCGCCGGCGGGGCATCCGGGTTTTGCTGGACGGGGTGTTCAACCACACCGGCTCCCAGAGCCTCTACTTCAACGACGACGGCTTTTACCCCACCCTGGGCGCCGCCCAGAGCACAGAGAGCCCCTACTACGACTGGTTTTCCTTCCACCCCTGGCCCTCGGACTACGACGCCTGGTGGGGCATCCGCACCCTGCCCGCCGTCCGGGAGGAGAGCCCCAGCTATGTGGACTATATCATCGGCGGCCAGGAGGCGGTGCTGCGCCGCTGGCTGCGGCTGGGGGCCTCCGGCTGGCGGCTGGACGTGGCGGATGAGCTGCCGGACTGGTTTATTGAGGAGGCCCGGACCGCCCTGGAGGAGACGGACCCCGACGCCCTGCTGATCGGCGAGGTGTGGGAGGACGGCTCCAACAAAATCGCCTACTCCCAGCGCCGCCGGTACCTTCTGGGCAGAGAGTGCCACGGGCTGATGAACTACCCCTTCCGCAGCGCCCTGCTGGACTATCTGAAGGGCGGCGGCGCGGAAAAATTTTGGGACCGGATGGAGACCATCCGGGAGAACTACCCCCCCGCCGCCTTCTACTCCGCCATGAATTTCCTGGGCACCCACGACACCCCCCGCATTTTGACGGTGCTGGGCACCGATTACACCCCGCCCACCAAGGACCAGCGGGCGGCCTACCGCCTCTCCCCCGACGCACGGGCCAAGGGGCTGGCCCTGCTCCGGCTGGCGGCGCTGGTGCTCTTCACCTTCCCCGGCGCCCCCACCATCTACTACGGCGACGAGGCGGGCATGGAGGGCTTTGAGGACCCCTTCAACCGGGGGGGCTATCCCTGGGGCCGGGAGGACCGGGCCCTCTCCTCTCACTTCGCCCTGCTGGGGCTGCTGCGCCGCCAGCGGCCCTCCCTCCAGCGGGGCGCCCTCCACTGGCTCCACGCGGAGGGTCCCCTGCTGGCCTTCGCCCGGGAGGTACCGGGGGAGCGGACGGTGGTGGCGGTCAATGCCGACCGGGCGGAGCACGTCCTCCGCCTCCCCTGGACCGGCGGAACTGTCACGGACCGGCTCTCCGGCGACGCCCTCTCCCCGGAGGATGGCTTCCTCTCCCTCCGGCTTCCCCCCCGGGGCGGTATGCTGCTGCTGTAATCGTCAGGCGGCGATGTTTCACGTGAAACATCGCCGCCTGTTTTGTTGGAATGGGGGTTCCCGTGAAACGCTCCTTTTTTTGCGTTTTTCTCCTTTTGACCTTGCAAGCCTCTGTGACAGTTGATATAATATGTCCGTATGTGAAAAACCCGATGATCTGCGGATTTTGGAAAGTAGGTGCCTCTGTGGCAAAGACCATTGCAATTGTCAATCAAAAGGGCGGCGTTGGGAAGACTACCACCTGTGTGAACCTGGCCGCCGCCCTGGCGGAGACGGGCCGGCGGGTGCTGCTGTGCGATTTTGACCCCCAGGCCAACTCCACCTCCGGCATGGGCGTGGACAAGAGCCTCTCCAAGGGGGTCTATCAGGTGCTGATCGGCGAATCCGCCACGGAGGACGCCCTGGTCCATACCCGCTTCGGGGACGTGCTGCCCTCCAACAAGGCCCTGGCCGGGGCGGGCATCGAGCTGATCGGCATGGAGCGGCGGGAGTTTCTCCTGCGGGACGCCCTTTCCTCCGTGCAGGACCGGTACGACTTTATCTTTATCGACTGTCCCCCCTCCCTGGAACTGCTGACGCTGAACGCCCTCTGCGCCGCCGATGCGATTCTGGTGCCGGTGCAGGGGGAGTACTTCGCCCTGGAGGGGCTTTCCGACCTGATGAACACCGTCCGCATCGTCCGCCGCTCCCTGAATCCCCGGCTGGATTTGGAGGGCGTGCTCCTGACCATGTTCGACGGGCGGACGAATCTGGCGCTTCAGGTGGCGGAGGAAGTGAAGCACTACTTCCCCGGCAAGGTCTACGCCACCGTCATTCCCCGAAACGTGCGCCTGAGCGAGGCCCCCAGCCACGGCAAGCCCATCACCGCCTATGACCGGGCCTCCCGGGGCGCGGAGGCCTACGCCGCCCTGGCGGCGGAATTCTTGAAGAAGCAGAGCGCCTGAGCCTTTTGAAAAAGGAGTGTTTCCATGGCATCCAAAAAACCCTCCGGCCTCGGCCGGGGTCTCGGCGCCCTGCTGGGCGACGACGTATTGAAAAGCGAATCCAGCGGCAGTTTGTACCTGCCCATCTCCCAGGTGGAGAGCTGCTCCTCCCAGCCCCGGAAGGCCTTTGACGAGGCCGCCCTGGCGGAGCTGGCGGAGTCCATCCGGGAGCACGGCATCATCCAGCCCCTGACCGTGCGGAAGCTGGCCTCCGGCTACTACCAGATCATCGCCGGGGAGCGGCGCTGGCGGGCCGCCCGGCTGGCGGGCCTCTCGGAGGTCCCCGCCATTGTCATCGAGGCGGACGACCGGAAGGCTGCGGAGCTGGCGATGATCGAAAACCTCCAGCGGGAGGACCTGAACCCCATGGAGGAGGCCGCCGGCTTTCAGGCCCTCATCGACAACTACCACATGACCCAGGAGGAGGCGGCCCAGCGGGTGGGCAAATCCCGTAGCACCGTCACCAACGCCCTGCGGCTGCTGGGGCTGACTCCCTCCGTCCGCACGCTGGTGGAGAGCGGCAAGCTCTCCGCGGGACATGCCCGGGCCCTGCTGCCCCTCTCCCCCACCCTCCAGGAAAACGCCGCCGGGGCCGTGGTGTCCGGCGGGCTGTCCGTCCGGCAGACCGAGGCCCTGGCCAAACGCCTGGCGGCGGAGAAAAAGCCGGTCCCGCCCCCCATCACCGCCGGCGTGGACTACGCCGCCGAGGCCCAGAAGGACCTGTCCTCCCGGCTGGGCCGGGGCGTCCGCATCGTCACCGGCCGGAAAAAGGGCCGCATTGAGCTGGAGTACTACGGCGTGGACGATTTGAACGATCTTCTGGAGGCTCTGGCCCTGATCCGGCTGCAAAAGGGCGGAAAGGGAGCCGACGTATGAACTTGGAAAAGCGCAGCACCGGCGGGGAGGACCTGCCCGAGCAGGCGGAAAAGCCCGCCAAGGACAAAAAGCCCGTCATCATTTATATTATGGTCCTCTTCATCGCCGCGTTTTTGCTGATGGCCCTGTCCTTTTTGATGCACCAGCGCAGCAACACGGAGGTCATGGGCGAGCTGCAAAACTCCGTCAGCACCATGCAGGCGGTGCAGCAGACCCAGGAGAAGATCATCGCTTTGCAAGAGGAGCTGGCCGCCGCCGAGGAGCAGATGGACCGGCTCCGCCAGGAGAAGGCGGACAGCGACCAGGCCCTGCTGGAAGTCCAGCAGGAGGCCGACGCCCTGCTGGCCCTCTACACCTTGCAGCAGGCCTACCTGGGCGAGGACTACGAGACCTGCCGCGGCATCCTTCAGACCATGGAGGACGGCGGCCTGGTGGAGCGGCTGCCCCAGGAGGCCATGGGCGACGTCACGGCGCCGTCCCAGCGCTATCAGCAGCTGAAAGAGGCGGTTTTGAACAAATAGGCATGTTTCACGTGAAACATCCCCCATTCAATACTTTTATGAGGTGACAACCATGCTGGATATCAAATTCATTCGGGAGAACCCCGAGGCGGTGCGGGAGAACATCCGCAAAAAATTTCAGGAGGCCAAGCTGCCCCTGGTAGACGAGGTCATCGAGCTGGACGGCAAGCGCCGGGCGGCCATTGCCGAGGCGGACCAGCTGCGCTCCAACCGCAACGCGCTGTCCAAGCAGATCGGCATGCTGATGGGCCAGGCCAAAAGGGACCCCGCCAAGCTGGCGGAGGCCGAGGCGGTGAAGGCCCAGGTGAAGGAGCAGGCGGACCGCCTGGCGGAGCTGGAGGCACAGGAGACCGTCCTGGAGGCAGACCTGCACAAGCGGATGCTGCAAATCCCCCAGATGATCGACGGCAGCGTGCCCCTGGGCCCCGACGACTCCTGCAACGTGGAAGTGGAGCGCTTCGGCGAGGCCGCGGTGCCCGTCTTCCCCATCCCCTATCACACGGAGATTATGGAGTCCTTCGGCGGCATCGACCTGGACGCCGCGGGCCGGGTCTCCGGCAACGGGTTCTACTACCTGCTGGGGGACATCGCCCGGCTTCACGAGGCGGTGCTGGCCTACGGCCGGGATTTCATGATCGACAAGGGCTTCACCTACTGCATCCCCCCTTTCATGATCCACAGCAACGTGGTGGAGGGCGTCATGAGCCAGACGGAGATGGACGCCATGATGTACAAGATTGAGGGCGAGGACCTGTACCTCATCGGCACCAGCGAGCACTCCATGATCGGCCGCTTCATCGACCAGGTGCTCCCCGCCGACCAGCTGCCCCAGACCCTCACCTCCTACTCCCCCTGCTTCCGCAAGGAGAAGGGCGCCCACGGCATCGAGGAGCGGGGCGTATACCGCATCCACCAGTTTGAAAAGCAGGAGATGATCGTGGTCTGCCGGCCGGAGGAGTCCATGGACTGGTACGAGAAGCTTTGGCGATACTCCGTGGAGCTGTTCCGCTCCCTGGACATCCCCGTGCGGCAGCTGGAGTGCTGCTCCGGCGACCTGGCGGACCTGAAATGCAAATCCTGCGACATCGAGGCCTGGTCTCCCCGCCAGCAGAAGTTCTTTGAGGTCTGCTCCTGCTCCAACTTGGGCGACGCCCAGGCCCGCCGCCTCCACATCCGCTACAAGGACGACGCCGGAAAAATGCAGCTGTGCCACACCCTGAACAACACCTGCGTGGCGCCCCCTCGGATGCTGATCGCCTTCCTGGAGAACAACCTTCAGGCCGACGGCACCGTGCGGATTCCCGAGGTGCTGCGGCCCTACATGGGCGGCACCGCCCTGCTGGTCCCCAAAAAGTAATACAAATTGTAATAAACCCCGTCATTCCTACTATTTGTTAAACCCGTTTCCAGCGAATAGAACGGATTGCCTTGATGAAAGCTTCCCTTTGCGGCCTTCTATCGGCTCTATTGCTGTCACCAGCCTGTATCCCTTGCGCCGCAGCGGATACAGCCGCGCCTTTGCTCCACCCTCCCCCGCTTTTCAAGATGTGGCGCCCGGAGGCTGGTGCTGCCAGGCCGTGGCGCTCTGCTGCGGGGCGGGACTGCTGAACGGGAAATCAGCGGAGGCCTTCGATCCCCAGGGCCTGCTGAACGGGGCGGAGCTGATGGTGCTGACCGACCGGCTGTACCAGTGGCGGACCCGGGGCACCGCCCAGACGCCGCCCCTGCCGGAGGATCCCAACGACGCCGTCCGCTTTTACGACGGGGACCGGCAGGTTGCCCACCCGGGGGACGTCCGGCCCATCGGCTACGGCCCCCACCAGCTGACCCTCCGCTTTGTCCGGGAGACGTATTCGCCGGGGCAGCCCTCGCTGCGGCTGGAGCTGGGGGAGCCGGGCCGGCCGGCGGCCCTGTCCGCCACCGGCGTCCTGATTCCTGAGGAGAGCATCTACGAATACATGGACGAGGCCCCGGAGACCGGCGCGCTCACCACCCAAACCCTCCTCACCGACTTCTACCGCTTTGACCTGGGAGAGGCGGTGTCCGGCGGCGAGGTGGCCGAGCGCCTGGCGTGGTACGACGGGAGGGTGGCCTCCCGGTGGCGGGATTGGCAGGCGGACGGCACCCTGGACCAGTGGTGGTTTCCGGCGGTGTACGGCCTGGTCTACCGCAGCGGCCTGGAGCCCCTCTCCACCGCCCACATGGACGACGCCGAAACCAGCACGGACACCCCCGCCGCCCGGGAGGACTTCGCCGCGGCCCTCTGGTCCGTCTGCCCGGATCTGGAGGCCGTCAACTGCCTCGACGCCGTGCCGGACATGGCGCCCGCGGAGGATCCCCCCGCCCTACAAGCGCAATCCGGAGGCCGTGCTGGCCCTGTACAACGCCGAGATTCTCACCGGCGTGGACCAGGCGGGCCGCTTCGCCCCCAACGCCCCCCCTCACCAGGGGACAGGCCGCCGTGATACTCTCCCGGGTCCTGGTCCCCGCCCTGCGGGTCCAGCTGTAAGATTGTTTCAAAAAAATCACAAAAAATTGAACGCAACCGATTGACTCCCCCCTTCATACGGGATAAAATGTCAACACACCGCGTTTCATGCCATCCAACAGGAGGTGCTCAACCTTGGCAAAACCCAACGGTTTTCTCGCAGAATTCAAACAGTTCATCGCCCGGGGCAACGTGCTGGACATGGCTGTGGGCGTCATCATCGGCGGCGCCTTCGGCAAAATCTCCACCTCCCTGGTCAACGACGTCATCATGCCCGCCGTCTCCATGCTCACCGGCGGGGTGGATTTCTCCGCCTGGAAGGTGGTGCTGAAGGAGGCGGTGCTGGACGCCGCCGGCGAGGTGGCCGCCCCCGCCGTCTCCATCAACTACGGCGCCTTCCTGGCCGCCATTCTGGACTTTCTCATCATCGCCTTTGCGGTGTTCTGTCTCATCAAGGCCGTGAACGCCCTCCACCGCAAAAAAGAGGCGGCCCCGCCCCCCGCCCCGCCGGCGCCCTCCCGGGAAGAGGTGCTGCTGACGGAGATCCGGGACCTGTTGAAAGAGCGGGCGTAATGGAACAGCTCTTGCGAGAGGGCCTGGCAGCCCTGGGGCTGCCGGAGGACGGCGTCCCCGCCCTGCTGCGCTACGGGGAGCTGCTGGCGGAGCGGAACAAGGTGATGAACCTCACCGCCATCACGGACCCGGCGGACATCGCCTCCCTTCACTTTCTGGACAGCGCCGCCCTGCTGACCCTGGCGGAGTTCCGGGGCAAGACCGTGGCGGACGTGGGCACCGGCGCCGGATTTCCCGGCCTCCCCCTGCGGATTCTGGAGCCCACCATCCGCCTGACGCTGCTGGACTCCCTGAACAAGCGCATCGACTTTTTGAAAGAGGTCTGTGAGGCCCTGGACCTGGGGGACGTGGCCTGCGTCCACGGCCGGGCGGAGGAGTTCGCCGCCGGGCAGCGGGGCGCCTTCGACATCGTGACCTCCCGGGCGGTGGCCAATCTGCGGCTGCTGGCGGAGCTGTGCCTCCCCCTGGTGAAGGTGGGGGGAACCTTCCTGGCCATGAAGTCCCTGGACGCGGACCGGGAGCTGGAGGAGGCCGGACGGGCCATCTCCCTGCTGGGCGGACGGGTGGAGCGCTGCGCCGACTATGCCATTCCGGGCACGGAGGTTCGCCACCGGCTGATTCTCATTCAAAAAATTGGGGAGACGCCCCAAAAATATCCCCGGGCATTTGCAAAAATCAAGAAGAATCCGTTATAATAGATCGTATGGGACGTTTGGAAGGGAGTCCGGGCATGAAGCCACTTGGACAATGCATCGCCGTGGTCTCCGGAAAGGGAGGCACCGGCAAAACCTCCTTCGCAGCGGGGGTGGGCGCCGCCCTGGCCCTCAGCGGCCGGCGGGTGCTGTGCCTGGACTGCGACGTGGGGCTACGGAACCTGGATCTGGCCCTGGGGCTCACCGACCGGGCCATGATGGATTTCTCCGACGTGGCCCAGGGCCGCTGCGCCCTGGACGCCGCCGTGGTGGAGCACCCCCAACTGCCGGGGCTGTACCTGCTGACCGCCCCCATCCGCAGCCGGGGCCGCCCTGTGACGGAGACCCAGATGGCCGACCTCCTCAAAGAGGTCCGAAAACGATACGACTACTGTCTGCTGGACGCGCCGGCGGGCCTGGGCGGCGGCTTTCTGCTGGCCACCTGCGCCGCCGACCGGGTGGTGGTGGTCACCACCACCGACGCCTCCTCCCTGCGGGACGCCCAGCACACCGTCATGGAGCTGAGCCGCTTCCCCGGCGGGACGCTGCACCTGGTGGTGAACCGGGTGCGGAAGAAACTGCTGCGCAGCATGCACGCCACCATTGACGACGCCATTGACCAGGCGGGCCTGCCCCTTCTCGGGGTGGTGCCGGAGGACGACGCCCTGCCCCTGTGCCTGAACCGGGGGGTTCCCCTCCTGCTGGCGGATTCCCAGGCCGCCTCCGCTTACCGGAATATCGCCAAGCGCCTGCAGGGCGGAAGAGTCCCCCTGCTGCGCATCAAATAAAGAGAAAGGAGCTCCTCCCATGAATATCGCGTTGATGTCCCACGATAACAAGAAGGACCTGATGGTTCAGTTCTGCACGGCCTACGCCGGGATTCTCTCCCAGCACCACATCTATGCCACCAACACCACCGGCCACATGGTGGCCGAGGCCACCGGGCTCAATGTGCACTGCTTCCTCTCCTACGCCCACGGCGGCAGCCAGCAGATCGGCGCCCGCATTGCCTACAACGAGTTCGATCTGGTGCTGTTTTTCAACGATCCCAGCAACGAGAGCATGGCCGGCGACGTGTCCTATATCTCCCGCCTGTGCGACCAGAACAACATTCCCTTCGCCAGCAACATCGCCACGGCGGAGATGCTGGTGCTGGGCCTGGCCCGGGGCGATCTGGACTGGCGCTGCATCGTCAACCCCTCCACCCGTCCCATCGCCTGAGCCCCTCCCCTTCCAACCAAATACCGCGACGAAGCCGCAGCAGTACTCCGCAAGCCGACCCACAGAGAGGGACCCCCCGCTGAAAAGGTCCCGCTCGGCCCGGAGGAAGGACCGCGGCGGAGCGGGGGCGGAGACGCCCACGGCACCCTCCCCGTCCAACGGAGGCCAAAGGAGGCCCACGGGCCTTGAATTTGGGTGGCACCACGAAGCGTTTTTTGCTCTCGTCCCAAAGTTTTTGGGACGAGAGCATTATTTTTTCCAAAAGTATGTTATAATGCAAGTATCTGTATTAAGGAACAAAAGGAGACCAGAACCATGGCCAAAATGACCCCCCGGACCCTGTCCGGCTTTATGGAGCTGCTGCCCGCGCCCCAGCAGCAGATGGAGCGCATCATGGAGGTCCTGCGCCGCACCTACGCCCTCTACGGCTTCACCCCCCTGGATACCCCCGTCATCGAGTCCAGCGAGGTGCTGCTGGCCAAGGGCGGCGGCGAGACGGAAAAGCAGATTTACCGCTTCCAGAAGGGCGACGCGGACCTGAGCCTCCGCTTTGATCTGACGGTACCCCTGGCCAAATACGTGGCCCTGCACTACAACGACCTCTCTTTCCCCTTCCGCCGCTACCAAATCGGCAAGGTCTACCGGGGGGAGCGGGCCCAGCGGGGCCGCTTCCGGGAGTTCTACCAGGCGGACATCGACATCATCGGGGACGGCAAGCTCTCCATCATCAACGAGGCGGAGATTCCCGCCATCATCTATAAGACCTTCTCCTCCCTGGGCCTCCGGCGCTTCCAAATCCGGGTAAACAACCGGAAGATTCTCAACGGCTTTTACGCCATGCTGGGCCTGGCGGAGCAGTCCGGCGACGTGATGCGCACCGTGGACAAGCTGGAAAAAATCGGCCCTGACAAGGTGAAGGCCCTGCTGGTGGAGGAGTTCGCCGTGGCGGATGCCGCAGCCGACGAGATTTTGCAGTTCATCGCCATCGGCGGCGGCAGCGGCGAGGTCCTCGCCGCCCTGGAGGCCTACCGGGGCCGGAACCCCCTGTTCGACCAGGGGCTGGAGGAGCTGGGCACCGTGGTGCGGTATTTGGGGGACTTCGGCGTGCCCCAGGAAAACTTCGCCGTGGATTTGACCATCGCTCGGGGCCTGGACTACTACACCGGCACCGTCTATGAGACCACCCTGCTGGACCACCCGGAGATCGGCTCTGTCTGCTCCGGCGGCCGGTACGACAACCTGGCCGCCTTCTACACCGACCGCCAGCTCCCCGGCACGGGCATCTCCATCGGCCTGACCCGGCTGTTCTACGTTCTGGGCGAGCAGGGCATGCTGAACCCCGACCTGCCCACCGCCCCGGCGGACGTGCTGATCCTCCCCATGACGGAGGACCTGTCCGCGGCCGTCTCCCTGGCCACCCGCCTGCGGGAAAACGGCATCCGCACCCAGCTCCACTGCGAGGACAAGAAGTTCAAGCAGAAAATCGGTTACGCCGACAAGCTGGGCATCCCCTACGTCATCTTCCTGGGGGAGGACGAGATCCGCGACGGCGTGGTGGCCTGCAAGGACATGACCACCGGCGAGCAGACCAAGCTGGACGCCGCCGCCACCGTCTACCGCATCAAGGCGGGCCTGGCGGAGCGGGAGAAGGGCGCCGTCATCCTGGAATAACGTCGATTGCGAGGAGGGATGCGCGATGGCCGCCGTCAAACGGATCCGGATCTCTGCCGCAGTCCTGGCCGCGGCGCTGGCCGCCTTCCTGTGGTACATCCGCCTCCTGCCCCTGTCCGCCTTTTTGCCGGAGGAACCCCTCTCCCGCATCTATCTGTTTGCCTATCGGTTCCTGCCCGACCCCGGCCAGGAGGAGGCCGCCCGCCAGATGCCCCTGCTGCCGGAGGACCCGGCCTTTTCGGAGGTCCGTCAGGCGCTGCCGGAACTCCGCTTCCGCCGCGCCCCGGTGCGCAGCGCAATCCAGGCCGCGGACCGGTGGACGGGGTCCATCCCCCCTTTCCCCCCTCCCCTCGGGGCGGCGTACCACGGCCATGTGACGCTGGATACCGTACCGGAGATGGAGACCGCCCTCACCCTGGAATTCCACGTGAAACAGTGGGAGCTGCGCCTCTCGGGAGGCCGTTCCTGCATCGTCACCCTCTCCGGCGGGGAGGCGGCCTCCGCCGCCTTCCGGGAGGCCGTTTGGGCCCTGCTGCCCCGGGAGGCGCCATGAAAAACCGTACCTGGAAATACGCCGTCTCCCCGGTCCTCCTGACCCTGGTACTGTTGGCGGGACTGTGGTACTACCGCCCCGTGACCTTCCACATTCTGGACCCGGCGCTGCGCCCTGCGGTGATACGCGTCACCCTGATCCGCTCCGGCAGCGCCCCGGACAGCCAGTCCCGCACCCTGGAGGCGGACGTCTCCACGGAGCAGGGGCGGACCCTCCTCTCCCGGCTGGAGGGCCTCCGCTTCCGCCGCCCACCCACCAATCTGCTGTTCCACCCCCTCTCCCCCACCGCCGGCGGGCGGCAGGCCGCCCAGGGGGAGTACCGCATGCTGATTCGGCTCTCCGGCGGGGACGGCGATTGGGTGTCCCTGCAATTCTCCGACGGCCGCTGGGCCTACGGCACCTCCCGTCAGCCCCAATTCCTCCCCTGCCACGTCCCCGACGGCCGGGCCGCCGGGCAGGCGCTGGGGGATATCCTGTGGGAAATCGCCGCGCCCCGCGAATCCGCATCGTAATTTTTTGGCACTACAATACAATCTGTATTGAATTTTGGAGGTGTATGATGAAACGATCCCGCCTGCTGTCCCTGCTGCTGGCCCTGGTTCTGGCCGTCTCCCTGACCCTCCCCGCCGCGGCCTACAACCCCAAAAACCTGGTTCCCCAGAAACGGACCTACACCACCGCCTTTACCGACACCAAGGGCACCTGGTGCGACGAAGCGGTGCGGACCTGCTACGAGGCGGGGCTGATGGACGGAAAGTCCGCCACCGCCTTCGCCCCCCAGGACCCCCTGACCTACGGCCAGATTCTGGTCATCACCGCCCGGCTGAGCAGCCTGCTCTCCGGCGGCACCGGCCAGTTTGACGCCCCCGCCGACGGGGAGGCTTGGTACCAGCCCGCCGTGCGCTATCTCTCCTCCATGCTGGCGCAGCAGCAGGAGCTGAGCGAGGCCGCCGACTACCTGCAGAGCTTCCTGTCCTCCATGGAGAATTCCTACAACTACTACCTCCCCATGGACGTGGCCGCCGCCTCCTGCGACCGCTACGACTTTGTGTGGTTCCTGGCGGCGGTGCTGCCGGAGACCGCCTTGACCGCCGTCAACACCATCACCACCCTGCCGGACTCCGGGGACCCGGACGTGCTTCGGTTCTATAACGCCGGCATCCTCACCGGCAGCGACGAGTACGGCACCTTCAACGGCATCAGCCTGCTGAACCGGGGCCAGGCCGCCGCCATGCTGGCCCGGATTGTGGACCCCGCTCAGCGGGTGACCTTCACGCCCAAGGTCCTGGTGCTCTCCCAGGCGCTTCTGGGCCTGGCGCCGGAGACCGCCCTCTTGACGGTGGACGGCTATGCGGTGAGCGCGGAGCTGTACACCTACTTCCTCACCCAGAACATCTCCACCATGGAGATGGACCACTACTTCAGCTACTACGAGACCTATCCCCAGGAGTTCGAGGCCTATTTGGGCGACGCCGAATTTGAAGGCGACTTCGGGGATTACCTGCGGGAGAAGAAGGGCATCGACGTCGACGCCCCCATCGATTGGAACACCCCCGACAAGGGGGGCATGACCCCGGCCCAGAAAGTCCGGGAGGACACCCTTTCCGACGTCACCCAGCTGGCGGTGCTGCTGAACCACGAGAAGGACTATCCCCTCACCGCCGAGCAAAAGACGGTGTCGGACTCCCTGTCCTACCTCTGGCACTACGGCTACTCCGACCAGGTCCGCCGCACCGTCATGACCGCCTACTATATCCAGGAGAACCTGACCGACTCCTTCTCCCTCACACCCGAGCAGCTCAACGGCTACTTGAAGGACGCCGGGTGCGTGTACGGCCAGTATGCGGTGATCTACCGGGGCGACGAGGGGTGGTATGACAGCGACGCCGAGGCCCGGGAGGCCGCCGACACCGTCCGCAGCCAGATGGCCGCCCACCGGGGCGACACGGAGTATCTGGAATACCTCATCTGGAAGTACAGCGACGACTACAACACCCAGCCGGGCCTGATCTCCATCGAAAACCTGACGCTGGAAAACCGCCAGGCCCTGGAGCGGCTGTCCAACGGGCAGGTGTCCGCCGTGCTGGCGGAGGAGGACCGCTACCTGGTGGTGCTGAAGCTGGACCCCTCCCAGGATGCGTATATCAGCGAAACCGCCGCCAGCTTCCCCGCCGCCGCTCAGGTGGCGGCCTGGTCCCAGGCCGCCAAGACGGCGTTCTCCGCCGCCTATGAGGCCGTCGACATCGCCGCGGCCGCCGCGGCCTACGCCGCCCTGAACGGATAAGGGAACGGGGGCCCGCCGGCCCCCGTCCCGGCAGAGAGTCTATACAACAGAAAGGAATCAACCAACCATGATGCAATCTCGTACCCATACCTGCGCGGACCTGCGGCTCAGCGACGCCGGCCGGCAGGTGCAAATCGTCGGCTGGATGGAAAACGTCCGGGTGGTCAGCGGCAGTCTGGCCTTCGTCGTCCTCCGGGACTTCTACGGCACCACCCAGGTGGTGGCGGAGACCGAGGAGATGGTGGACCAATTCAAGTCCATCAACAAGGAGTCCACCCTCTCCGTGGCAGGCACGGTCCGGGAGCGGGCCAGCAAGAACCCCAAGCTCCCCACCGGCGACATTGAGGTCGTCCCCTCTAAAGTGGAGGTCCTGGGCCGCTGCCGTCACAACGAGCTGCCCTTCCCCATCAACCGCAGCCGGGAGGCCGACGAGGCCACCCGCCTGAAATACCGCTATCTGGACCTGCGGAACCCGGACGTGAAGAAGAACATCATCCTGCGCTGCCAGGTGGTCTCCGCCCTGCGCCAGGCCATGACGGACCACGGCTTCCTGGAGATCACCACCCCCATCCTCACCGCCTCCTCCCCCGAGGGCGCCCGGGACTATCTGGTGCCCGCCCGGAACCACCCCGGCAAGTTCTACGCCCTGCCCCAGGCCCCCCAGCAGTTCAAGCAGCTGCTGATGACCTCGGGCTTCGACCGCTATTTCCAGATCGCCCCCTGCTTCCGGGACGAGGACGCCCGGGCGGACCGCTCCCCCGGCGAGTTCTATCAGCTGGACATGGAGATGGCCTTCGCCTCCCAAGAGGACGTGTTCGCCGTGCTGGAGGACGTGCTGCCCCCCATCTTCGCCAAATACGGCACCTATGACCGGGCCTCCGGCGCCCCCTTCCAGCGCATCCCCTACCGGGAGGCCATGGAGAAGTACGGCTCCGACAAGCCGGATCTGCGCATCGATCTGACGGTACAGGACGCCACGGCGGTGCTGGGCGGCTGCGGCTTCGGCCCCTTCGAGGGAGCCGTGGTGAAGGCCGTGGTGGTCTCCGGCTTCCAGGAGACCCGGAAATTCATCGACAAGACCCTCTCCGACGTGGAGGTGGTCTCCGGCGGCAAGCCCTACTGGTTCCGCCTGGACGAAAACGGCGAGCCGGTGGGCGGCATCGCCAAGTTTGCCGCCCCCATCAAGGAGCAGGTGGTGGCAGCCCTGGGACTGAAGCCGGGGGACTTTGTGGCCCTCGCCGCCGGGTCCCTGGGCGCCGCCCAGAAGACCGCCGGCGTGCTGGTGAAGACCCTGGGCGCCGCGGTTCCCGGCCACATGGACAAGGAGCAGTACGCCTTCTGCTGGATTGTGGACTTCCCCATGTATGAGATCGGCGAGGAGTCCGGCCAGCTGGAGTTCTGCCACAACCCCTTCTCCATGCCCTCCGGCGGGCTGGAGGTGCTGCGGAAGGCGGAGCGGGGAGAGATCGACCCCCTGTCCATCACCGCCGACCAGTACGACCTGGTGTGTAACGGAGTGGAGCTGAGCTCCGGCGCCGTCCGGAACCACGACCCGGAGATCATGATCAAGGCCTTCGAACTGGTCCGCCTGGGCGAGGAGGACGTGAAGGCCAAGTTCCCCGCCATGTACAACGCCTTCACCTACGGCGCACCCCCCCACGCGGGCATCGCCCCCGGCGTGGACCGGATGGTGATGCTGCTGGCGGGAGAGGACTCCATCCGGGAGATCATCCCCTTCCCCATGAACAAAAACGCCCAGGACGTGATGATGGGCGCCCCCGGCACCGTCACCCAGAAGCAGCTGGACGAGCTGCACATCGCTCTGGTTCCGCCAGAGAAATAACCGGCAAGAAAAGCGCACCGCCGGTGCGCTTTTCTTGCTTCATATCTATTTCCATTATTTCTATTGACAGTTCTGTTCAATCCTGCTATATTAATTGGCAGAAAGGAGGGGATATCATGCAGTATGATGCCATTATTTTGGAGCTGATGTCCCGCATTCAATCGTTGGAACAGACTGTCGGGGAGGTGAACCGCCGCATTTCTGCTTTAGAAAACGCGGGACTCTCCGATGAAACAAAAGAAACAGTCGATTCTTCTCCGGAGGAGCCGGAGGCGCACCGCCAAAAGATGACCGAGGAGATGATTCTCGCCTGTTACGCCTGCGCCGTCCGCCTCGACCGCCAGGAGGGGCTGGACTTCAACCGGGAGGTCGCGGACCTGGCCAGGCGGACCGGGATGAAAAAATCCTCCGCCATCATGTATGTGTACGCCGTGAAAAACATGCGCAGCGGCACCGTGTACAAGCGGGCCATCAACCAGACGGCCACCGAGCGGTTCTTCCAGCGCATTTTGCAGGACGACGGCACCGCCGGGCTGGAAAAGGCCCTCCGGGCCACCCGCGCCCACATCGCCTACCGCCAGCAGCTTGGCCACACGGTGGACGGCCTCATCGCCCTCTGCGACCGCTATGAGGGGCAGGCCGCCGGAAGCGGGAGGCCCTCATGAGAGCCCCTCTCCCGGCCCTGCTGGCCCTCTCCCTGCTCCTCACCGCCTGCGGCGCCTCCCCGGCCGCGGAGGCGCCCCCTCCGCCCCCGCCCCCCGCGGAGGAGGAGCCGCTCCCCCCGCCGCCTGTGGAGGAGGAGCCGGACCTCGCCCAGCAGCAGCTGGACGACCTGATCGCCTCCATGTCCCTGGCGGAGCAGGTGGGGCAGTTGTTCTTCGCCCGCTGCCCCGCATCGGACGCCGCGGCGGACGTGGCGTCCTACCACCTGGGGGGCTACGTGCTCTTCGGCAGGGACTATCAGGACGGCGGGGGCGGCTGGCTCACCGCCGAGGCCTTTACCCAGACGGTGCAGAGCTACCAGGACACGGCCAGCATTCCCCTGCTCATCGGCTCCGATGAGGAGGGCGGCACCGTCACCCGGGCCAGCCGCAACCCGAACCTGTTTCCGGAGGGCACCTTCCGCTCCCCCCAGGCCCTCCTGGCCCGGGGGAAGGACGGAGAGGACCCCTTCGCCGCAGACGCCCGGGAGAAGAGCGCCGCCCTGGCCCGGTACGGCATCAACGTGAACCTGGCCCCGGTCTGCGACGTCTCCACCGACCCGTCAAACTTCATCTATGACCGGACGCTGGGACAGGACGCCCAGGCCACGGCAGCCTACGTTGCCTCCGTAGTGGGGGCCATGCGTGATGCCGGCATGGGCAGCGTCCTCAAGCACTTCCCCGGCTACGGCAGCAACGCCGACACCCACACCGGCATCGCCCTGGACACCCGGCCCCTGGAGACCTTCCGGACATCGGACCTCCTCCCCTTTTCCGCCGGCATCGCCGCCGGCGGGGAGACCACCGCCATTCTGGTGTCCCACAACATCATCCAATGCATGGACCCAGACCTGCCCGCCTCCCTCTCCCCCGCCGTCCACCGGCTGCTGCGGGAGGAGCTGGGCTTTGAGGGGGTGGTGATGACTGACGATCTGGCCATGGACGCCGTGGCGGCCTATTCCGAGGAGGGGGCCGTGGCGGTGCTGGCCCTGGAGGCCGGTAACGATCTGATTCTCACCACCGATTACCGCACACAGATTCCCAAGGTCCTGGAGGCCGTCCAGTCCGGCGCCCTCTCCCAGGAGACCGTTACCACGGCCTGCCGCCGGGTTCTCCGGTGGAAACAGGCCCTGGGACTGCTGTGACGAAAGGAAGTTTTCCACATGGAGACGGAAAAACTCTATTACCAGGACCCCTTTGCACAGACCTTCACCGCCCGGGTCCGCGCCTGTGGGGCCGTCAAGGGCGGCTATACGGTGGTGCTGGACCGCACCGCCTTCTATCCCGAGGGCGGCGGACAGCCCGCCGACCGCGGCACCCTGGACGGCATCCCCGTCACCGACGTCCAGGAGCGGGACGGGGTGATTTTCCACACGCTGGAGAAACCGGTGGAGGCCGGCGCCGTCGTCACCGGCGTTCTGGACTGGGAGCGGCGCTTCGACCACATGCAGCAGCACTCCGGAGAGCACATCCTCAGCGGCCTGCTCTGCGCCCGCCACCGCTGCGACAACGTGGGCTTCCACCTGGGCGCCGACACCGTAACCATCGACTACAACGCCGACATCTCCTGGGAGGAGGCCCTGGCGGCGGAGCGGCTGGCTAACGCGGTGATCTGGCAGGACGTCCCGGCGGAGATCGCCTATCCCGACCGGGAGGCGCTGGAGCGCCTGGACTACCGCTCCAAAAAGGAGCTGACCGGCCAGGTCCGCATCGTCACCTTCCCCGGCGCCGACTGCTGCGCTTGCTGCGGCACCCACGTGCTGCGGGCGGGGCAGGTGGGGCTGGTGAAGGTCCTCTCCTGCCAGAAGTTTCGGGAGGGCGTCCGGCTGGAGATTCTCTGCGGAAAGCGGGCGGCGGACTACCTCTCCGCCGTCTACGACCAGGCCCGGGCCGTCGGCCAGCGCCTGTCGGTGAAACCGGTGGACACTCTGGCCGCCGTGGAGCGGCTGGAGGGGGAGCTCTCCGCCGCCAAGCTGCGCCTGGCGGCGCTGGAGAAGCAGCTCTTCGCCCGCATCGCCGGGGAGGCGGCGGGCAGGGGCGACACCCTCCTGTTCCAGCCCCCCATGCGCCCCGACGGCGTGCGGCGGCTGGCGGACGCCGTGGCCCATGCCTGCGGCGGCCTGGCGGCGGTGTTCTCCGGGGAGGACGGGCAGTACGCCTACGCCCTGGTCCAGGCGGGCAGCGGGGACATCTCCCCGCTGACGGCCGCCATGAACGCCGCCCTCCGCGGCCGGGGAGGCGGGCGGAACGGCTTCGCCCAGGGCAGCGCAGAGGCCGCCCGGGAGGAGATCGAGGCCTTTTTTGAAAACTGGAACAGACACGGAGGTACGCAACATGGAATATGTCCTGATTGAGCGGGAGACGGCGGACATCGACGAGCCGCTGCAGATCTACTCGGAGCTGGACGAAAACCGGCGGGAGGTCCGCCGGGTGGAATTTTACGACAACGGGCTCACCCACGCCTGCGGCGGGTCCTTCGGCCGGGAGGAGGCCCTGGCAAAGGACCCCTTCCCCGCCGATCTGCGGACGCTGGCTGTCCCCGGGGAGGTGACGGCCCGGGCCATTCCCGCCGCCTTCTTCCGGGAGGTCTGGAGTCAGGTCCAGGAGCGGCCCGACGGCTTCATGGGGATGTTCTTTTGAAAACGACAGAGGACCCTGCTCGCCTGGGGCGGCAGGGTCCTCTGCTATAGCAGCCTTTCGCCGGAGCGGCGAAAGGAGGTACATCCTGTTCCGCCGCGGCGTGTACGCATCCATGCAGGCTGCCTGCCCGCGGATGTCCAAGCAGCGGGCCGCCGCCTGACGCACACGTATGGCCCCCGAACGGGCGTCTGCGAGGCCCAACAGCCGCAGGGGCCTGCCGCTTCAAGCGGCAGGCCTCTGTCTTTTTCCCGGCGCGTCAGGCAACCAGGAAGAACTTCACCAGGAACAGCGCGGAGATGACGTAGGTCAGGACAGAGACGTCCTTGGCCTTGCCGGAGAACACCTTGATGACGGTGTAGGAGATGAGGCCCAGGCCGATGGCGTGGCCGATGGAGCCGGAGACGGGCATGCCGATGAGCATCAGCGCCACGGGCACCATCTGGTCCATATCGTCGAAGTGCACGTTCTTCAGGCCCATCAGCATCAGCACGCCCACATAGATCAGGGCGGAGGAGGTGGCGGCGGCGGGGATGATGGCCGCCACCGGGGCGATGAACATGCAGGCCAGGAACAGCACACCGGTGGTGAGGGCCGTCAGGCCGGTGCGGCCGCCGGCCTCCACGCCGGAGGCGGACTCCACATAGGTGGTCACGGTGGAGGTGCCCGCGCAGGCGCCGGCCACGGTGCCGATGGCGTCGGACAGCAGGGCCTCCTTCATGTTGGGCATGTTGCCGTCCTTGTCCACCATCCCGGCCCGGGAGGCGGTGCCCACCAGGGTGCCGATGGTGTCGAACATGTCGATCATGCAGAAGGTGATGACCAGGGTGATGGCGGTAAACCAGCCGATGTCCAGGAAGCCCTGGAAGTTGAACTTAAAGAGGGTGGTCTCCACCATGTCCGCCACCGGCGGGACAAAGGAGGCGGTGGCCAGGGAGGCGAAGGGGCTGATGCCCAGGAACAGGGCCTCCCCCGCCCAGTAGATCACGGAGGCCGCCAGCATGCCGATGAGCACCGCGGCCCTGATGCCCTTCTTCGCCAGAATCACAATGACGAACAGGCCGATGAACATGGTCACCACGGCCAGCACCATGGCGCTGTAACCGGAGCCCATGTTGGTCTGGGCCACGCTGGGGGTCAGGGCGCCGAAGAAGTCCCGCATGACGAAGAAGGGGCCGCCGGTCTCGGAGTAGACGCCGGCGTTGGAGCCCAGGCCAATGTTCATCAGCATGATGCCGATGGCGGGGGCGATGCCCAGGCGGACGCCCAGGGGGATGGCCTCCACAATCTTCTCCCGGATGTTCAGAAGGGACAGGGCGATGAACACGATGCCCTCCACCAGGATGATGACCAGGGCGGCCTGAAAGCTCTCCACATAGGTCATGCCGGTGAGGGCCGCCACGTTGGCCACCACCACCGCGAAGAAGCTGTTCAGTCCCATGCCCGGCGCCAGGGCAAAGGGCTTGTTGGCCAGGAAGGCCATGCAGAACATGGCGATGGCGGAGGCGATGCAGGTGGCCAGGAACACGCCGTTCCACAGCGAGGACCCCACATCAAAATTGGTCAGCAAATTCGGGTTCAGCGCGATGATGTAGGCCATGGTCATAAAGGTGGTGAGACCGGCCAGAATCTCCGTGCGGACGGTGGTGCCGTTCTCCTTCAGCTTGAATAGCTTTTCCATAGTTCTCCCTCTTTTCCCCGTCTCCCGGACGCTCCCTCCATCTACAAAATTTTTTGTCCGGGAAAACAGTTTTTGTATTTTTATCATATAAAAAATCTGTTAGAAATTCAAGAGGGGACCCCAGGTCATTTCGTGGAAAAAGGTCGACCCTTTTTAGAACAACTCACAAGAGTTCCCCCTCCTCCCGCCAAAAAGCCCCGGCCTTTGGCGGGCCGGGGCTTTGGAGGGTTCAGATCAGGGCCAGTGTCCGCAGGATGTACAACCACAGCGTGAAGGTAAACGCGCTGCAAACGGTGGTCAGCACCACTGTTCCGGCGCTGAGGGTCCCCTCGTGACCCATGCTGCGGGCCATGTTAAAGCAGCTCACCGTGGCGGGAGAGGCCAGCATAATCAAAATCACCACCAGCACCTCCCCCCGGTAGCCCAGGTGGATGGCCACGGGGAGGAACAGCGCCCCAAAGACCAGCAGCTTGAAGACGCTGCTCACCACCGTGGGCTTCCAGCAGCCCAAGACCTTCCGCGGCTCGATGGAGGCGCCCAGGGCCAGCAGGCCCAGCGGCGTGGCGGTGGCCGCAAGGGAGGAGACCGACCGCTGGAGGATCACCGGCTGTGGAATCTTCAGCAGGGACCACAGCAGCCCCACGGCGATGCCCAGAATGATGGGATTGGTGACAATCCCCTTTGCCGCCTTCCCCAGGGCCTTCCGGTCCAGGCGGCCGCCGGGCACCATCAGCGTCAGCAGCAGCACCGCCGCCACGTTGTACAGCGGCACCGCGCCGATGAGCACCAGCGCCAGGGGGCCGGAGCTCCCGTAGATGTTCTGCATCAGCGCGGTTCCCAGCAGCGCCTGGCTGCCCCGGTAGCCCGCCTGGATGAACTCCGCCCGCAGCCCCGTCTCCCGCAGGAGGAAGGACAGCCCCAGCAGCAGCAAAATGGACAGCAGGCTGGTCACAAAGCAGAAGACCACCACGCCGCCGTTCCAGATGGTGTGGAAATCGGAGGTGGCCAGATTTTGAAAGAGCTGCACCGGCAGAGCCACCTGAAAGACGAAGGTGTTCAGGCAGTCGGCGAAGCGGCTGTCCAGCAGCCGGGTCTTGTTGTGCAGCAGGTACCCCAGCACCATCATGGAAAACACCGGAACGGTGGCGTTGAGGCTGAAAATCAGATTGTCCGTGGGAGGTTCTCCCCTTTCCTTGTGGAAAAGCCGTCCTCTCGGAGGACGGCTTTTTCCTGTCTGCGGCGCTCAGTAAGCCAGCTTTTCCGCCAGATACGCCTTCAGCTCCGCGATGGGCAGGCGCACCTGCTCCATGGTGTCCCGGTCCCGGACGGTGACGCAGTTGTCACCGGCCTTCTCCCCGTCGCCCACGGTGTCAAAGTCCACGGTGACGCAGTAGGGGGTGCCGATCTCGTCCTCCCGGCGGTAGCGCTTGCCGATGGAGCCGGTGTCGTCGTAGTCCACCATCCACTCCTTGGACAGCTCTGCCTGAATCTCCCGGGCCTTGTCGCCCAGCTTCTTGCTCAGGGGCAGCACCGCCACCTTGAAGGGGGCGATGGCGGGATGGAAGCGCATGACCACCCGGGTGTCGTTCTTGGCCGCGTCCACCACTTCCTCGTCGTAGGCCTCCACCAGCAGGGCCAGGGTCATCCGGTCAGCGCCCAGGGAGGGCTCGATGACGTAGGGGATATAGTGCTCGTTCTTCTCCTGGTCGAAGTAGGTCAAATCCTGGCCGGAGTGCTCCTGGTGCTGCTTGAGGTCGTAGTTGGTTCGGTCCGCCACGCCCCACAGCTCGCCCCAGCCGAAGGGGAAGCGGTACTCAAAGTCCGTGGTGGCCTTGGAGTAGAAGGCCAGCTCCTCGGGCTCGTGGTCCCGCAGCCGCAGGTTCTCCTCCTTCACGTTCAGGCCGATGAGCCAGTCGTGGCAGTAGGTCCGCCAATACTGGAACCACTCCAGGTCCGTGTCGGGCTTGCAGAAGAACTCCAGCTCCATCTGCTCAAACTCCCGGATGCGGAAGATGAAGTTGCCCGGGGTGATCTCGTTGCGGAAGCTCTTGCCCACCTGGCACACGCCGAAGGGCAGCTTGCGGCGGGTGGTGCGCTGGATGGCGGGGAAGTTGACAAAGATGCCCTGAGCGGTCTCCGGGCGGAGGTAGACCTCGTTGGCGTTGTCCTCGGTGACGCCCTGGTGGGTTTTGAACATCAGGTTAAACTTCCGGATGTCGGTGAAATCGCTCTTGCCGCAGCCGGGGCAGGGGACCTGCTTCTCCCGGATGAAGGCCACCAGGTCCTCCTGGGTCATGGCCTCCACGTTGACGTCCAGGCCGTTTTCATTCACATAGGCCTCCACCAGCTTGTCCGCCCGGTGGCGCATTTTGCAGGCCTTGCAGTCGATGAGGGGGTCGTTGAAGGTGGCCACGTGGCCGGAGGCCACCCACACCTCGGGGTTCATCAAAATCGCGGCGTCCAGCCCCACGTTGTAGGGGTTCTCCTGGACGAATTTCTTCCACCAGGCCCGCTTCACGTTGTTCTTCAGCTCCACGCCCAGGGGGCCGTAGTCCCAGCTGTTGGCCAGGCCTCCGTAAATCTCGCTGCCGGGGAACACAAATCCCCGGCCCTTGCACAGGGCCACAATTTTTTCCATGGTTTTCTGCTGGTTTTCCATGATAACGTCTCCTTCTCCTTCGATGATCGTCCGGCACAGGACGAAAAAAACGCCCTGAGCCGTCTTGGCTCAGGGCGAACTGCTCGCAGTCCGTGGTTCCACCTGAATTTCCCCGGTGGGGGACACTCTGCCCGGTAACGGCGGGGCCCGGCGAAGCATTTCCGCTCCGCGGCTCCAGGGCGCCTTCTCCCCTCTCCCGCAAGGACTCGCACCAGCCGTCCTCTCTCTTTTCCGGGATCAATGGGATACTGTTCCCTGTCACAGCCTTTTGGATATCGTGAGAACTGTATCACGTTTTTCCCCGCTTGTCAAGCGCTATCCCGCCGTGACGCCAGCGGGGCCGTCATAGCGGATGCTTCCGCCGTCCGGGCTTTGAACCGTCGTCACCGCGATCTGCCCGTCCTCCATCAGGGCAAACCATACGCAGCCCCCCGCCGCCCCCACCATGCCGTCGTGGGGAATCAAATCCGCCCGGTCCTCGGTGTACTGGTTTCTCGACATCTCCTCCAGCAGCCCGGGGGTGAACATCTGGCCGTATAGCGGCAGGAAGTCCTCCGCCGACGCCACCGTCCACTCCTCCCCGTCCGCCGTAGTCACCAGCCGGGGCCAGACGATCATCTCTGCCGCGTCCAAGCGGCGGTCCTCCTCCACCGCCTGGCGGAACCGGCGGTAAAAGGCCTGGGCGGCGGGCTCCTCCATGGCGGTGGCCGCGTAAAACAGCTCCGCCGTCAGCCCCGCCTGGGCCTGGGAATCCCCGGTCATCTCCGGGGGCGTCACCGCTTGGAGCACGTCGAAGCGAATCCCGTCTGCCAGCGATTCCAAGTCCTCCATGGTAAGACCGCTGCTGGTCCCCGAGAGCACGTTCACCGCCACAAGGCAAGCTGAAAAGTCCCCCAAAATCAGCGCCTTGCCGGGACCCAGGGCCAGCGTCACCGTCCCGCCGCCGGCCGTCTCATAGGCCTGCTCCCGGTATTCCCCCACGGCGCCGATGTGCAGCGTCACTTCATCGAAGGTGCCCTTCACTGACCGGCGGAGTTGATAGTCCACGGCGCCCAGGCCCGGCAGCACCGCGCCGCCGTCGGTTTGGAAAGTCCCATCTTCGTAGAGGTAGGCCCAGAATTTTTGGTGGTTTTCCGCCAGAAACTCCCCGCCCACCCGGCGGCAGAGCTCGTCGTGGTCTACCATGTTCATCTCGGTATGGAGGTTCAAACCGTATTTTCCGGCGATGGCGCGCAGCGCTTCCAACATCTCTGGGGTGTAGACGCCGTAATATCCGGCGCTGAGTTCCCCCTCCAGTCCGGTGGGGCCGTTTCCGACGCTCTCCAAAATCTCTCCGTCCGCGTCGTACTTCGCCAAAAAGGCCTCCCACTCCGCCAAGGCCTTTCCCTCGGGACTATCCCCATAGCCCTGAAGGCTGATGACATCGGCCGGCGCGGTTTCCTCCTCCGGCCCGGCGGGCAGCAGAAGCTCCCGCAGGCCAAACCATCCGGTGGCCGCCGCCACGGTGGTCACCGCCCCCAGCAGTACAAGTACCGCCGCCAGCGGCACCCACCTTTTTTTGCTCCTCCGCCTCCGCCCCATGGCCTCATATGCCTCCCAACCGATCTCCGCAGTGGAGTGGACCTGCGAAAAGGTCTCCTGATACAGCCGCCTATTCTCCATTCCGCCACACCTCCTCCGTCAGCCTTTGCCGCAGCCTGTCCCGGGCCCGGGACAGCCGGGTGGTCACCGCGGTCTCCTTCACCTCCAGCACCTGCGCGATCTCCCGGACCGACAGCTCCTCATAGTAAAAGAGGTTCAGTACCGTCCGGTACTTCTCCGGCAGTTCCATCACCGCCCGGTACAGCTCCGCCTGGGAGTCCTCCTGAAACACCGGCGTCTCCGGCACCTCCTCCAGAGACACCCGCCGCCGGCGCCAGGCACTTTTCAAGGCATCCTTGCAGACGTTCACCGTCACCCGCATCAACCAGCGGCGGAGATGCTCCTCTCCCGCGAAGGGGTCCTGCCGGGTGTACAGGCGCAAAAACACCTCCTGCACCGCGTCCTCCGCGTCGGGCCGGTTGGCAAAGTAGTGCAGGGCGATGCGGTACACCATATCTTGATAGACTGCCGCCGCTTGGTTAAATTCCGTTCGTTCCATGGCCTTCCCCTGTTTTCTTCAACATCCTGGTACTTATCATACGACCCGGCGGGGCCGTTTGTCACGGAATGCAAAAAAAAAGCCGTCCGAAGCAGCGCTCCGGACGGCTTTTTTCACTTTTTGTCCCGGTCGTAGGCCACAATGACCCGCCGGTTGGGGTCGGTGCCGGTGGAATAGGTGGTGACGCCGGGCACATCCTGGAGGGCGGTGTGAATCACATGCCGCTCGTAGGCGTTCATGGGCTCCAGGGTGACGCTGCGGCGGTACTTGACCACCTTCCCCGCCACCTTCCGGGCCAGGCTCTGCAAGCTCTGCTCCCGCTTCTCCCGGTATCCCTCCGCGTCCAGCTGGACCCGGACCCGGCCGCCGGTGCGATTCACGGCATAGCTGGTCAGCTGCTGGATGGCGTCCAGGGTCTCGCCCCGGCGGCCGATAAGGCCGCCCAGTCCCTGGCCCACCAGCAGCACCCGGTAGCGGCCCTTCTCCGGCAGATACACCCGGATCTCGGCGCTGCTCTCCATCTGGGCCAGCAGCCCGGTGAGGAAGGCCTTAATGGCCTGGGCCTTTTCGTCGTCCACTTCCTCCTCCGTCTCCAGTGCAGGGGCGGGGGCGGACGGGCGGGCGGCGGGGGCCTTTGCCGGCGCCGCCTGCTTGGCGGCGGGCTTCTCCGCAGGCACTTCCGCGGGGCGCTCCGCCGGCTGTTCAACCGCTTTTTCCCGGACGGTCTCCACGCTGGCCGCGGAGGGCGCCTCCTGGGGAGCGGCGGGCTCCTCGTCGGGGCCATAGCTCACCCGCACCTTGGCGGGACAGCTGCCAAGACCCAGGAAACCGGACTTGGCGCGTTCCAGAATCTCAACGGACACATCATCCCGGTCGAGGCCAAGCTGCGCCAGCGCCTTGCTGATGGCCTCTTCCTCATTCTTGCCCGTTACATCGATAAACTCTCTCATAACGGTTCCTCACTCAATCTTCGCTCTCGTAGCGTTCTTCCCGGTAAGCGCGGCCTCTGGCATAGGGGCGGTCGCCGATACGGCCCGCCTCCGTGGTGCTGCTCCCGGCCTTCTTCGCCTTCAGGGCCTTGGCCTCCTGGGCGGCCTTCCGCTTCTCCTTCAGGCTCTGCTTCTGTTCCGCCTGCTGTTTGCGCTGCTCCTGGAGGGCTTTGGCCTCCTCCATCCGGCGCTGCCGGTCCGACTGGCGGGCCTCATAGCGGGCGGCTTCCTCTTCCTCCAGCTTTTTGTTGAAAAACTTCCCCAGAATCACTTCCTGAATCACGGAGAAGCCGCTCTGGGCAATCCAGTAAATGCCCAGGGCCGCCGGCATGATAAAGGCGATATACACGGAGAACAGGGGCATCATGTACATCATGCTCTTGGTGGAGCGGGCGGCGGGGCCCTCCTGCTGGGGCTGCTGCTTCATGGTGATGCGGGAGAGCAGGAACTGGGAGCCGCCGGCCAGAATGGGGATCAGCAACAAACCGATACAGGCCCAGCCCAGGGTAAAGTTTGTAAAACCGGTGCTGGGATTGGCGGTCAGGTCCAGGCCCAGGAAGTTGTAGTTCATGTTGATCCAGCCATCCACGCTGGCGCCGTAGTCCGGCAGCTGGGAGGTGATCTCCTTCACCAGGTTGATCTGGCCGTAGGGCAGCAGCTGGGGCAGGCCGTTTTTGCCCAGCTCCATGGCGCCGTCCTCCGCCACCCGGACGATGTTGGCAACCGACGCGCCGGTGCCCGCCAGATGGTTGATGATGCTGTACATCACATCCTCCGACAGCATCATGAAGTGGGTGACGGGCTGGCGGATGATGGAGTACAGGGCGATCAGGATGGGCAGGGGCAGGAAGCTCCACAGGCAGCCGCCCATGGGGCTGACGCCCTCCTCGGCATAGAGCTTTTGCATCTCCTCGCCCATCTTCGCCTGGTTGTTGGCGTACTTCTTCTGAATCTCCTGCATCCGGCCGGACATCCGGCTCATGCGCATCATGCTCTTCTTGGACTTCATCTGGAAGGGCAGCATGATGAGCTTGATCACCAGCGTAAAGAGAATGATGGCCACGCCGTAAGACCCGGTCAGCTCATAGAAAAACCGGACCAGCCAGGCGAACGGGATACAAATATAGTATCCGATGGTTGAAAACATACTTGCTTCCTCCAAATTGTAGTAAACCGGGGACTGGGGGGAACGGCTTCCCCCGGGGGCTCAGGGCACGGGGTCGTATCCGCCCTTGTGAAACGGATTGCAGCGCAGGATCCGCCGGAACGCCAGATAGCCGCCCTTCAGGGCGCCGTACTTCTCAATGGCCTCCAGCGCGTATTGGGAGCAGGTGGGCGTGTAGTTGCAGCAGGGCTGGCGGTAGGGGGAGACGGCCTTGCGGTAAAACCGCACCAGAGCCAGCAACACCCGCTTCATGGCGCCGCCTCCAGCAAGTCCAGCTTCCGGCACAGCCGCAAAAAGGTGTCGTTCAGCTCCCTCCAGGAGACCGTCGCGGTTTTGCTCCTGGCCACCAGGATGATGTCGTACCCCTGGCGGAGCCTGTAGCCGTTGAGCCGGTAGACCTCCCGCAGCCGCCGCCGGGCGCGGTTGCGCACCACGGCATGACCCAGCTTGACGGAGGCCGTCAGCCCCAGGCGGTTACGGCCCAGCCGGTTTTTCCGGCAGTACACCACCATACCCCCGCCCACGGCGGAGGCGCCCTTTTGATACAGCCGGCGAAACTCATGATTCTCTTTCAGTGTCACCGCTCGCTTCATCTGCTCACCCTATCCTCTGCCTGCACATGCTTGTCCGCGGGAAACTCTTTTAGGGACGGAGGAATCCAAGAATTCCCGCCGTCCCTGAAGACGTCTGTTCAAGTGTCTCCCGCGCGTTCCGTTTCGCTTAGTAGGACAGACTGGCGCGGCCCTTGGCGCGGCGACGGGCCAGGACCTTGCGGCCGTTGGCGGTAGCCATTCTCTTGCGGAAACCGTGGACCTTCTGGCCATGCAGCTTCTTGGGCTGATAGGTACGTTTCGTTGCCATGTTGAGACACCTCCTGTCAGAATTCCGGCCGCCTTGCGGCGGCGCTTACTCGACACCCCTCCTGACGGACGGGCGCAGTAACCTTACTCTAGACGCCTTGCGACGCATGGAATAGTATACAGACTTTTTCAAAAGGTGTCAAGAATAACTTGAAATTTCCGCAAACTTGCGGTTTTTCCCGCCCTTTCGGCACATTTTCTCTAAATCTGGTGGAATGACCCAAAAACTTACGCAAGATCTAGTCTCTTTTCCGCCAAATTTTTTCAACGCTTATTATTAGAATATGTATTGCCACCCTCTCTCTTTTTTGCTATAATATTTCTGTCTTATTTTGTCCATTTTCAACTAGAGAGAGGTGTTTCCCTTTGAATTCCGTCGCTGACGTGTGGGACAACGTCTTGTCCCAGCTGCAACGTGAGCTCTCGGAAACCACCATCGCCACCTGGTTCGACGAACTGCGGGCGGTGGATATCCGAGGCAATACATTCATCCTCCACTGCGCCAACGATTTTAAGCGGGGCTATATCGAATCCCTGTTCCTGAAAAACATCAAGGCCGCCCTGCACGACATCTTCTCCACCGATTTCGAGGTCTCCATTCTGGACGACGCGGGCCTTGCCGCCGTAAACGGAGGGGAGGCAAAAAAGGCAAGTGACCGCTTTACCTCCGACGAGTTCACCTTCGAGACCTTCGTGGTGGGCCCCTCCAACAAGCTGGCCTACGCCGCCTCCATCGCCGTGGCGGAGCACCCGGCCCAGAACTACAACCCCCTACTGATCTATGGGGACTCGGGCCTCGGCAAAACCCATCTCATCTACGCCATCGCCAACGTCATCCGCCGGAACGACCCCAAGGCCAAAATCGCCTACGTGAAGGGGGACGACCTCACCAACGAGCTGGTGACCGCCATCCAGGCCGGCCCCAACAAAACCGCTGAGATGCGGGAGAAATACCGCCAGGCGGACCTGCTCCTGGTGGATGACGTCCAGTTCATCGCCGGCAAAAAGCAGACCCAGGAGGAGTTTTTTCACACCTTCAACAACCTCTACGAGTCCGGCCGCCAGATCGTGCTGACCTCTGACCGCCCCCCCTCCGAGATGACCCAGCTGGAGGACCGGCTCCGCACCCGGTTTGAGTGGGGCCTCCTGGTGGACGTGGCGCCGCCGGATTTTGAAACCCGCATGGCCATCATTAAAAACAAGGCCGCGCTGCTGGGGCTGGATCTGCCGGACAAGATCACCGTCTACATCGCCCAGAACGTCACCTCCAACGTCCGCCAGCTGGAGGGGACCATCAACAAAATTATGGCCTTCAAGGACCTCTTGGGCAACGACACCGACGAGGAGACCGTCTCCCGGGCCATTCAGGACATGCTGCGGCGGAACAACGAGTACATCCCCACCCCGGAGGCCATTCTGGACTACATCAGCAAGTACTACAATGTGGAGGAGTCCGTCATTCGGGGCCAACAGCGCATCCGGGACGCGGTGCAGGCCCGGCAGATCGCCATTTACCTCATCCGCAGCATGACGAACCTCTCCCTGGACGACATCGGCAAGGAGTTCGACAACCGGGACCACTCCACGGTTCTCTACTCCATCCAGCAGGTGGAGAAGAAGATGAAAAAGGACGCCTCCTTTGCGGAGATGGTGAAGGAGATCAAGACCAACATCAACGCCAAACGCTGACCCCAATCTCTCCACAACCGCCGTGGAAAAGGAAAACTTCCCTGTGGAAAACCGCCCCCGTTCTCCCTGCCGTGGAAAACCCTGCCGATTCCTCCACATCCCCGGTGGAGGCGCAAAATATTGTCCCATCAGACATTTTCCGGCTTTTCCACAGTTTTTCCTTCTATGACTGCTTTTTCTAAATCCTAGTTCTTTTTTTCTGTTATAACAGACATAACCACCCTTATATAGAGAGGAAGCCTGCGCTTATGATGAAATTCTCCTGTGAAAAGGTCCTGCTGCAAAACGCCATCGCCGTGACCAGCCGGGCCGTGGCCCAAAAGAGCTCCATCCCCGCCCTGGAGGGCCTGCTGCTCCATGTGGACGAACAGCTCACCGTCTCCGGCTACAACATGCAGACCGGCATCCGCACCAAGCTGTCCGCCGACGTGGTCTCCGGCGGGGATATCGTGCTCAATGCCCGGCTCTTCGGCGATATTATTCGCCGGATGCCGGACGATGTGGTGACCTTTACCGCCGACGACAAGCAGATGGTTCACCTCTGCTGCGGCGACGCGGACTTTGACATCCTGGGGCTGTCCGCCGCGGACTACCCGGATCTGCCGGAGGTGGAGGACGAGTACTCCGTCTCCATTCAGCAGAAGACCCTCCGCTCCATGATCGAGGAGGTGGCGTTTGCCGTCTCCACCAACGAGAGCCGCCCGGTTCACACCGGCGCCCTGTTTGAAATCAGCGACAAGGGCCTCGCCATGGTGGCGGTGGACGGGTTCCGCCTGGCGGTCCGGCGGGAGCCTCTGGAAAAAATTGACGGCGGCGCCTTCTCCTTTGTGGCCCCCGGCGCGGCGCTCAACGAGGTCAAGAGCATCTGCGGCGACACCGAGGACCTGGCCGCCGTGACCCTGGGCAAGCGGCATATTCTCTTTGAGGTGGGGGACACGGAGCTGATCTGCCGCCGCCTGGAGGGGGAGTTTTTGGACTATAAGAACGCCATCCCCCGGAAAAACCCCATTTCCGTCCTGGCGGAAACGAAGGCCCTCATTGAGAGCATCGACCGGGTGTCCGTGGTGATCTCCGACAAGCTGAAAAGCCCCGTCCGGTGCCTGTTCGACCACGACAAGGTACTCCTGTCCGCTAAAACCGGCAACGGCGAGGCAAAGGACGTGTGCCGCCTCTCCGGAGACGGCGGCGGCTTGGAAATCGGCTTCAACAACCGGTATTTGATGGAGGCCCTGCGGTATGCCCCTGCCGATACCGTCCGCATCGAGCTGAACACCGGCGTCTCCCCTGCCATCATCGTGCCGGTGGACGGGGAGGAGAATTTCCTCTATATGGTGCTGCCGGTCCGGCTGAAATCCGCGGAATAACCGGGATATATGAGAGGACCAATGGGAAAAAAGCCGCCGGGAAAACAGCGGGCGGCCATTGAAAAGGCCAGAATGTTTCTGGTTTTGGGGGCGGCGGGACTGATTATCTGTTGGATCTACGCGTCCTTTTTCTACGGCGGACGCAGCGGCGGATACTCGTGGATGAATTCGATTGCGGATATGACCAGCTTTGCCTGCCGGGAACCGGCGGGCGGCGCCATGGTGTTGGTCTCCTTGATCTTGTCCGTGATCGGCCTGGTGGAGCTGTACAAGAGCAGAAAATAGCCCATTCATAAAGGAGCGTTATGAAGACAGTTGTAATTCAGACGGAGTTTATCAAGCTCCAGGACCTGTTGAAATTTGCCAATCTGGTGGCCTCCGGCGGGGAGGCCAAGGACCGCATTCAGGCCGGGGAGGTCACCGTGGGCGGTGAGGTGTGCACCATGCGGGGCAAAAAAATCCGTCCCGGCGACGATGTGGGGTTCCAGGGACAGCACTACACGGTCTCCTATGCGGATTGACCGGCTGGAGCTGGAGTCCTTTCGGAACTACGGCCATCAGGCGGCGGCGTTTGATGAGCGGTGCAACGTGATACTGGGGGAGAATGCCCAGGGCAAGACCAATCTGCTGGAGGCGGTGGTCTACCTCTCCTGTGGAAAATCCCCCCGGGCCAGAGTGGATCGGGATATGATCGGCTTTACTGCCGATGCCGCCCGCATCCAGGCCCAGGTTTTTGCCCGGGACCGGGAGTTTCAGGTTCGCGTGGACCTGTTCCGGAACCGGCGGCGAAAGATATCCGTGAACCAGGTGCCCGCCAAGACCAGCGCCGCCCTCAGCGAGGTCTATCACACGGTGTTTTTCTGTCCGGAGGATCTGTACCTCATCCGGGAGGGCCCCGCCGCCCGGCGGCGGCTGATGAATGTTGCGTTATGTCAACTCCGCCCCCGGTATGCCGCCGCCCTCGCGGCCTATCACCGCTGCTACGAGCACAAGACCCGGATTCTCCGGGACGCGGAGGAGCGGCCGGACCTGCTGGCCGCCCTGCCGGAGTTCAACGAGGGACTGGTGCGGAACGGCGCGGTGCTGATCCACTACCGCCAGCAGTTTGCCGCGGCACTGAACACCTACGCGACCGTTCACCACCGGGAGTGCTCCGGCGGACGGGAGCGGTTGGACATCCGGTACGAGACGGTCTCCGCCGTCACGGACCCCGGGGCGGACATCGCGGTTTTGACGGAGCAGCTCCGCAGCCATATGGAGCGCCACCAGGCGGCGGAGCGGGCCTCCAGAATGTGCCTGTCCGGCCCCCACAAGGACGATCTAGCGGTGGAGATCGACGGACGGGAAGCCAAGAGTTTTGCCTCCCAGGGCCAGACCCGGACGGCGGCCCTCTCCATGAAGCTGGCGGAGCGGGAGATTTACAAAAACGCCACCGGCGAATATCCGGTGCTGCTGCTGGACGACGTGCTCAGCGAGCTGGATCCCCGGCGGCAGGAGTTTGTGCTCAACCGCATCGCGGGGGGACAGGTGTTCATCACCTGCTGCGAGGACGACCGGCTGCCCCAGCTGCTGGGGGGGAAGGTGTTTCACGTGGAGCACGGGGTAATCACGGGATGACCGGGAATGACTCTCGCCGCTGGCGGCGGTCTCCCTGCCCGGCAGGCCGTCAATCCGCCAAAAAGCAACGAAAAGGAGTCCGCCATGTATCTGCACCTGGGCCAAAATGAAATCGTCCCGCAGCACCGGATCATCGGTATTTTTGATCTGGACAAGTGCTCCACCTCCAAGCGTACCCGGGACTATCTCTCCGCCGCGGAGGCGGACGGCGTGGTGCTGGATATCTCCGGGGACCTCCCCAAGTCCTTTGTGGTCTGCGACCACCCCTATCACCCGCAGATCGTCTATCTGTCCCAGTTAAATCCCAACACGCTGCAGCGGCGCTGGGAGAGCAACCGGCTGGAGCTGTAAGCGCTGCAAATTATGCAAAACCTCAGGGCAAGAAGAAACGGGCCGGAAAACGGTTCCGGCCCGGCTCTTCTTGTCTTGTCACGGAAGGAGTACCCACATGGCTGAAAATGAAATCTTGAATTCCACCGCAGTGGACACCGCAAATGAATACGACGCCTCGGAAATTCAGGTGCTGGAGGGGCTGGAGGCCGTCCGCAAGCGCCCCGGCATGTATATCGGCTCCACCTCTGCCTCCGGTCTTCACCACCTGGTGTATGAGATTGTGGACAACGCCATCGACGAGGCGCTGGCGGGCTACTGCACCGACATTCATGTGCAGATCAACGAGGACGGCACCATCACCGTGGTGGACAATGGCCGCGGCATCCCCGTGGGCATCCAGGCCCAGACCGGCAAGCCCGCGCTGGAGGTGGTGTATACCGTCCTCCACGCCGGCGGCAAGTTCGGCGGCGGGGGCTATAAGGTCTCCGGCGGCCTCCACGGCGTGGGCGCCTCGGTGGTGAACGCCCTGAGCGAGTGGCTGACCGTACAGGTCCACTTGGACGGAAACATCTATGAGATGAAGTTCTCCCGGGGCAGCATCACCCAGGAGATGCGGATTGTGGGCACCACGGACCGCACCGGCACCACCGTCACCTTCAAGCCCGACGGGGAGATTTTCGAGGACACCACCTACCAGTACGACACCCTTCACACCCGGATGCGGGAGGAGGCCTTCCTGAACGCGGGACTGCGCATCTGCATCGCGGACAAGCGCCCCGGCCAGGAGCAGGAGGACAGCATGTGCTACGCCGGCGGCATCCGGGAGTTTGTCACCTGGCTGAACCGGAACAAGGACCCGCTGCACAAGGAGGTCATCTACATGATCGGGCAGCGGGAGGACTCCGTGGCGGAGGTGGCCATTCAGTACAACGACGGCTACAATGAGACCCTGCTCTCCTTTGCCAACAACGTCCACACCCCGGAGGGCGGCATGCACGAGGAGGGCTTCAAGCGGGCGCTGACCACGGTGCTCAACAACTACGGCCGGAAGATCAAGATGCTGAAGGACGACGAGAAGATCTCCGGCGAGGACTGCCGGGAGGGTTTGACCTGCGTCATCTCCGTGAAGCTGACCGACGCCCAGTTTGAGGGCCAGACCAAGGCCAAGCTGGGAAACAGCGAGATCAGGACCCTGGTGAACAACATTGTGACGGCCAAGCTGGACACCTTCTTGGAGGAGAACCCCCAGGTGGGCCGCATGATTCTGGACAAGGCCCTCACCGCCAACCGCGCCCGGGAGGCCGCCAAGAAGGCCCGGGAGTCCATCCGGCGGAAGACCGCATTGGGCGGCGCCGCCATGCCGGACAAGCTGCGGGACTGCAATGAGAACAACCCGGAATTGACGGAAATCTACATCGTCGAGGGCGACTCCGCCGGCGGCTCCGCCACCCAGGGCCGGGACTCCCGGTTCCAGGCCATCCTCCCCCTGTGGGGCAAGATGCTGAATGTGGAAAAGGCCCGGGCGGATAAGGTGTACGGCAACGACAAGCTCCAACCGGTCATCACGGCGCTGGGCGCCGGCATCGGCGAGGAGTTCGACCCCGCCAAGCTCCGCTACCACAAGGTCATCATCATGGCGGATGCCGATGTGGACGGCTCCCATATCCGCACGCTGCTGCTGACCTTCTTCTTCCGCTTCATGCGGCCCCTCATCGAGCAGGGATACGTCTACTCCGCCGTGCCCCCCCTCTACAAGCTGAGCCGGGGCAGAACCGTACGGGTGGCCTTCTCCGACGAGGAGCGGGACCAGGTGTCCGCCGAGATGCGGGCGGGCAACCCCAATGTGAAAATCGACATCTCCCGGTTTAAGGGCCTGGGCGAGATGAACCCCCACGAGCTGTGGGAGACCACCATGGATCCGGAAAAGCGGACCCTGCGCCGCATCACCCTGGACGACGCCGTGAAGGCCGACGAGACCTTCACCATTCTCATGGGCGAGAAGGTGGAGCCCCGGAAGGAATTCATTGAGAAGAACGCCCGGTATGCGGTGAATTTGGACTACTGATGAAAACAATGGGTCTTCCACAAGGAGGAAAACGATAGGATGAGTAAAAAAACCCAATATGATCCGGAGGAAATCCGGTACCCCCAGCAGAAAATTTTGGAATCTCCCCTGGTCCCCGAGATGGAGAAGTCCTATATCGAGTATGCCATGAGCGTCATCGTGGGCCGGGCGCTGCCGGATGCCCGGGACGGATTGAAGCCCGTCCACCGGCGCATTCTCTACGCCATGTATGAGGACAACCTCACCAGTGACCGTCCCTTCAAAAAGTCCGCCACCTGCGTGGGCGACGTGCTGGGCCGGTACCATCCCCACGGCGACGCCTCCGTGTACGACGCCCTGGTCCGGCTGGCCCAGGACTTCTCCATGCGCTACATGCTGGTAGACGGCCACGGCAACTTCGGCTCCGTGGACGGCGACCCCCCGGCGGCCTACCGGTACACCGAGGCCCGCATGAGCAAGATCTCCGACGAGATGCTGCGGGACATCGACAAGGACACTGTGGACTGGGACCCCAACTTCGACGAGACCCGGAAGGAGCCCCGGGTCCTCCCCTCCCGCTTCCCCAATTTGCTGGTGAACGGCTCCAGCGGCATCGCCGTGGGCATGGCCACCAACATCCCACCCCACAACCTGCGGGAGGTCATCGGCGCCTGCATCTGCGTGCTGGACGACCCCAACGCCACCCTGGCGGATCTGATGCAGCACGTGAAGGGGCCGGACTTCCCCACCAAGGGGATCATCATGGGCCGGTCCGGCATCCGGGCGGCCTACGCCACCGGCCGGGGCCGGCTGGTGATCCGCGCCCGCCACGAGTTTGAGGAGTTCGGCAAGGACCGGACCCGCATTGTTATCACCGAGATCCCCTATCAGGTGAATAAGCGGATGCTCATCAAAAACATGGCGGAGCAGGTGGAGGACAAGCGGCTGGAGGGCATCTCCGACATCCGGGACGAGTCCGACCGCAACGGCATGCGCATCGTCATCGAGCTGAAGCGGGACGCCAACCCCCAGGTGGTGCTGAACCGCCTGTTCAGCCAGACCCAGCTCCAGACCACCTTCGCCATCAACATGCTGGCCTTGGTGCAGAACCAGTCCCAGCCGAAGATTCTGTCCCTGCGGCACTGCATCGACGAGTACCTCTCCTTCCAGGAGGAGATCATCGTCCGCCGGACGAAGTACGACCTGAAAAAGGCCATGGAGCGGGCCCACCTGCTGGAGGGGCTGCTGGTGGCCCAAGACAACATCGACGAGGTCATCCACATCATCCGCACCAGCTACGACAATGCCAGGGAGAACCTGATGAACCGGTTCGGCCTGGACGAGATTCAGTCCCAGGCCATTCTGGACATGCGGCTCAAGGCCCTCCAGGGCCTGGACCGGGAGAAGCTGGAAAACGAATTCAAGGAGCTGGAGGAGAAGATCGCCTGGTTCCAACAGATCCTCTCCGACGAGGGGATGCTCCGCCAGATTCTGAAGGACGAGCTCACCGCCATCGCCGAGAAGTACGGCGACGACCGGAAGACCGAGATTCAGGACGTGGAGGACGAGATCGACATCGAAGATCTGATCGAGGAGGAGGACTGCGTCTTCACCCTCACCCACGCGGGCTACATCAAACGGACGCCCGTCAGCGAGTACGCGGCCCAGTCCAAGGGCGGCATGGGCAAGAAGGGCATCACCACCCGGGAGGAGGACTACGTGGTGGACGTGTTCACCGCCTCTACCCACGACTACCTCCTCTTCTTCACCGACACCGGAAAGGTCTACCGGAAGAAGGGCTATCAGATTCCCGAGTCCGGCAAGACCGCCAAGGGCACCAACATCGTCAACATCCTCCAGGTGGAGCAGGGCGAGCGGGTCCAGACCATGATTCACACCCGGTCCATCGAGGACGACGGCCGGTATCTCTTCATGGTCACCCGGAACGGCACCGTGAAACGGCTGCCCGCCAGCACGCTGAAAAACCTTCGCAACAACGGCATCCGGGCCCTGCGGATGGACGAGGGGGACCAGCTCATCGCCGTCCGGGAGACCGACGGACAGCAGAACATCCTCATCGCCACCCACGACGGCATGGCCGTGTGCTTCGACGAGACGGACGTCCGGCCCATGGGCCGGGACGCCGTGGGCGTCCGGGGCATCCGCCTCCGGGAGGGGGACTACGTGGTGGGCGCCGCCCGGGCCAAGCCGGACCACCAGGTGCTCTCCATCACGGAGAAGGGCTACGGCAAGCGCACCCCGGTGGAGGACTACCGCATCACCAACCGGGGCGGCATCGGCATCAAGAACTACATGGTCACCGACAAGACCGGGTCCGTGGTGGGCATCAAGGTGGTGGACGGCGGCGAGGACTTGCTGCTGGTGACCCAGAGCGGCATCCTGATCCGCACTCCCGTGGACAGCATCCGCACCGCCGGCCGCTCCACCCAGGGCGTCATTGTCATGCGCTTCAAGGAGGACGGGGATCAGGTCATCGCCCTGGCCCTCACCGACCGGGAGGAAGCGGAGGAGACGGAGTCCGTCCCCGAGGCAGAGGCCTAAGGAGGAAGCGCCATGGCAAGAAAGCGGATGACCTACCGCCCCAGCAAGGCCCAGGGGGTGTTCGGCGTGGTCTGGGGCGGCATCTTCGTCGTCCTGGGCCTGGCGGTGGCCATTCCCCACTTCGGCGCCTTCGGCATTCTCTGGACGCTGATGGCCCTGGGCATCACCTGCGCCAACGCCTACCGCGCCTTCGGAAAGAACTACGCGGGACCGGAAATCCACATCGAGGACGACGGCCCCTCCGAGGACGGCGTCTCCCCGGAGGCCCGTCTCCAGGAGCTCCGCAATCTCTACGACCGCAGCCTCATCACCGAGGAGGAGTACGAGGAGAAGCGGAAGGAGATTTTGAAGGACCTGTAAACCCCACCATGAGAGCGGCTTAGGCCGCTCTCATGAATTCCATGGAGGTCATATGAAAGAAGTCACCATCTACACCGACGGCGCCTGCTCCGGCAATCCCGGGCCGGGGGGCTGGGGGGCCATTTTGCTGTACGGCCCCCACCGGCGGGAGTTGTCCGGCGGCGCGGCGGACACCACCAACAACCGCATGGAGCTCACCGCCGTCATCGAGGCGCTGTCGCTTTTGAAGGAGCCCTGCGTGGTGGATCTGTGGTCCGACTCCAAGTACGTCATCGACGGCCTCTCCAAGGGCTGGGCCAAAGGCTGGCAGCGGCGGGGCTGGGTGAAGTCCGACAAGAAGCCCGCCCTGAACCCGGATCTGTGGGAACGGCTGCTGGAGCTGACGGACACCCACTCCCTGCGCTACCACTGGGTCAAGGGCCACGCGGAAAACGCGTACAACAACCGCTGCGACGAGCTGGCGGTGGCGGAGAGCCGGAAGTACAAATGAGGGTGCCGGCGGGGAGATTCCGGGAAAAACGGGCAGATTGGCCAAAGAAACCGGAAAATCGACCCATCATTTACAATCTGTTCACAGGAAACACATAATTCGGTAAAGATTATCGGGTATCTTAATACTCAAGCAAAGGGTCCTCCCAACCCGATGCATTTTCTCCCTCCTAAAACACACACAGCAAAAAGGACCGCCACCGGCGGTCCTTTTTGTGCCCTTTTCTTGTCAAGCGGGACAAACCGGTGTACAATAACAGCAGACCGAGAATCATCCAATCAGGAGGTTTTACGCATGAAGGACGGTTTTATCTCCGTTGCCTGCGGCACACCGAAGCTGCGTCTGGCGGACTGTATTTATAACGCGGAGCAGACCTTTACCATGATGCGGGCCGCGGAAAAGGCCGGCGCCAGGGTGTTGGTCCTGCCGGAGCTGGGATTGACGGGCTACACCTGCGGCGATCTCTTTTACCAGGACACCCTGCTCCGGGGTGCCGAGGAGGCCTTGGCCACGGTTCTGGCCGCCACCCGCCCCCTGGAGGTGGTGACCGCGGTGGGAATGCCCTTGCGGAAGGACAACAGACTGTATAACTGTGCGGTTATTATACAAAAAGGACACATTCTGGGGGTGGTCCCCAAGACTCATCTGCCCAATTACGGCGAATTTTACGAAAAGCGCCAGTTTGCCCCCGCCCCCGGGTGCAACGGCACCGTCTCCCTCTGCGGTCAGGAGGGCATCCCCTTCGGTAGACTGGTCTTCCCCTGCCGGGAGATGGAGGAGCTGGTGCTGGGCTTTGAAATCTGCGAGGATCTGTGGGCCCCCTGCCCCCCCTCCGCAGACCTGGCCGCCGCCGGGGCCACGGTGGTGGGCAACCTCTCCGCCAGCAACGACGTCATCGGCAAGGACGGCTACCGCCGCCAGCTGGTCACCATGCAGTCGGCAAAGCTGCTGTGCGGGTACGTGTACGCCAGTGCCGGGGAGGGGGAGTCCACCTCCGACGTGGTGTTCGGCGCCCACCAGATGATTGCGGAAAACGGCACCATGCTCCAGGAGAGCCGGTTTGAACAGGGCTTCCGCACCTCGGAGATCGACGTGCAGAAGCTGGCCTACGAGCGCCGCCGGACCCAGATGAACGCCGCGGCGCCGGAGGGGGTGGAGCGGGTTCCCTTCTCCCTGACGGTCCGGGACACTCCCCTCACCCGCTATGTGGCCCCCCAGCCCTTCGTCCCCGAGGGGAAGGAGGACCGGGACGCCCGCTGCCGGGAGATTCTGCTGCTGGCCTCCCTGGGGCTGAAGCAGCGCCTGGCCCACACCGGGGCCAGAACGGCGGTGGTGGGCCTCTCCGGCGGACTGGACTCCACGCTGGCGGTGCTGATCACCGGCCTTGCCATGAAGATGCTGGACCGCTCCCCCACGGACATCATCGCCGTCACCATGCCCTGCTTCGGCACCACGGACCGGACGCGGAACAACGCCGTGATCCTGGCGGAGCAGATGGGCGCCACGCTGCGCACCGTGGATATCTCCGCCAGCGTCCGCAGCCACTTCCGGGACATCGGGCACCCCATGGAGGACTACTCCGTGACCTTTGAAAACGGCCAGGCCCGGGAGCGGACCCAGGTGCTGATGGACATTGCCAACGCCACCGGGGGCCTGGTCATCGGCACCGGAGACCTCAGCGAGCTGGCCCTGGGCTGGTGCACCTACAACGGCGATCACATGAGCATGTACGGCGTCAACGCCTCCATCCCCAAAACCCTGGTCCGCCACCTGGTGGGCTACCTCTCCCGGGACCACGCGGAGAGCGACGAGGCCCTGCGGGACGTGCTGGAGGACATTCTGGACACCCCCGTCTCCCCGGAGCTGCTGCCCGCCGTTCAGGGGCAGATCAGCCAGCGGACGGAGGAGCTGGTGGGCCCCTACGAGCTGCACGACTTCTTCCTGTACTATATCCTCCGCTGGGGCTTCTCTCCCCGGAAAGTCTACCGGCTGGCACAGTATGCTCTGGGGAAGAAGTACAGCGGCGAGGTCATTTTGAAATGGCTGAAGGTCTTCTATCGCCGGTTTTTCACTCAGCAGTTCAAGCGCAACTGCCTGCCCGACGGCCCCAAGGTGGGCTCCGTGGCCCTCTCCCCCCGCGGCGACTGGCGGATGCCCAGCGACGGAATGTGGACGCTGTGGGAGGCGGAGCTGGAGACGCTGTGAAAAGAAAATCGATTGCCGGCAAGAGGCGTTGTCTTAAGACAACGCCTCTTGTTTCGTCCCCAGAAAAAATTCCTTTTGTCCAACATATTGAGATGAACTGTGGAAACCGGCCGCTATCGAAAAATCAAAAAGCACCCCTACATTTTTTTGTGTAGGGGTGCCGCAGGTTTACGGTACATTTTTCCGATCCTACAAAGCTGATTCCGCCCAACAGACCGGAAATTATCTCACTTGCTTTCGCCGTTTCGGAAAGCAAAGAACAGTCCTGCAAGTCCTACAAGGACGCCCAAAAACGAAACCGGCACATCCGCCATATATGCAAATATGGTTCTGTTGAGTTCGCTTTCCGCACAGCAGAGCAAAATTCCGAAAAGTACCAGTGCGATCCCCCGTAATTGTTCTTTCATATAGGCACCCTCCTTAAAATACGAAATTGTCAGACTGTTTCTATCTGCCGGAAAGAACCAATCTTTTTTTCACTATGCTATCATACGGACCTGTATGTTTACAAGCGTATTTGGTGAAACTGGTGGAGATTCCATCATCGATACTGCGTAAAAGGCCCACTTGACAATGGTCCGACACCGTACTATAATAGTCCGAAACCGTACTTTAAAAGGAGGCGTTTCCGTTGAATACCAGAGCACTGATGAGCCAGGTGGACACCTTCCTCTGCCGGGCCAACGCCCTCTACGGGGAGTGGGCCAAGCAGCACGGCGTCACCTATAACATGCTGATGGTCCTGTGCGCCCTGGCGGGGTCGGGGGACCACACCCAAAAGCAGATCGCGGAGGAGCGGATGCTCCCCAAGCAGACGGTCAACACCCTGGTCAAGGATCTGGAGCGGCAGGGGTACCTCCGCTACCTGGCGGGCCGGGACCAGAAGGAGAAGCGAGTGGCCTTCACCGAGGCGGGCCGGACCATGGCCGGGGAGCTGCTGGAGGAGATGTACCGCCTGGAGGACCGGGTAATGGCCCGGATGGGCCCGGAGCTGTGCCGGTGCCTGCTGGAGGGGAACGGGGCCTTTGCCCGGGCCCTGGCGGAGGAGGTCCACCATGGAGCATAACGCCCTGGCCAGGGAGTTCACCGCCAGCTCCCTGCTGCGCTTCGCCCTGCCCAACATCGCTATGATGGTGTTTTTGTCCCTCTACACCATTGTGGACGGCATGTTCATCTCCCGATATGTGGGAACCCTGGCCCTCTCCGCCATCAACATGTCCTATCCCCTCAATTCCCTGGAGATGGCCGTGGGCATCATGCTGGCCACCGGCGGCAGCGCCATCATTGCCCGGAAGCAGGGGGAGGGCCGCGGGCAGGAGGCCCGGGAGGACTTCACCTGCATTGTGGCGGCCTCCCTGGCGGTGGGCGGGGCCTTCGCCGTGCTGGGCAACCTCTTCCTCTCCCCCATTCTCCACCTGCTGGGGACCAGCGCGGTCCAGTGGCCCTACTGCGAGGGCTATACCCGGATTCTGCTGGGGTTTGCCCCGGCCTTCTTTTTGCAGACGGCCTTCCAGTCCCTGTTTGTCACGGCGGGGCGGCCCGGCCTGGGCCTGGGGACCACCGTGGCTGGCGGCCTGGTGAACGTGGTGCTGGATTGGCTGTTCATGGGCCCCATGGGGATGGGGGTGGAGGGCGCCGCCGTGGCCACCGTCTTGGGCTACTGCGTCCCCGCCGTCGCAGGCGCGGTGTTCTTTTTCCGGGGCCGGAACAGCTCTCTGCGCTTTGTGGCCTTCCGCCCCCGGTGGCGGATGCTGGCCCAGGCCTGCGGCAACGGCTCGTCGGAGATGGTCAGCAACGTGGCCAACGCCGTCACCACCTTCCTCTTCAATATGATCTTCCTGGCCTACTGGGGGGAGGACGGCGTGGCCTCCATTACCATCGCCATGTACTTTCAATTCGTGTTCACCGCCGTGTTCTTCGGATTCTCCCTGGGAGTGGCACCGGTGATCAGCTATCAGTACGGCGCCCAGAACACGGAGCAATTGCGCAAAATCGTCCGGATCTGCCTGGGATTTGTGGCGGCGGCCTCCCTGGGGGCCTGGCTGGTGTCCCGGCTGGTGATCGGCCCCAGCCTGGCCCTGTTCACGGAGCCGGACAGCGGCGTGTATGCCGTCACCATCCAGGGCTTTCCCATATACGCCCTGAGTTTTCTGCTGATGGGGACCAACATCTTTGCCTCCGCCCTGTTCACCGCCTTTTCCGACGGGGCGGTGTCCGCCGTGATCTCCGTCACCCGGACCTTTCTCTTCCTGGTGGGAATGCTGCTGGTGCTGCCCCGGGTGCTGGGGGAGACGGGCATCTGGCTGGCGGTGCCTGCGGCGGAGCTGCTGGGACTGGCGGTGTCCGCCGGGTTTCTCCTCTGGGGCCGGAAGAAATACGAGTACTGACAAAAGCGGCGGCGTGGAATGCTCCACGCCGCCGCTTCTTCACAGTGCGGCCATCAGCCGCAGCAGCTCCTCCTGAAATTGTCCGATGTGGAACCCGTCGATGAACCGGTGGTTCACCTCCATCGAGAGGTGCAGCTTCCTGCGCCCCTGCTCCTCCGTGAACTTCCCCCAGGAGAGCCGGGGCACGGTGTCGTCCGGGTCGAAGTCCCGCTCGTTGGTGAGGGCCGTCAGCTCCAGCCAGGGCAGGCAGGAGTAGTAGATCAGGTCCCCGGTCTCGCCGGACTGGTCCAGAAAGGCGGTCTGAGACCGGCTCTTCTCCCGGGCCGCCCGGCAGAAGTCCTCCAGGCTGTCCCCCCGGGGCAGGGTGACGATGTGGAATTGCTGGCTGCCGGGCCGCAGGTCCGTGAAGCTGGGGACCCGCCGCTTCAGGAGCACCAGCTCCCCCTCCCGCAGTGCATAGCGGAAGGCCTCCACCCGGTCCAGGGCCTCTGCGGAGAGGTAGATCAACGCGTGGTAAAAGGAGAGACCCCGGGCCTTCACATAGCGGGAGAGGTCCGTCACATCCAGGACAAAGGTGACGCTGTAAAAGGGCTGGGACACCCGGGAGAAGAAGTCGAACAGCTCCTTCCGGGGCCACTGTTCCATGGGAATCGTCTGCATGGCGCCTCGCCTCCGTTTCGATTGTATGAGTTCAGTATAGCGGAGACGGCGCCGCCGGGCAAGGGTCAGTTTCGGAACTCCTCCACCCGCAGGCACCGGGTCGCGTTGAGGATGGCCAGGAAGGCCACGCCCACGTCGGCGAACACTGCCGCCCACATGGAGGCATAGCCCAGCGCGCCCAGGATCAGCACCGCGAATTTCACCCCCAGGGCAAACCAGATGTTCTGGTGGACGATCCGCAGGGTCTTGCGGGAAATCCGCATGGCGGTGGCAATTTTGGAGGGTTTGTCGTCCATCAGCACGATGTCCGCGGCCTCGATGGCGGCGTCGGACCCCAGCGCGCCCATGGCGATGCCGATGTCCGCCCGGGTCAGCACCGGCGCGTCGTTGATGCCGTCGCCCACGAAGGCCAGCTTGCTCCCCTGGGATTTGGAGGCCAGCAGCTTCTCCGTCCAGTCCACCTTGTCGGCGGGCAGCAGCTCCGCGTGGTATTCGTCCACGCCCAGCTCTGCCGCCACGGATTTGGCTACGGCGTCGGCGTCTCCGGTGAGCATGACCGTCCGCTTCACGCCGTTGGCCTTCAGGTCCGCCACGGCGGCCCGGGCGTCCTCCTTGGGCAGGTCGGAGATGACGATGTGCCCGGCGTAAAAGCCGTCCACCGTCACGTGGACGATGGTGCCCGGCAGCTCACAGGGCAGCCAGTTTGCGTTCTGCCGCTCCATCAGGCGGCTGTTGCCCACGCAGACCCGCCTGCCGTCCACTCCGGCGCAGACGCCGTGGCCGGCGATCTCCTCTACGTTGGTCACCCGGCCCGGGTCCATAGGGGTTTTGCAGGCGGCCTTCAGGGAGAGGGAGATGGGGTGGTCGGAGTACTGCTCCGCCAGGGCGGCGTACTCCAGCAGCTGTTCCGGGGTGAAGGCCTCCTCCGGGTGGACGGCGGTGACGGAGAAGGTGCCCTGGGTCAGGGTGCCGGTCTTGTCGAAGACCACGGTCTCCGTCCGGGCCAGGGCCTCCAGAAAGTTGCCGCCCTTCACCAGGATGCCGCACTTACTGGCACCGCCGATGCCGCCGAAGAAGCTCAGGGGCACGGAGATCACCAGGGCGCAGGGGCAGGAGATGACCAGGAAGATCAGCGCCCGGTGAAGCCAGTCGGTCCACACCGTCCCCGCCAGGAAGGCGGGGGTCTCCGGCAGCAGGGTCAGCAGGGCCGACGGGAGGAGGAACAGCGCCGCCGCGGCCGCCACCACACAGGGGGTGTAGTACCGGGCGAAGCGGGTGATGAAGTTCTCGCTGGCGGCCTTCTTCTCCCCGGCGTTTTCCACCAGGTCCAGTATTTTTGACACGGTGGACTCGCTGCAGGGCCGGGTGACCTGGATGCGCAGCAGGCCGGACTGGTTCACGCAGCCGCTGATGACCGCGTCCCCGGGATTGACGTCCCGGGGGACGGATTCGCCGGTGAGGGCGGCGGTGTCCAGGGCGGAGTTGCCCGCCACCACCACGCCGTCCAGAGGCACCCGCTCGCCGGGCTTCACCACCACCACGGCGCCCACCGCCACGTCCTCCGGGTCCACCTCCTGCAGGCGGCCGTCCGGCCCCTCCAGGTTGGCCACGTCGGGCCGGATATCCATCAGGGCGGCGATGGACTGGCGGGACCTGCCCACGGCATAGTCCTGGAACAGTTCGCCAACCTGGTAGAACAGCATGACGAACACCGCCTCGGCGTACTCGCCGGTGGCAAAGGCGCCCACGGTGGCCAGAGCCATCAAGAAGTTCTCGTCAAACACCTGGCCGTGGGCGATGTTGCGGACGGCCCGCCACAAAACGTCCCAGCCGATGACGGCGTAGGGCGCCAGGAAGCAGGCGGCCGCCGCCGGGCCCTCCAGGGGGAGGAGCTTTGCGGCGATCAGCAGCACGGCGGCGGTGAGAATCCGCCAGAGCATGGTTTTTTGTTTTTTGGAAAGACTTGCCATAGAATAACCTCCTTGTTGCTGCCGGGTTGGCGGCAGCGGGGATTTTTGTCCGGCGGGGCGGGGCAACCGCGCATTGCGCGGGGACGGGGGATTTCCGCCGCCGGGCGGGGACGTCTCTCGCAGGGCCGCAAAGTTCCCAAACCCCGCCTTTCCGGGCCTCGCTCACCACGAAAGCGGGCAAGCCCCTCCGCAGAGAGGTGCGGCCACCGCTATCCCGAATTAAACGCGCCGTTACAGGTGAATGGTGCAATCCGGCTCCACCCGTTTGCACACTGCCACGACTTCCCGCATGATCTCGTCAAACCGCCCGTCGTCGGCTTCCACGGTCATCTTCTGAGTCAAAAAGCTGACGGTGGCGCTCTGCACGCCGTCGATTTTTCGGATGGCGTTCTCCATCTTGGCGGCGCAGTTGGCGCAGTCCAAATCGGTGAGATTGAAACGCTTTTTCATGGTGTGTTCCTCCCTATATTCCAAAGATGTTGAAAACTTACTCGGAGACATGCTCCAGTCCCTGGTTGATGATGGTCTTCACGTGGTCGTCCGCCAGGGCGTAGAACACGGTCTTCCCCTCCCGGCGGGATTTCACCAGCCTGGCGTTTTTCAGGGCCCGCAACTGGTGGGAAATGGCCGACTGGGTCATGCCCAGCAGCGACGCAATGTCGCACACGCACATCTCCGCCTCAAAGAGCACATACAGAATGCGGATGCGGGTGGAGTCCCCGAAGATGCGGAACAGCTCCGTCAGATCGTAGAGGGTGTCCTCCCCCGGCAGCTCCCGCCGCACCTTCTCCACCACGTCCTCGTGGGCGTGGATGAAGTCGCAGCACTCCACGTTGTAGCGGTTCTCCAAGAGATCGCCTCCTTTAAGTGAATGATTGTTCATATGTTCATTATATGCAAAGATGCGGAGTTGTCAACCCCTTTTTAAAAAAAGTGGAAAATATATGGAAAGCGTGGTACAATCATTCCAAATTTGAGCAAGGGTCAAAGGAGTCCTGTATGGAAGAGAACCTGAAAAAGCATGTGATGAAGCGGGACAGCATGAACGCCTTCATGCACCACAACTTCAACGAGCGGGTGGCCATGGAGCGGGATTACGCCGTGTGCAAGCTGGACATCCGGCCGGAGAGCCTGAATCCCTTCGGCATGGTCCACGGCGGCGCGCTGTGCACCCTGGCGGACAATGCCGCCGGCGTGGCCGCCCACACCGATGGACGGCTGTACGTCACCCAGAGCAGCACCTTCAATTTCCTGAAAAACCAGGGCAGCGGCACCATTTACGCCACCGCCCGGGTGCGGCACCGGGGCCGGTCCACGGCGCTGGTCTCCGTGGAAATCACTGGGGAGAACGACAAACTGCTGGCCGTCTCAGAGTTCACCATGTTCTGCGTGGGGGACGGCGCGGCGGAGAAATGACCTCTCCGGGCAGACAACGGCAAACGAAGGCCGCCTCGCAAGAGGCGGCCTTCGTTTGTGATAAAAGATGGGCTCAGTCTGCCAGGGGGAAGGTGACCACGGCGGTGAACAGGTCCGCCACCGTCTCCACCCGAAATTCCCCGCCGCAGGCCTCGGTGAAGGACTGGGCGATGGAGAGGCCCAGGCCGCTGCCGCCGTCGGTGCGGCTGTCGTCCCCCCGGACGAACCGGGCGGTGAAATCTACCCCGGCGGGCAGCTCCGTGCGGGAGGTGTTGCGGAGGGAGGCCTCTGCCCGTTCCGGCCCGGCGGTCAGGGAGAGGTAAACCCGGCTGCCGTCCATAGAGTAGCGCAGGGCGTTTTGAATCAGGTTCTGGAACACCCGGTACAGCCGCTTTCCGTCCGCCACGATCTCCACCGGCGCCTCCGGCAGGCTGACCTTGAAGGTCAGGCCGCTCTTTTGAATGGGGCCGTCCATGTCCGCCAGGGTCTGGCGCAGGAGCTTGGCCAGATCCAGCCGCTCCAACTGGACCGGCAGCTGGTCCGCCGCCGCCTTGCTGACCTCAAACACGTCCTGCACCATGGTTTTCAGCCGCTGGGCCTTCTCGTCGATGATCCGGGCGTAGTCCGCGGCGGCCCCCTCCAGCGGCTCCTGGCGCAGCAGCTCCGCGTAGGAGAGGATGGAGGTCAGGGGTGTTTTCAGGTCGTGGGACACGTTGGAGATCAGCTCCACCTTCATCCGCTCGCTGCGGGTCTGCTCCTCCAGGGCCCGGCGCATCCCCGCCTGGATGTCGTTGAGATGCTCCGCCGTCTGCCGCAGGTCGGCATCGCCGGGCAGGGTCAGCGGTGCGGAGAGATTCCCCTCCCGGATGGCGTCCACCTGGTCCGCCAGAAGGCCCACGTCCCGGGCCAGGGCGGCGTGGCGCCGCAGCGCCAGAATCACCGCTGCCGCGCACAAAAGCGTGGTGCCCAGCAGGAAGAGCAGCACGGGGTGCCCCCAGCTGCGGGTTGCCGTCAATACGATGGCCAGGACCAGAACCGGCAGGCAGGAGAGAAGCGCGGTGGTCCGATTCCGCCAGGTCAGCCGTTTTTGAAAGGGGTACTTCCCCATCCGCACCCCCACCAGTCGCCACAGGCTCCGGCGGTTTTCCCTGGGGTTGTGCCGGTGGTCGTTGTGAATCAGCCACAGGGTCCAGAACAGCGCCAGCAGGACGGGGACGTTGTCCAGATGGCTCAGCAGGACCCGCATCAGCTCAAAGAAGAGGTAGCTGTGGAAGCCCTCGTAGAAAAACTCCCACCACCAGTCGGTCTGTCCGATGCCGCCGAGCAGCAGGAACAAAGCGCATCCGGCCACCGCCAGAAACCGCAGCTCCGTCCAGACGTGAACCGTGACGGCGGCAATTTTTTCGTCCGCCAAAACCCGGTGGCGCCGCAGGAGGATGGCCGCCGCCAGCAGGACAAGCCCCGCCCCCAGGACCAGGGTGGCCTGCCGGTAAAAGGCCTGGCTCTGCTGGATGTCCCGGTACAGCCAGTATAGCTCGTCGTTCGTGCTGACGCCGCCGCCGGCGTAGTCCCCGTGGTAGTACTGCATGGGGACCGTGCGGACGGCCATCTGAATCTCCACGCCCTTCACGCTGTCCCCCGCGGGGAAGTTGTCATAGCCGGGGACGAACCATTGGGAGTCCCCGCCATAGATGCCGCTGCCGTAGACGTCCACCGGCCGGCCGTCCTTGACGATGGACACCTTGCCGTCGGAGAAGGTCAGGAGGAAGTTGTATCCCTCCGGCAAGGCCGCGTAGGCGTCCGGGGCGTCGGTGGGCAGGTCGGTGTTCTCGTATTTGATCTTCCCGTCCACCCAGATGCGGTACAGCACGTTCTTGTCGTTTTGATAGGCGGCGTCCGGCGCCGTGGTCCGGGCCGGTGCCGCCGGGTCTTCAAGGCTTACGCCGGTGCCATAGGAGTACGTTTCCATGGCGGGAAGGCGGAAGGAGGACCAGAAGGACGACCCTCCTTCATAGCTTTTGGCGATGGCGTACTCCTGGGCGATGGCCGTGTCGTACCACTCCAGCGGCCCGCCGGCCCCCAGGGTCAAAAAGGACTCCAGATAGCCGCTGACCGCCCAGCGGAAGGAGCCCGTCTCCTGCCAGTCCTGGTTCCACCAGCCGACCTGGTCCCGCTGCCAGGCGAAGCGCCCCGCCGCGGCACCCAGGCTGCCCACCGTCAGGCTCACGCCCAGGAAAAAGGCCAGAAAGGCCGCGGCCGCCCGGAGCCGCCCGGCGGGCCTTGCTGCCTTGACGCCGCCGCCCTGGGGCGGGCGCCCCTCGTACTGCCCCTCGGGCAAGGGCGCCAGGCCCTCCGAGGGCTCATGCTCCATGTTGTTCCATTTTGTATCCAATGCCCCACACCACCTTGATATAATCTGGCTCCTTGGGATTCAGCTCCACTTTTTCCCGAATGCGGCGGATGTGCACCATCACCGTGTTCTCGCAGGCGTAGGCGTCCTCGTTCCAAACCCGCCGGTAGATCTCCTCCGCCGGAAAAATCCTGCCCGGGTGGCGCATGAGCAGCTCCACAATCCGGGTCTCTGTGGCCGTCAGGCGCACCGGCTCCCCGTCGGCGGTGAGCACCAGCCGCTCCGGGTCGTAGGCCAGCCGCCCGTTCACCAGAAGCCCCTGGCGCTCCCCGGCGTGGACGTCCCCCAGCAGGGTGTACCGCCGCAGCTGGCTCCGGACCCGGGCCACCAGCTCCTGGGGGTTGAAGGGCTTGGTCACGTAGTCGTCCGCCCCCATGGACAGGCCCAGAATTTTGTCCGTGTCCTCGCTTTTGGCGGAGAGGATGATGACCGGCAGGTTTCGCTTCTCCCGGATGCGGATGAGGGCGGACAGCCCGTCCAGTCGAGGCATCATCACGTCGATGAGGATGAGCCGCACCGCCGGGTCCAGGCATAGGTCCAGCGCCTCCATGCCGTTGTAGGCCCGGAGGACCCGGTACCCCTCCCGCTCCAGGGTGATGGCGATGGCGCCCACGATCTCCGGGTCGTCGTCCACCACCAGGATGCATTCGTTCATAGCTGTTCCCTCCTTGAGCTGTGTTCAGCATACCGGGGCCGTCTTACAAAGTTCCCGATGGGTTTCTTACGGATTTCTTACGAAAGCAGCAGGGCCGGCGGATGGAACCGGCCCTGCTGATCAGCGCTTGAGAGGCATCGTGAGGATAAAGCGGGTGGCGTCCGCGTCGCTCTCCGCCCGCAATGACGCCTTGTGCTCCTGGGCGATGGAGGCGGCGATGGACAGCCCCAGGCCGAAGCCGGACTTCTCCCCCCGGGAGGCGTCCGCCCGGTAGAACCGCTCGAACAGGCGGGGAAGCTGCTCCGGCGGGATGGGCTCGCCGGGGTTGGAGACCGTCAGCCGGGCCTGCCGGTCCGTCTTTTGCAGGGTGAGGCGGATGGTGCCGCCGTCGGCGCCGTACTTGATGGCGTTGTCCAGCAGGATGGAGAGGACCTGGCGCAGCTTGTCCCGGTCCCCCACCACCGTCACCTCCCCGGCGATGTCGTAGTCCAGGGGCTTCCCCGCCTCAAAGGCCACCGGCTCGAAGGCCAGGGCGCAGTCCGCCGCCAGGTCCGACAGGGCCACCGGCTCCATGGCGGCGGGACGGGAGAGGTTGTCCGCCCGGGCCAGGGTCAGCATCTCCTCCACCAGGACCTTCATCTGCTGGGCCTCGGAGTGGATGTTGTCCGCCCACCGGGCGGGCCGCGCGTCCAGGGGGGCGGCCTCCAGCAGCTCCGCGTTGGAGAGGATGACGGTGAGGGGGGTCTTCAGCTCGTGGGAGGCGTCGGAGAGGAACTGGCGCTGCTGGAGCCAGGCGGTCTCCACCGGCCGGGTGGCCCAGCGGGAGAGGAGGGCGGACACCCCCAGCAGCGCCAGCAGCGCCGCCGACAAAATGAGCAGGTAGGAGCGGATCAGCCTGCCCAGCATGGACGACTCCATGGACACGTCCACAAAGGCCAGCTTCTGGTAGAGGCCGTTGTCCTGGCGGAGGTAGCGGAGGCGGTACTGGCGCAAAAGGCCCTCGCCGGGTTCCTGGCGGAGGCAGTCCGTCAGGATGGATTGCAGGGCCTCCGTGTCCTCCAGATTGGCGTAGGTGCCGCCGGTGACGTAGGCCCGGCTCCCCCACAGCTCCACCGTGAAATAGGGCAGCAGCACCCGGTCCCCGCCGATGGTCACGCTGATGTCCGGCCGGACCATGCCGCCGCCGTCCTCCATCGTCACGCTGTACACCTGATCCTGGGCCACCCGGTAGAGCACCTGGCGGCTCAAATTCACCACGCTGCGCTGCACGGAGAAGAAGATCATGAGGAACACCACCGCCAGCACCGCCGTGACCATGGACATGCAGATGGCCACAAATTTCAGCCGAAGTTTACGAATCACGGGGCGCCCTCCTCTGCGGAATGTCGAAAAGTATGTGGAAAACGTGGAAAAACCGGTGGAAAAATCGTCATTTAGCGGAATCTGACAGGCAGTAGCCCACCATGCGGATGGTTTTGATCTTCACCCGGGAGCGCAGATGCTCTAGCTTTTTGCGGAGAAAAGAGATGTAGACCTCCACATTGTTGTCCTCCGCGTCGGACTCGTAACCCCAGATTTTCAGCAGAAGATTCTCCTTGGTGAGCACCAATTCCCGGTTGAGCATCAGCAGCTCCATCAGGTCGAACTCCTTCCGGCTCAGGCGGACGCTCCGCTCCCCGCAGCTGAGGGCGAAGGTGTTCTTCTCCAGCTTGAGGTCGCCGTATTCCAGCAGGTCCGTGTTCCGCAGCTCCGGCTGCCGCCGGGTCAGGGCGCGGACGCAGGCCAGCAGCTCCCGGGGCTCAAAGGGCTTGGTGAGGTAGTAGTCCGCGCCGCAGTCCAGTCCCTCCACCCGGTCCGTCACCTCCGAGCGGGCGGTGAGCAGCAGCACCGGCGTGGCGCTGCCCGCCTCCCGCAGGCGGCGCAGCACCGTGAAGCCGTCCAGCTTGGGCAGCATCACGTCCAGCAAAATCACGTCGTAGATGGCGGAGAGGGCGTTGTCCAGCCCCGCCTCCCCGTCGTGGCAGACGTCGGCGGTGTAGCCGTTCAGCTCCAGCAGGTCCTGTAACGTGGCGGCCAGCCGGACCTCGTCCTCGACAATCAAAACCCGCATAGGGGGACCTCCTTCCGCCCGTCAGGGCTCCAGGCCGTTGGCCGCCACCCGCATCAGGGGGTCCAGCAGGGCGGTTTCCAAGAGATAGATGGTGGTGTCCTCCCCCACCCGGGCATACCGGCCGGAGCCGTCCGGCAAAGGCACGCCGATGGCCAGGGAGAGGGTCTGCTCCCCGCCGCCGGAGCGGTAGGCCACGGCCACCTGGGCCGCGGGGGCGTCAAAGCCGCAGATGGCGGCCGCCTCGGCGGAGGGGCGGTAGTCCACGCATTTGGCGATGGTGAGCTGGGTGAAGTCCTCCAGCAGGGCCTGCACGGTGGGGTCGTCGGTGACGTTGGCCCCGTCGCAGCGCCAGGTGGTGTCGGCGCCGCCGTCCTCCGGCCGCTGGGCGGTGAGCACCGTCAGGGTGCCCGGCGCCCCCTCGGCGGAGGCGGCGCCCCGGATGGTGATGGAGAGCAGGGTCTCCTCCGTCAGCTCCGGCAGTTCCGGCAGCTGCATCATGTCGTAGATGGGGGTTTGCAGATAGCCTAGCAGCGTGCCGTCAAAGATGTAGATGGCGGAGCTGTCCCCGTTCATCATGGCGTAGTAGCTCTGGCCGTCGGTGGTGCTCTTGCCGAAGGAGATGGACACGGTGGAGCCGTCCGGCGCGGTGGCGGTGATGGCGGCGGTGGGGTCGTCCAGTTGGTAGCTCTCCGGCGCCTCCGGGTTGGACAGGGCCTGCTGGGGGGTCAGGCCGGCCAGGGTGGAGGCGATGGCGGTGAGCACGGTGTCGTCCAGGGGGAAGTCCGGGTCGTCGTCCCAGATCCACTTCCCCGCCTCGTCCAGGGAGAAGGACAGCGAGGCGCTGCCGTTGGAGTAGGAGAGGCTGGTGTAGGCGCTGCCCGCCGCGGCGGCGTTTTCGGCGGCCTGGGCGGCGGGGTCCTCCCCGGCGGCCAGGGACTCCCGGTACTTCATCCCCAGCACGATCAGCAGCGCGGCGGACAAAATCGCCAGAATGCTGCTCAGGATGGTGATGGTCCGTCTTTCTTTCCAAGTCATAAGGGTCCTCCTGTTGTCGTCCGGCAAATACTTGATTTTCTTATTATAACACACCCGGGAGGGGCGTCAATCAAAAGCCGCCGCTCTTTGGGAAGAGCATAGGCCGAAAACCTGAAACCCGCCTGAAAGGGCCGCCGCCGTCAAAAGGCCGGTTGTTTCCAGCTTTTTCTGGAAATTCCGGCATTCGGCTCTTGCAAACGGGGACGGGATTTTATATAATGAATCGACACATTGTCAACCTAATCACAAAGTACCCGGGACGGTATGCGACCGCCCGGAGAACGATGGAGGAAAACGACCATATGAGAGGTGTACACAGCGCGGTGGACGATATCCGCCGCAACGTATTTACCGAGGTGGCCCGGCTGGCCTACGAGGGAGGCGATCTGAAGCGGGTGGATGCCATCCCCTTCCAGATGATCCAGGGTGAGGTGGCCCGCCACCGCCACGACGTGTTTTTGGAGCGGGCCATCGTCCAGGAGCGGGTCCGCCTGGCCCTGGGGATGAATTTGCAGCTGGCGAAGGACCAAATGCCCATCTCCGACAGCATCGGCGAGGCCGCCACCGACCAGAAGTACTTCGAGGAGCCCCTGGTGAACATCATCCCCTTCGCCTGCAACGCCTGTCCCCCCAAGCAGGTCCGCATCACCGACAGCTGCCAGGGCTGCATTTCCCACCCCTGCATGAACGTCTGCCCCAAGGACGCCATCTACCTGGACAAGGACAAGCACTGCCACATCGACCAGGACAAGTGCATCAAGTGCGGCAAGTGCTTCAACCAGTGTCCCTACCGGGCCATCTCCAAGATCGAGCGGCCCTGCGCCGCCGCCTGCGGTATGGACGCCATCGAGTCCGACGAGCTGGGCCGGGCCCGGATCAACTACGACAAGTGCGTGTCCTGCGGCATGTGCCTGGTGAACTGCCCCTTCGCCGCCATTGCGGACAAGAGCCAGATTTTCCAGATCATCAACGCCATCAAGCGGGAGGAGACGGTCATCGCCTGCGTGGCGCCCGCCTTTGTGGGCCAGTTCGGCAAGGAGGCCACCCCCGCCCGGCTGAAGGCCGCCATGCGGACGCTGGGCTTTGCGGACGTGGTGGAGGTTGCCATCGGCGCGGACCTGTGCACCGTGGAGGAGGCCCACGACTTCCTGGAGAACGTCCCCGCCAAGCAGCCCTTCATGGGCACCAGCTGCTGCCCGGCCTGGTCCGTCATGGCCAAGAAGCTGTTCCCCCAGTTCAAGGACTATATCTCCATGGCCCTGACCCCCATGGTCATCACCGCCCGGATGGTGAAAACGGACCACCCCGACGCCCGCATCTGCTTCATCGGCCCCTGCGCCGCCAAGAAGCTGGAGGCCAACCGCCGCTCCGTCCGCTCCGACGTGGACTTCGTGCTGACCTTTGAGGAGCTCCAGGGCATGTTCGACGCCAAGGGGATCGACTTCTCCCAGATCGAGGCGGACCCCCAGGACGACATGAACGAGGGCACCGGCATGGGCCGGGGCTTTGCCGTGGGCGGCGGCGTGGCCGCCGCCGTGGTGGAGGCCGTCCGGCACATCGACCCGGACCGGGAGATCAAGATCGAGTACGGCGACGGCCTGCGGGAGTGCCGGAAGATGCTGGCCATGGCCAAGGCCGGCAAGCGGGACGGCTACCTGCTGGAGGGCATGGCCTGTCCCGGCGGCTGCGTGGCCGGCGCGGGCACCATCCGCTCCGTGAAGGAGAGCGCCGCCAATGTGGAGAACTTCAAGCGCCAGGCGCCGGAGCTGAGCTGCACCACCAGCCCCCATCTGAACCGCCTGAAAGATGTAGAGGAATAAGCCAGGCCCCCCGCCCCCAGGGCGGGGGGCTTTGTTGCAAACGTGCCGCAGGCGCGTTTTTCAACAAAGCTGGGGCCCGCTGGGCGCGTGAGCGGTGCGCCGCAGGCGCACCGCATCCCCCTGGGGTCCGCACCGGATATTCTGCAGCCCGCGCGCCGCGGCAGAACAGGATTGCGGCTCGCGTGGCCGCTCCGGCGGCGAACCGCCGCGGGGCGTTTTCGACAAGCTGCCCCTCCGGGGCGGTTTTTTTCGTCCGGCGGGGCCGTGTTTTTCCGGCGGCCCTTGCGGCGTCCCCCGCCCGGGAGTAGAATCAGAGGAGAGACCGCCCCGGGCCCTGCCGGCGGGGGCGGAAGGGAGGCAGACGGCATGGACATCAAAAACCCGGAATACATTGTGGAAATCGCCCGCCAGCAAGGGGTCACCCGGGCGGCGGAAAAGCTGTTCCTCACCCAGTCCACCCTCAGCCAGTACCTCTTGAAGCTGGAGGCGGAGCTGGGGACGCCCCTGTTCCGCCGGGAGCAGAATCGCCTGTTCCCCACCGGCGCGGGGCGGATTTACATCCAGGCGGCCCAGGACATCCTGCGCATCCAGGAGGCCGCCCGGGAGGGCATCGACGCGCTGCGGGGACAGAGCCACATCGACCTGGGGGTGACCTCCGCCTGGGGGCTGGAGCTGATGACGGACATCCTCCCGGCCTTCAAACAGCGCTTTCCCGCCGTCACGCTGCGGCTGGAGGAGAACCGGAACTATCTGGAGATGCAGGCCATCCTCCGGGCGGGCCGGGTGGACCTGGCGGTGATGGCGGTGCCGCCGGAGGAGGACGTCCCCGCCCAGGGCTACACCCACCTGCGCTGGGAGGAGATCGTGCTGGTGCTGCCGGAGGGCCACCCCTTCTGCGCCGCCCACGGGAAGGAGGCGGCAGTGGACGAGGCGGCGCTCAGCGGAGAGCTGCGGGGGGAGAGCTTCCTCCTCTCCGGGAAGAACGCCTCTATCCGCCGGATGCAGGAGGCGCTGTTCGCCCGGCTGATGTACCACCCGGCGGTGGTGTGCGAGCTGAACGACAACGCGGCGGCGCTGCGGATGACGGCGGCGGGTATCGGCGTGCTGCTGTGCCCCCGCTCCTATGCGGACCGGGCCCAGGGCGTCCGGTCCTTCCGCCTGAACCCGCCGCTGCTGCGGGAGGATGTGCTGGTGTACCGCAGGCGGATCCAAAAGACGGAGCCCCTGGCCTGCCTGGAGGAGCTGATCGTGGGCAACGCCCGGTTCCGGGCGGAGGGGGCGCCGCTTCCCGCCAAATAGGGAGCGGAATATTGCCAATTCGCCGAAAATTTCGGAAAATTTACGTCGGATGCGGGAAAGGAGCCAAGTTTTTTCCTACAAGAGCGAAGATTTTTCTATCGTTTTTTCACGATTCGGGCAGTACAATGAGGCTAGTCCAACGGAGTGCGCCCCGGCGCGCCCCGGAATCAAGATTGACATAGGAGGAACCATGATGAAGAAGTTTTTTGCGCTTGCCCTTTCCGCCGTCATGATGCTGACCCTGCTGGCCGGCTGCGGCGGCAAGAAGGACGAGCCCGCCCAGACCCCGGACGCTCCCCAGAGTGAGGAGCCCGCTGCCAGCGAGCTGAACGTGGCCGTGTTCTATTACGACTATTCCGACGTGTACATCTCCAGCGTCCGCAACGCCATGGACAACCTGTTTGCCGGCATGGGCGTCAAGCCTAACAACTATGACGGCGCGGGCAACCAGGCCCAGCAGACCGACCAGATCAACACCGCCATCTCCAACGGCGCCAATCTGCTGATCGTCAACATCGTGGAGACCTCCTCTCCCGACGCGGCCCAGAACGCCGTGGAAGTGGCCAGAACCGCCGGCATCCCCATCGTCTTCTTCAACCGCGAGGTTGCCGACGACGTGGTGAACAGCTATGAGAAGTGCGCCTTCGTGGGCACCGACGCCCCCGAGGCCGGCCACATGCAGGGCAAGCTCATCGGCGAGTACCTGCTGGACAACTATGAGGCCGTGGACCTCAACGGCGACGGCGTCATCTCCTACGTCATGTTCAAGGGCCAGGAGGGCAACGCCGAGGCCGAGGCCCGCACCCAGTTCGGCGTGGAGGACGCCAACGCCGTCCTGACCGCCGCCGGCAAGGCCGAGCTGGCCTACTACAACGCCTCCGCCTCTGACAAGTATCTGGTGGACCAGGGCGGCAAGTGGTCCGCGCAGGCCGCCAACGACTACATGGCCACCATCCTGCCCGAGTACTCCGAGGCCAACGGCAACATGGTGGAGCTGATTATCTGCAACAACGACGGCATGGCCGAGGGCGCCGTCTCCGCCCTCCAGGGCGCCGGCTATAACCTGGGCAACGACGAGGACGGCAAGCCCACCTCCACCGTGATCCCCGTCTTCGGCGTGGACGCCACCGACTCCGCCAAGCAGCTGATCAACGAGGGCAAGATGACCGGCACCATCAAGCAGGACGCCGAGGGCATGGCCGCCACCATCCTGGCGCTGGTGGGCAACGTGCAGGGCGGCGCCGAGCTGATGAACGGCATCGACGAGGCCAACGGCTACAACGTGGATAAGAACGAAGACGGCACCGTGAAGGTCGCCAAGATCCGTGTGCCCTACGGCACCTACACCGGCGAATAAGCCTCCATCGGCTTTCGCCCCAGCTTACCCATCGACCGATTGAGCGGGGCTGTCGATTTCGACAGCCCCGCTTGTCGCAAAACCCGGCCGCCAGGCCGGTCCACCGGTGGAGCCTCTGCCTGAGCCATGCCCCTCCATGGCCGAGGCAGAAGCTCCGCACGAAGGGAGCAACAAAGGAGGAGAACGCATATGGAGCAGCCGGCATTGCTGGAAATGCGGAATATTATCAAGGAATTCCCCGGCGTCAAGGCGCTGGACGGGGTGTCCCTCACCGTCCGCCCGGGCACGGTCCACGCCCTCATGGGAGAGAACGGCGCGGGCAAATCCACGCTGATGAAGTGCCTCTTCGGCATTTACAGCAAGGACAGCGGGACCATTCAGCTGGAGGGCAAGGAGATCAACTTCAAAAGCTCCAAGGAGGCACTGGAAAACGGCGTGGCCATGGTGCACCAGGAGCTGAACCAGGCCCTGACCCGCAGCGTCATGGACAACCTCTGGCTGGGCCGCTATCCCAAGGTGGGCGGCATCATGGTCAGCGAATCCGCCATGCGCAAGCGCACCCAGGAGATTTTCGACGAGTTGGAGGTCCGCGTGGACCCCAAGGCCATCATGTCCACCATGCCCGTCTCTCAGCGGCAGATGGTGGAGATCGCCAAGGCCGTCAGCTACAACTCCAAGATCATCGTTTTCGACGAGCCCACCTCCTCGTTGACGGAGGTGGAGGTGGAGCACCTGTTCCGCATCATCAACATGCTGCGCAGCAAGGGCTGCGGCATCATTTACATCAGCCATAAGATGGAGGAGATTCTTCGCATCAGCGACGAGGTCACCATCATGCGGGACGGCACCTGGGTGGCCACTCGGCCGGCCAAGGAGCTGACCATGGAGGAGATTATCCGCCTGATGGTGGGCCGGGAGCTGACCAACCGCTTCCCCCCCAAGGACAACGTTCCCGGCGACGTGATTTTGGAGGTGGAGGGTCTCTCCGGCAAGTACACCCGGCTCCAGGAGGCCAGCTTCCAGCTGCGCAAGGGCGAGATTCTGGGCATCGCCGGCTTGGACGGCTCCGGCCGGACGGAGGTGCTGGAGAACCTCTTCGGCTCTATGACCCGGGGCGGCGGCACCGTCCGCCTCCACGGAAAGGAGATCCGGAACAAATCCCCCCGGGAGGCCATCAAAAACGGCTTCGCCCTGCTGACGGAGGAGCGCCGGGCCACCGGCATCTTCGGCATCCGGGACATCCGGGAGAACACGGTGATCTCCAACCTGAACAGCTACCTGATCGGCGGCTTCTGCCTCAGTGAGAAGAAGATGAAGGAGGACACGGACTGGTCCATCCAGGCCATGCACATCAAGACCCCCGGCCAGTCCACCCAGATCCGCTCCCTCTCCGGCGGCAACCAGCAAAAGGTCATCATCGGCCGGTGGCTGCTCACCAAGCCCGAGGTGCTGCTGCTGGACGAGCCCACCCGGGGCATCGACGTGGGCGCCAAGTACGAGATCTATCAGCTCATCATCGACCTGGCCAAGGAGGGCAAGGGCGTCGTCATGGTCTCCTCGGAGATGCCGGAGCTGCTGGGCGTGTGCGACCGCATTCTGGTGATGTCCGGCGGCCGCCTGGCCGGCGAGGTAGACGCCAAGACCACCAGCCAGGAGGAAATCCTGACCCTGGCGGCCAAATACGTGTAAGGAGAGGAGAACCCCTATGAGTAACGAATCCAAGACCATGGAAAAAGAGGCCCAGGCCCAGACCGCGGCCAAGCAGCCCTGGACCGCCAAGCGGGTGGGCGACCTGCTCTTGAACAACGCGCTGATCATCATTATGGTCATCGCCGTCATTTACATCGCCGTCATCAACGAGAACTTCCTGAAGGCGGCCTCCGTCATCAACATCATCTCCCAGACCGCGGCCTACCTGCCCGCCGCCCTGGGCATCGGCGGGTGCATCGTCCTCACGGGCACCGACCTGTCCGCAGGCCGGGCCGTGGGCCTCACCGCCTGCGTCTCCGCCTCCCTGCTGCAAAACGCCGCCAACCTGGCCAACAAGATGTGGCCGGAGATCGGCACGCTGCCCATCCCCGTGGTCATCGTGATCTCCATGATCATCGGCGCTCTGATCGGCTGCTTCAACGGCTTCTTTGTGGCCAAGTTTAAGCTCCATCCCTTCATTGTCACCCTGGGCACCCAGCTGATTCTGTACACCTTCCTGCTGCTGTACGTCCAGCAGGGCAACAACAAGGGCATGGCCATCTCCAACCTGGACGCGTCCTATACCGGTTTCGTCAAGGGGAGCCTGTTCAGCATCCGCGGCACCCCCATCCCCAACTACGTGCTCTTCGCCGTGGTGCTGACCGCCGTCATGTGGTTCGTGTGGAACAAGACCACCTTCGGCAAGAACATGTTCGCCCTGGGCTCCAATGAGGAGGCCGCCCGGGTCTCCGGCGTCAACGTCTTCGCCACCACCATCGCCGTCTTCGCCCTGGCCGGCGCCATGTACGGCTTCACCGGCTTCATCGAGGGCGCCCGCATCGGCTCCAACACCGCCAACACCGGCCTGAACTACGAGCTGGACGCCATCGCGGCCTGCGTCATCGGCGGCGTCTCCTTCGTCGGCGGTATCGGCAAGATCCGGGGCATCGTCATCGGCGTTTTGATGCTGCGGCTGATCTTCGTGGGCCTCACCATGGTGGGCGTGCCCCAGGATCTGCAGTACCTCATCAAGGGCGCCATCATCCTCTTCGCCTGCGCGCTGGACATGCGGAAGTACTTGGTGAAAAAGTAACAACCTCCCCCTTCCCTGCGGATGGAGGGCGTGCGGCCGCACGCCCTCCATATTTGTCTTTTCACCGGCCTTCTCCCTGTGGTATACTGACGGAAAAGGATGGTGACGGAAGATGGAGCTCTACCGGGTGCTGCTGGTGGACGACGAGGAGGATATCCGGGTGGGCATCAGCCGCAAGATGGACTGGGCCAGCCTGGGCTTCACCCTGGTGGGGGAGGCGGAAAACGGCCGGGATGCCCTGGAGCTGGCGGAGACCCTGGAGCCGGACCTGGTGCTGACGGACATCAAAATGCCCTTTATGGACGGGCTGGAGCTGTGCCGCATTCTGACGGAGCGGCTGCCCGCCTCCAAGTTCGTGATCTTCTCCGGGTTTGACGACTTCGAGTACGCCAAGCAGGCGGTGCGGCTGAACGTCTCGGAGTATATACTCAAGCCCATCAACGCCGCGGAGCTCACCGCCGTGCTGCAAAAGCTGAAGACCCAGCTGGACACGGAGCGGACGGAGCGGCAGAACGTGGAGCTGCTGCGCAGCCGGTACGAGGAGAGCCTGCCGGTGCTGCGGGAACTGTACTACACCCGGCTGCTGGAGGGCCGCATCCCCCCGGGGCAGGAGGCGGAACGGGCCACCCGGCTGGAGATTGACCTCTCCGGCGAGGCCTGGGTGGCCGCCCTGGTCCACATTGAGACCGGCGGCGGCACCTTCCCCGCCCTCTCCGTCCAGCAGCTGCTGGAGGAGCATTTGACGCTGGAGGGCTGCTGCAGCAAGGCCTTTCTCTACAACGACGCCCTGGCGGTGCTCTCCAGCTTCCACGGCGTGGTGTCCATCTACGACTATATCGGGGCCATGGACCGGGTGTGCTCCCTGGCGGAGAGCTACCTGGGGCTGACGGTGACGGTGGGCGTGGGCGCCCCCTGCGCCGAGCCGGCGGGCCTGCCCCAGTCCGCGGAGGGCGCCCGCAGCGCCCTGGACTACCGCCGCATCGTGGGGACCGGCCGGACCATCTACATCGGGGATCTGGAGCCGGACACCGGCGCCCGGCTGTCCTTTGACGAAAACGACGAGCGGGCGCTGTCCGCCGCCGTGAAGCTGGGCGGCGAGGCGGAGGTCCGGGAGGAGGTGGCCCGCCTGACGTCCCGCCTCCGGGCGGCGGGACTGCCCATGGCCCAGTGCGGGCTGTTTTTCCTGGAGCTGCTGACCGGCCTTTTGAAGCTGGCCCGGGGGGCGGACCTCCCGCTGGAGGAGGTCTTCGGCCCCGGCTTCACCGGCGCCATGCAGGCCGGGGACTTCCCCTCCCCGGAGGCGCTGGGGGACTGGTGCCTGGAGCGGTGCCTGCGCATCCAGAGCCTGATCCGCCGCCAGCGGACCGACACCGCCGGGCGGACCGTGGAGCGGGCCAAGGCGTTCATCAGCCGCAACTACGGGGACAGCGGCCTCTCCGTGGAGCGGCTGTGCGCCTACCTCCACCTCAGCGCCGCCTACTTCTCCACCCTCTTCAAGCGGGAGACCGGCATGAGCTTTACCGCCTACGTCACCGTGGTGCGGATGGAGGCGGCGGCCGCGCTGCTGCGGGGCACGGAGGAGAAGACCTACCTCATCGCCCAGACCTGCGGCTACGAGGATCCCAACTACTTCAGCTACGTCTTCAAACGCCATTTCGGCGTGACCCCCACCAAATACCGGGCCGGGTGAGCAGTCCCCGGGCCCGGGGAGAGGAGGACCCCCTGTGAAACGATTCTTCGCCGGCCTGGCGGCGCGGTGGCGGGCGCTGTACCACCGCTCCAGCATCCAGATGGTGCTCTCGCTGTCCTTCACCGCCGTGGCGGTGGCGGGCATGGTCCTCCTGGGGCTGACTCTCTTTCTCCGCTTTTCCCACACCACCAACGCCCAGATGGCGGAGAGCAGCCGCCGGGTGCTGGCCCAGGTGAATTTGAACCTGGACGGCTACCTGCGCAGCATGATGCGGATCTCGGACACCGCCTATTACCGGGTCATCAAGGACACGGACCTGGGGGAGGCCTCCCTGGACGAGCCGCTGGAGCTGCTCTACGAGGGCAGCCGGGACTCCCTGGTGTCCATCGCCGTCTTTTCCCGGGAGGGGGGGCTCATCGCCGCCACCCCCCTGACGGGCCTGAAAAACAGCGTGGCCCCGGAGCGGGAGAGCTGGTTTGCCACGGCGGAGCAGAAGATTGAAAACCTCCACTTCTCCACCCCCCACGTGCAAAACCTCTTCGAGGACCCGGACTACCGCTACCGGTGGGTGGTGTCCCTCAGCCGCCAGGTGGAGCTGACCCGCAACGGCAGCATCGAGAGCGGCGTGCTGCTGGTGGACATGAGCTTTGGCGGCATTGAGCAGATCTGCAAGGATGTGGACCTGGGGGGCCAGCAGGGCTACCTCTACCTCATCGACGGCGGCGGGGAGATCATCTACCACCCCCGCCAGCAGCTGATTTACGCGGGACTGCTGGAGGAGAACAACCGCGCCGCCGCCTCCTACGCCGACGGCAGCCACACGGAGACCTTCCAGGGCCGGAGCCGCCAGGTGACGGTGAAGACCGTGGGCTACACCGGGTGGAAGCTGGTGGGGGTGGTGCCGTCGGAGACGGTGTGGGACAACTACGGCCAATTGGTCCTCTTCTTCCTCTTCGTGGTCTTCTTCTCCGTCTACCTGCTGGTCTTCGCCAACCTGCGCCTCTCCGGCTGGATCACCGCCCCGGTGAAAAAGCTGGACCGGGCGGTGAAGGAGCTGGAGGCCGGGAGCCGGGCGGTGGACTTCGACGTGGGCGGGCCCTACGAGGTGGAGCACCTGAGCCACTCCATCCAGTCCATGGTCTCCACCCTGCGCCACCTGATGGACGACATCATCCAGCAGGAGGAGCAGAAGCGCCGCAGCGAACTGGACGTGCTCCAGTCCCAGATCAACCCCCACTTCCTGTACAACACCCTGGACTCCGTGGTGTGGATGACGGAGAACGGCCGGACGGAGGACGCGGTGGTGATGCTCACCTCCCTGGCCCGGTTCTTCCGCATCTCCCTCAGCCGGGGCAGCAGCGTCATCCCCATCGCCGATGAGCTGGAGCATGCCCGGCACTACCTCACCATTCAGAAAATGCGGTATAAAAACAAATTCTCCGCCGATCTGACGGCGGAGGATGGTGTAGAGAACCTCTACACCATCAAGCTCATTGTCCAGCCCGTGCTGGAAAACGCCATCTACCACGGCATGGCCTACGCCGACGGCGACGGGGAGATCCACATCCGGGCGTTCCGGGAGGGGGCGGATGTGGTGATCGAGGTGGCGGACAACGGCCCCGGGATGCCCCAGGAGGTGGTGGAGCGGCTGCTGGATGCCGGCGGCCCCGCCAGCGTGCAGGGGGCCAAGGGCTCCGGCATCGGCTTTCGCAACGTCCACCGGCGCATCCGGCTGACCTTCGGTCCGGCCTACGGCCTCACCATCCTCAGCGAGCCGGACGCCGGCACCACCGTGCGCATCCGTCTGCCCGCCCTGGACGAGGCGGAGGCCAGGCGCTATCGGAAGGAGGGAGAGGCATGAGGCGCAGAGTGCTCTGGCAGCTGGTGATTCCGCTGCTGGTGCTGTGCGTGCTGTTCACGCTGCTGGCCTATCCCCCCAGCCAGAGCCGCAGCCGGCCGGATCTGCTGGAGCTGTCCGTGATTTTCCGGGAGGCGGACACCGCCCTCTGGGCCAACGCCCGGCAGGGCATGGAGCAGGCGGCGTCGGACCTGGACGTGGAGGTGCGGTTTTTGACCCCCGCCGCCTCCAACGACGCGGCGGAGCAGGCGCAGCTGCTGGAGCGGGAGACCGCCGGCGGCGCCGGGGCGGTGCTGCTGGTGCCCGCGGACCGGGCGGCCCTGGAGACGGCGGTGGCCGCGGCGTCGGCTAAGGTGCCCCTGGTGACCATGGAGACCGACATGACGGCGGCGGGCGCCGCCGCCTGGGTGGGAACGGATGCCCGGGACCTGGGGGAGGCCCTGGGTCAGGCGGTGCTCAACGGCGTGGCCGAGGGGGGCACCGTGCTGCTGGTGGACAGC
>NZ_UQXD01000008.1 GCF_900544955.1 uncultured Oscillibacter sp.
AGGAGGCGGCCCGCCGGTTTGCGGGGACTTCATGCGCTATGCGATGGCCTCGCTCCCCACGGTGTAGTCCCCCCAGGACCCGTCGGCGGACTGGAGGGCGGTGCAGTCGAGGAGGAAATAGGCCCCCAGGCCGCTGCGCCACTTCTCCGCGTCGAAGGTGACGGGGAGCAGGGAGTAGGAACCCTCCATGGGCTGCTCCGCGATGGAGAAGAGGCAGCCGTCCGCCCAGCTGTAGAACAGGGCGTCGGTGCCCTCCAGGGGCTCGCCGGTGATGTACCCCTGCTGCACCAGCTCCTCGTAGGTCCCCTGGATCGGGAGGGCGCCGTGGGCCTCGCCGAAGGCCCAGGCCACCGCCGCCCGCTCGCTCTCCGGGAGGCTGGTCTGGGACAGGTCCACTCCCACCTGGGTGACGTCCGCGTTCAGGCCCTCGTCCACCGCCCACAGGTCCGCCAGCACATCCAGGTACAGGCGGCACCGGTCGTCAAAGCCCCAGGAGAGGGCCGTCACGGAGGAGACATCCCCCAACTGGGCGGGGAAGGTCTCCTGGATGTTGCCGTTGTAGCCCACCTCCACCAGCGCCCCGTCCCGCAGGTCCTCCGATTCCCAGGCCAGGCGGTACACCCCGGGGCCGTCCAGCTCCGCCAGCAGGAGATGGCCCTCCGCCGCGCCGGAGACGATGCGGCAGACCGTTGACGCCTCGGACGGAGAAACCTCCCCGCCGGACGGGGGCGCTTCCGGCGGCGCGCCGCCGGGGGCGGGATCGCTGCCCGCCGCCCCGCAGGACGCCAGCAGGCAGAGACAGAGAGATACACTTAAGAATAGACACCATTTTTTCATAAAAACCGCCTCCTCTACCCGGTTAGTCGGCAGGGGAGGCGGTTTGGTTCCCTTTCAGGGCATTTTTTCCACCGGCGGAGAAGGGACAGGCGGTTGAAACCCGGCGGATTTTTTGCGGCGGGGACTTGACTTTTGGCGGAAATGGGGTATGATAAGCACAAGATTACAAATGCTAACTTTTGCTTAGAAGGAGGCGGTTCCATGACCCAGCGGGAGCGGCAGCTGCTGAACTGGATTGAGGAGAATCCCCTCATCTCCCAGCAGGAGCTGGCGGACAAGGCGGGCATCACCCGCTCCTCCGTGGCGGTGCACATCTCCAACCTGATGAAAAAGGGCTACATCACCGGCAAGGGCTACATTGTCCACACGGCGCCCTACGTCACCGTGGTGGGGGGCGTGAACATGGACATCGGCGGCCAGCCGGGGGAGGACCCGGTGCCCCGGGACTCCAACCCCGGCACGGTGCGGATGAGCCTGGGGGGCGTGGGGCGGAACATCGCCCACAACCTGGCGCTGCTGGGGGTGGACACCCGGCTGCTGACGGTGTTCGGGGACGATCTGAACGCCCAGAAGATCGCCGCCAGCTGCGGGGAACTGGGCATCGACATCTCCCAGTCCCCGGTGGTCCCCGGCGGGCGGACCTCCACCTACCTCTTCATCAACGACCGGCGGGGGGACATGGCCCTGGCGGTCAGCGACATGGACATCTACCGCCACCTGACGCCCCAGGTCCTGGCCCAGCGGCAGAAGCTGCTGGGGGCCAGCCAGGCGGTGGTGCTGGACACCAACATCCCCGAGGAGAGCATCCGGTACCTGGCGGAGAACTGCCCGGCCCCCCTCTTCGCCGACCCGGTGTCCACCGCCAAGGCGGGGAAGCTGCGGCCCGTGCTGGGCAGGCTCCACACCCTCAAGCCCAACCGCATGGAGGCGGAGCTGCTCTCCGGCGTCCCCATCACCGACGGGCAGAGCCTCCGCCGGGCGGCGCAGACCCTGCTGGACACGGGGCTGCGGCGGGTGTTCATCTCCCTGGGGGCGGAGGGCGTGTTCGCCGCGGACCACAGCGGGGAGGTCCACCTGCCGGTGCTGGAGGCGGAGATGGTGAACACCACCGGCTGCGGGGACGCCTTCATGGCCGCCATCGCCTGGGCCTATCTCCAGGGCACGGACCTCGCCGGCACCGCCCGGGCGGGGCTGGCGGCCAGCGCCGTCGCCATGGAGGGGCGGGAGACCATCAACCCCGCCATGAGCGCGGACATCCTGAAAACCCGGGCGGGCCTGGCCCTGTGAGGGCGGAGGCCCGTCGCCGGAACCATATCAAACAAGCGGAGGAAGACAGTATGGCTTTGCAGAACTATTTGGACGTTGCGCCGGAGGTGCGCCGGGCGCTGGAGGAGGGCCGCCCCGTGGTGGCGCTGGAATCCACCATCATCTCCCACGGCATGCCCTATCCCCAGAACGTGGAGACGGCCCTGAACGTGGAGCGGATCGTCCGGGAAAACGGCGCCGTGCCCGCCACCATCGCCGTCATCGGCGGGCGGCTGAAGGCGGGCCTCAGCCCCGAGGAGATCGACTACCTGGGCCGGACCGGCACCGCCGTGGCCAAGGCCAGCCGCCGGGACCTGGCGGTGCTGGCGGCCCGGGGGGCGGACGGCGCCACCACCGTCACCACCACCATGATGATCGCCCACATGGCGGGCATCTCCGTGTTCGCCACCGGCGGCATCGGCGGCGTCCACCGGGGGGCGGAGACCACCATGGACATCTCCGCCGACCTGGAGGAGCTGGCCCGCACCCCCGTCATGGTGGTGTGCGCCGGGGCCAAGTCCATCCTGGACCTGGGGCTGACCCTGGAGTATCTGGAGACCCACGGCGTGCCGGTCATCGGCTACGGCACGGAGGAGCTGCCCGCCTTCTACACCCGGAGCAGCGGCTTCCGGGTGGACTACCGCATGGACACCCCCCGGGAGCTGGCCAGGGCCTTCTTCGTCCAGCAGGACCTGGGCCTGGGCGGGGGTATGCTGGTGACCAACCCCATCCCGGAGGAATACTCCATGGATGCGGACGTCATCAGCCGGGCCATCGACGCGGCGGTGGCGGAGGCCGGGGCGCTGGGCATCCACGGCAAGGAGACCACCCCCTTCCTGCTGGCGAAAATCAAGGATTTGACCGGCGGGGACTCCCTTGCCAGCAACATCCAATTGGTGTACAACAATGCCCGCCTGGCGGCCCAGACCGCCGGGGAGCTGGCGGCCCTTGCCAAAGGCGGAACCATCTGATAAACTGGACTGGCCGGGGCGGACCCCGGCCAGTCTTTTTTGCGGGAGTGCATGACGATGAACGAAAAGACCCTGTATCTGCCGGAGGCCTCCGGGCCCACCGTGCTGTTTGCCGCGGTGGGCTCCCCCTGGGGGCTGCTGGCGGCGTGGCTGGCGCTGGTGAACCTGGCGGCGTTTCTGGTGTTCGGCCTGGACAAGTGGAAGGCCAAGCGGAAGGAGCGGCGGGAGCGCGTGCGGCGGGTGCCGGAGAAGACGCTGTTTCTGCTGGCGGCCCTGGGGGGCGGCGCGGGGGCGCTGCTGGGGATGCGGGTGTTCCATCACAAGACGCTGCACAGGAGCTTCCGCTATGGCATCCCGGCGATTTTGATCGGGGAGACGCTCCTGGGGCTGGGGCTGTACGTGTACTGGAATTTCATACGATAGGGAAAAAGGACCGCCGGAAGGCGGTCCTTTTTATGGGTATTTTATCCTCTTTTGAAAAATTTTGTTCACCGCATTTTCACCACTGTGCCACCATTTTTGTTATGGAACAAAAAAATCAGTACAATAGGGGAGAACATAGATGGTTTCAGGGTGGTGAACATATCGTGGATGACATTTTGAGATACACATTGCGCGTGAACCGCACGCTTTTTGCAAAATTTCGTTATATTGCAGAATCGGAGGGACGATCTGCAAATAAGGAAATTGAGCAGTTCATAAAACGGAGTGTTCGGAATTTTGAGGAAGAACACGGCAAAATTGTGTTGACCGATGATGAAGCCATCGCTTTTGGTCAGAATCGCATTAGGAGGATATAGCCATGCCGAAGGACGTCTTTCAACCCATGTACAAAAAAATGTACATCCACCTGTTCAACGCGCTGCTGGATGCCCAGGATGAGCTGGAGGGCCGCAATTACGGCCAGGCGGCGAGCACCCTGCGGGAGGCCCAGCTCTGGTGCGAGGACCAGTATATGAAATGGCCGGAGACGGACTGCATCCGGTTAGACGAGGACGAGGACGAAGACGAGGAGTAACGGGAAACTGTCCCCTTGACAGGGACAAATCCAGGTGATATGATCTAACGGAATGAAAAAAGGCATCGAAAAGGACACTGCCCGGGAAAGACACCAGAGAGAGGCCGCCTATGGCTGGAAGCGGCGTTTGCCCCCTCCCGGGACCAGTCACCGCCTTGGAGCCGCCCACCGATATGTAGGCTGGGACGGGACCTCCCGTTACAGAGGACACGAGCGGCGCCCGCAGGGGCGCAAGCAGGGTGGAACCGTGGAATACGCATGCCGTATCTCACCCCTGATACCGTCAGGGGTGGGATTTTTTTCTGCCCCTCAATACAAGGAGGAATCAACATGGCGGACGAAAACAACCAGTATACCTTTGAAAACGAGACCTACCGCAAGACCTATTGGCACACCTGCTCCCACGTCCTGGCCCAGGCCGTGAAGCGGCTGTGGCCGGAGGTGAAGCTGGCCATTGGCCCCTCCATCGACAACGGCTTCTACTACGACATGGACGCCCCCTTCGCCTTCACCCCGGAGCACATGGAGAAGATCGAGGCGGAGATGCGGAAGATCTGCAAGGAGAAGCTGAAGCTGGAGCGGTTCGAGCTGCCCCGGGCGGAGGCCGTCCGGTTCATGGAGGAGAGGGGCGAGCCCTACAAGGTGGAGCTGATTCGGGACCTGCCCGAGGACGCCCGCATCTCCTTCTACACCCAGGGGGAGTTCACCGACCTGTGCGCCGGCCCCCACCTGGACTCCACCGGCCGCATCAAGGGCAACGGCATCAAGCTCACCGCCTGCAACGCCGCCTACTGGCGGGGCGACTCCAACCGGGAGACCCTCCAGCGCATCTACGGCGTGGCCTTCCCCAAGAAGGAGGAGCTGGACGCCTATCTGGAGCGGCTGGAGGAGGCCAAGCGCCGGGACCACCGGAGACTGGGCAAGGAGCTGGGTCTGTTCACCCTGATGGAGGAGGGCCCCGGCTTCCCCTTCTTCCTGCCCAAGGGCATGGTGCTGCGCAATACCCTGCTGGACTACTGGCGCCAGGTCCACAAGAAGTACGGCTACGTGGAGATCGCCACCCCCATCATCCTCAACCAGGAGCTGTGGCACCGCAGCGGCCACTGGGACCACTATAAGGACAACATGTACACCACCGTCATCGACGGCGAGGACTACGCGGTGAAGCCCATGAACTGCCCCGGCGGCATGCTGGTGTACAAGACCGAGCCCCACTCCTACCGGGACCTGCCCCTGCGGATGGCGGAGCTGGGCCTGGTCCACCGCCACGAGCTCTCCGGCGCCCTCCACGGGCTGTTCCGGGTGCGCTGCTTCACCCAGGACGACGCCCACATCTTCATGACCTGGGACCAGATGGAGGCGGAGATTCAAAATGTGGTGCGGCTGTTTGACGAGGTGTACTCCGTCTTCGGCCTCAGCTATCAGATCGAGGTCTCCACCATGCCCGAGGACCACATCGGCGAGAAGGAGACCTGGGACTTCGCCACCGAGACCCTGAAGCGGGCCATTGAGCACATGGGCAAGACCTACGTCATCAACGAGGGCGACGGCGCCTTCTACGGCCCCAAGCTGGACTTCCACCTGGCGGACTCCCTGGGCCGGACCTGGCAGTGCGGCACCATCCAATTGGATATGCAGATGCCGGAGCGGTTCGACCTGGAGTACGTGGGCGAGGACGGGCAGAAGCACCGCCCCGTCATGATTCACCGGGTGGTGCTGGGCTCCATCGAGCGGTTCATCGGCGTCATCACCGAGCATTTCGCCGGCGCCTTCCCCGCCTGGCTGAACCCCGTCCAGGTGAAGGTGCTGCCCATCACGGACCGGGCCGCCGGTTACGCCAAGGAGACCGCCGCCCGCCTGGACGCCCTGGGCTTCCGGGTGGAGGTGGACTACCGCAACGAGAAGATCGGCAAGAAGATCCGGGAGGCCCAGCTGGAGAAGATTCCCTATATGCTGGTGATGGGCGACCGGGACGTGGAGAACCAGACCGTCTCCGTCCGGCACCGCTCCGGCGAGGACCTGGGCGCCATGGGGCTGGACGCCTTCGCCGCGCTGCTGCGGGCGGAAGTGGACGCCAAGGAGCGCAAATAAGAGCAAAGAGCCAAGCCGCCGGGGGATGCCCCGGCGGCTTTTTGCCCGGGAGTGGCCGCTGATGACGGACATTAGTCCTGCTTAAATAGACAAATGGATAACTAAATTTACGCAAAAAAACTGGAGGCTTATCCGAATTTGCAAATCCGGTGGCAGAAGCCATTGCATCCGGCAAATTCCGGGGAGTATACTATGTAGAACAAGGGAACGTATCATCCCGCGGAAAGAGGAGGATATCCTATGAGCAAGACATTTAAGAAGGTACTGGTGGCCAACCGGGGGGAGATCGCCATGCGCATCTTCCGGGCCTGCCACGATCTGGGGCTCCAGACCATCGCCATCTACTCCAACGAGGACATGTACAGCGCGTTCCGAACCGCTGCCGACGAATCCTATCTCATTGGTGAAAACGAGAGCCCCCTGGGGGCCTATCTGAACATTCCCCGCATCATCCAGCTGGCCCGCAAGCACGGCGCCGACGCCATCCACCCCGGCTACGGCTTCCTCAGCGAGAACGGGGACTTTGCCCGGGCCTGCGAGGAGGCGGGCATCCAGTTCATCGGCCCCAGCTCCCGGGTGCTGGACCTGATGGGCGACAAGCTCTCCGCCAAGCAGATGGCGGTGGAGTGCGGCGTGCCCACCACGCCGGGCACCACCGAGCCGCTGAAGAGCCGGGCGGAGGCCCAGCGCCTGGCCCAGGAATTCGGCTTCCCCGTGATTTTGAAGGCCGCCGCCGGCGGCGGCGGGCGGGGCATGCGCCGGTGCGACACCGTGGAGGAGGTGGGCGTCAACTTCGACCTGGTGAAGGCGGAGGCCAAGAAGGCCTTCGGCAACGACGACATCTTCATGGAGAAGTTCCTGGTGGAGCCCAAGCACATCGAGGTGCAGGTCCTGGGCGACGAGCAGGGGAATGTGGTCCACCTCTTCGAGCGGGACTGCTCCCTCCAGCGGCGGTATCAGAAGGTGGTGGAGTTCACCCCCGCCTTCTCCGTGGCCCAGGAGGTGCGCCAGGCGCTGTACGATGACGCGGTGAAGATCGCCAGGCAGGTGGGCTATGTGAACGCCGGCACCCTGGAGTTCCTGGTGGACCGGGAGGGGCACCACTACTTCATCGAGATGAACCCCCGCATCCAGGTGGAGCACACCGTCACGGAGATGGTGACGGGCGTGGACCTGGTGCGCTCCCAGATTCTCATTGCGGAGGGCCGCCCCCTCAGCGACCCGGACATCGGCATCACCAGCCAGGCGGACGTCCGGCTGAACGGCTACGCCATCCAGTGCCGCGTCACCACCGAGGACCCGGCCAACAATTTCGCCCCCGACACCGGCAAGATCACCGCCTACCGCTCCGCCGGCGGCTTCGGCATCCGGCTGGACGGCGGCAACGCCTACACCGGCGCCGTCATCTCCCCCTACTACGACTCGCTGCTGGTGAAAATCACCACCTGGGACAACACCTTCCCGGGGGTCTGCCGCAAGGCGGCCCGGGCCATCAACGAGGTCCACGTCCGGGGGGTCAAGACCAACATCGCCTTCATCACCAACATCCTGAAAAACCCTGTCTTCATGGCGGGGAACTGCCACACCAAGTTCATCGACGAGACCCCGGAGCTGTTCCAGCTGGACGAGAGCCAGGACCGGGCCACCAAGATGCTGAAATATATCGGCAACATCGTGGTGAAGGAGCGGGAGGGCCACAAGTTCTACGACGCGCCCCGCTTCCCCCCCGTCACCGGCCAGCGGCCCGACGGGCTCAAGCAGCTGCTGGACGCCAAGGGCCCCAAGGCCGTGGCGGACTGGGTGAAGGACCAGAAGAAGCTCCTCATCACCGACACCACCTGCCGGGACGCCCACCAGTCCCTCCTGGCCACCCGGGTCCGCACCCGGGACATCGTGAAGGGCATGGACGCCACCAGCGAGATTCTGGCGGACGCCTTCTCCCTGGAGTGCTGGGGCGGCGCCACCTTCGACGTGGCCTACCGCTTCCTCCACGAGTCCCCCTGGGAGCGGCTGGACCTGATCCGTCAGAAGGCCCCCAACCTCCTGCTGCAAATGCTCCTCCGGGGCGCCAACGCCGTGGGCTACACCAACTATCCGGACAACGTGATCCGGGAGTTCATCAAGGAGGCCGCCCGGTCCGGCATCGACGTGTTCCGGGTGTTCGACTCCCTGAACTGGCTGCCGGGCATGGAGGTGGCCATGGACGAGGTGCTCCAGCAGAACAAGATCTGCCAGGCCACCATTTGCTACACCGGCGACATCCTGGACCCCAAGCGGGACAAATACCCCCTGACGTACTATGTGAACCTGGCCAAGGAGCTGGAGCGCCGGGGCGCCCACATGCTGTGCATCAAGGACATGTCCGGCGTGCTGAAGCCCTACGCCGCCAAGAAGCTGGTGGCGGAGCTGAAGCAGGAGATCGGCATTCCCGTCCAGCTCCACACCCACGACACCTCCGGCAACCAGGTGGCCGCCTACCTGATGGCGGCGGAGGCCGGGGTGGACGTGGTGGACTGCGCCATCAGCTCCATGGCGGGCCTCACCAGCCAGCCCTCCCTCAACGCCGTGGCGGCGGCCCTCCAGGGCACGGAGCGGGACACCGGACTGGACCTCCAGCGCCTCCAGAGCCTGACGGACTACTGGGAGGACGTGCGCAAGCGCTACGACTCCTTCGAGGCGGGCATCCAGTGCTCCTCCACCGACATCTACCGCTATGAGATTCCCGGCGGCCAGTACACCAACCTCAAGCCCCAGGTGGAGTCCCTGGGCCTGGGCAGCCGCTTCCAGGAGGTGCGGGAGAACTACCGCAAGGTCAACGACATGCTGGGGGACATCGTGAAGGTGACGCCCTCCAGCAAGATGGTGGGGGATCTGGCCATCTTCATGACCCAGAACGGCCTGACGCCGGAGAACATCGTGGAGAAGGGGGAGAGCCTGGCCTTCCCGGATTCCGCCGTCAGCTACTTCTCCGGCATGATGGGCCAGCCCGCCGGCGGCTTCCCCAAGGACCTCCAGCGGGTGGTGCTGAAGGGCAAGACCCCTATCACCTGCCGCCCCGGCGAGCTGCTGGAGCCGGTGGACTTTGAGGAGATGAAGCGGAAGATGGCCGCCTTCGACCCGGACCCCTCCTGGCGGGCGGTGCTCAGCTACTGCCTGTACCCCAAGGTGGTGGAGGAGTTTGTGAAGAGCCGGAAGGAGTACGGCTATATCATGCGCCTGGGCAGCCACGTGTTCTTCCACGGCCTGGCGGTGGGGGAGACCAACAAGGTCAACATCGCCGACGGCAAGACCCTCGTCATCAAGTACCTGGGCCTGGGCGAGGTGGACAGCGAGGGCATGCGCACCGTCAGCTTTGAGCTCAACGGCATCCGCCGGGACGTGCAGGTGCCCGACGAGGCGGCCCAGAAGAACATTGTCAAGGTGCCCATGGCGGACCCGGAGGACAAGAGCCAGGTGGGCGCCTCCATCCCCGGCGCCGTCAGCAAGGTCAACGTGAAACCCGGCGACCGGGTGGAGAAGAACGACACCCTGGTGACCATCGAGGCCATGAAGATGGAGACCGCCGTCACCGCCCGGATGGGCGGCACCGTGGCCTCCGTGGAGGTCCGGGAGGGCGACACCGTGAAGGGCGGCCAGCTGCTGCTGACCATCCAGTAACCGGAAGAGGACCGGTTCCCCCGGCGTTATGGCCAAATCCGGGCCGGGACGCCGGGGGAAGTTTTATGCACAATACCGCCTCCCCGGCCCTCCGGGGCGCCTGAAGGGGGGAACCCCCGGGCAGAAATGCAAGCTGCGATTCAGGGACTTGCAGAAACCATCGGATACAGGAAAAATAATACTTGAAAAATGACGGGCAATCCTGTATGATATGCAAGTAAACTTTGATAGCCAAGCGGAAAAACAAGAGGAAAAGAGGATGTAACATCATGAAAAAGTATTTGTCTTTGCTGATGGCCGCCCTGATGATGGCCAGTGTGCTGGCCGGCTGCGGCGGCAGCAAGAAGAGTGAGCTGAAGTTCACCACCGGCGGCGACCAGGGCACCTATTACGGCTTTGGCAGCGTGCTGGCCGGGCAGATCAGCAACGCCACCGATACCACCGTCACCGCCATCACCTCCGGCGGCTCCCAGGCCAACATCGAGGCCATGGAGAGCGGCGACGCCCAGCTGGGCTTCGTCCAGTCCGACGTGATGAGCTACGCCTATGAGGGCACCAACCTCTTCGCCGAGAGCGGCAAGGTGGAGGGCTTCTCCACGGTGGCCGCGCTGTACATGGAGCAGGTGCAGATCGTGACCCTGGATCCCTCCATCCAGAGCGTGGCGGACCTGGCGGGGAAGACCGTCTCCGTGGGCGACGCCGGCTCCGGCGTGTTCTACAACGCCGTGGACGTGCTGGGCGCCTACGGCCTGGACGTGGAGAAGGACATCAACCCCGTGTATGAGTCCTTCGGCACCAGCGCCGAGAGCCTCCAGGACGGCAAGATCGACGCCGCCTTCGTGGTGGCCGGCGCTCCCACCACCGCCATCACCTCCCTGGCCGCCACCAAGGACGTGTACCTGGTGAGCCTGGACGACGCGCACATCGACGCCCTGATCGCCTCCTCCCCCTACTACAGCAAGTACGTCATCACCGCCGACACCTACGGCATGGCCGCCGACGCCACCACCGTGGCGGTGGGCGCCGTGGTCATCGCCCGGGACGACGTGTCCGAGGACGACGTGTACAACGTGGTCTCCGGCATCTTCGAGAACCTGGAGACCATCACCAACTCCCACGCCAAGGGCGCCGAGCTGAGCCTGGACTTTGCCGCCAGCGTGAAGTCCGTGCCCTACCATCCCGGCGCGGCCAAGTACTTCTCTGAGAAGGGCCTGGAAGTCCCCGCGAAGTAACCGGCACCAAGACGAGCCACAGACTGCGGCGGGCGGAGCCCGCCGCAGTCTCAAACCGTTTTGCGGGGCGGATGCGTCCCCCTGCCGCCGGCTGGGGAGGCATGCACGCCGCAGAAAAACTACGGAGTAAGGGAGAGAGAAAACGCACATGAGCTTTTGGAAAAAAAGCCTGAAGCCGGAGGCGGCGGAGGATACCGGCGTCGGCACGGCGGCGGACGTGGAAGCCGTCATGAAAAAATACGACCGGGAGTCCAACACCCGCATCTGGGAGGGCACGCCCAAAACCGTGATCCGGGTCCTGATGGCCCTGTTCTCGGTCTACTGCATCGTCATCACCCTTACCTTCCGGGGCATGAAGGAGATCACCCTCACCGCCTTTTTGGCGCTGATCCTGGTGATCGGCTACCTGACCTACCCCGCCCGGAAGAACACCACCCGGGTGAACTACATGCCCTGGTACGACATCGCCATCATGGTCCTGGGCGCCGGATCTTTGCTGTTCTACACCTTCAACGCCAAGTCCATCGTGGACCAGGCCACCAAGATCACCGACAATCTGCTGATGGTGGCCATGGCGGTGATGGCCATTCTGGCGCTGATGGAGCTGTGCCGCCGCAGCGTGGGGCTGCCCATCCTGGTGGTGGTGGGGCTGCTGCTGGTCTACACCTTCTACACCACCCGCTTCGGCAAGGTCATCTACGACCTCTACTACGCCAAGACCGGCATCATGAACACCCCCATCGACGTGTGCGCCAAGTACATCGTGGTGTTCATCATCTTCGGCGCCTTCCTGGAGCGGACCGGTATCTCCAACTTCTTCATCAACCTGGCCAACTCCCTGGCCGGCGCCTCCGCCGGCGGCCCCGCCAAGGTGGCGGTCATCTCCTCCGCCCTGTGCGGCATGGTGTCCGGCTCCTCCGTGGGCAACACCGTCACCACCGGCTCCGTCACCATCCCCATGATGAAGCGGACCGGGTACAAGGGCGAGTTCGCCGGCGCCGTGGAGGCCGCCGCCTCCACCGGCGGCCAGATCATGCCCCCCATCATGGGCGCCGCCGCCTTCCTGATGGCGGAGTACATGGGTATCAGCTACGCCCAGGTGGCCCTCACGGCCATTCTGCCCGCCGTGCTGTACTTCACCGGCATCTACATCGCCGTCCACCTGGAGGCCCGGAAGCTGGGCCTGCGGGGCATCCCCCGGGAGGAGCTGCCCCAGTTCCGCCACCTGGTGAAGAAGATCTACCTGCTGCTGCCGCTGGTGGTGCTGGTGGTGCTGGTGTCCACCAGCACCCGCTCCATGGCCTACTCCGCCGCCATCGCCATTCTGGTGACCATCATCGTGGGTCTCTTGAACGGCCTGTTCTACAAGGAGGAGAAGCTGACCTTCGGCAAGTTTGTGGACGCGCTGGAGGCCGGCAGCAAGGGTGCCATCACCGTGGCCGTGGCCTGCGCCATGGCGGGCATTGTGGCCGGGTGCATCACCTCCACCGGCCTGGCCTCCAAGCTCATCACCGCCATTGTCTCCGTCTCCGGCGGACAGAAGATGATCGCCCTGGTGCTGACCATGCTGTGCTGCATCGTGCTGGGCATGGGTGTGCCCACCACCGCCAATTACTGCATCATGGCCGCCACCTGCGCCCCCATCCTGACCAACGAGGCCATCGGCATCCCCATCATGGCGGCCCACTTCTTCGTGTTCTACTTCGGCATCGTGGCGGACATTACCCCGCCGGTGGCCCTGGCGGCCTACGCCGGCAGTGCCATCGCCAAGGCGCCGCCTATGAAAACGGCCTTTAACGCCACAAAGCTGGCCATCGCGGCCTTCATCGTGCCCTACATCTTCGCCCTGAACCCCGCCATGCTGCTGGTGAACACCCAGTGGTTCGAGGTGGTGCAGATCGTCATCAGCGCCCTTATCGGCCTCTTCGGCGTGGCGGCGGCACTCAACGGCTTCCTGTACTGCAAGATCAATCCCATCTTCCGGCTGCTGCTGGCCGCCGGCGGCCTGGGGATGATGATCCCCGGCGTCTGGAGCGATGTGACGGGCCTGGTTGTGGTGGGCGGCATCGTCCTCTTCCAGCGCGCCGCCGCCCGGCGCCGCGCCCAGGCGGACTGACCGCGCCCTCTGCCGCTCCCCCCTTCGGGGAGCGGCATTTTTTTCACCTGGACGCATCTTCCAGGAACCATTTGCCGTTCTGAGCCGTCTATATAGTAAATGTGCAGCCCCTGCATCCGAATCGCCGGAATTTGTAATCATTTTGTTGTTGCTTTGCGCGGATGGCTGTACTAGCATAGTTCATACAGTTTACATATGGGATAACCGAGAAGAAGGAGAAGCAATCATGTCTGAAGTCATGGAACACGAGGGCCTGGCCGGTGAGCAGGCGGAGGCCGCGGCGCCTGAGGCGGCCCCTGAGAAGCCGTCTCTGGGCGCAAAATGGAAGGCCATGCCCCGGAAGAAGCGGCGGAAGATCATCCGCTGGACCATTCTCTTGCTGGTGGTGCTGGCGGCGGTTGTCATTCTCGCCAAGCTTCTGGGGGGCAAGGGGGAGGCCCAGGCCCAGGTGGTGACGGATATCGTCCAGTACGGGTCCATCACCTCCACCGTGGAGGGCAGCGGCCTCACCAAGTCCAAGAACAGCGAGACCATCACCCTCACCACCTCCGGCACCGTCCTGGACGTGCTGGTGGCGGAGGGGCAGCAGGTCACCGCCGGCACGCCCCTGTTCGTCATCGAGTCCGAGGCGGCCCGCACCGCCGTGGACAAGGCCCGCAAGGACGTGGAGGGCTATGAAAAGCAGCTCAACACCCTGTACAAGGACATTGCCGGGCTGAACCTGGCGGCGGGGTATCCCGGCAAGCTGATGGAGTGCGTCACCCTGAACCCGGGGGACACCATCTCCAAGGACCAGAAGGTGGCCACCCTGGCGGACGACACCCGGCTGCGGCTGGAGCAGTATTACAGCTACGCCTACGCCGGGGACCTGAAGGCGGGTCAGACCGTCAACGTCTCCGTTCCCGCCCTGATGACCTCCATCCCCGGCACGGTGGAGGCGGTCCATATGGTCAGCCGCATCACCCCGGAGGGGTCCAAGCTCTTCTCCGCCGACATTCTCATCAAGAACGACGGGGCCCTCACCGCGGAGATGATGGCCTCCGCCACCGTCACCGTCAACGGCGAGACCGTCTATCCCTATGAGCCGGGCAAGCTGGAGTACTACCGCACCGGCGATTTGAAGTCCACCGTCAACGGCACCGTCATCTCCAGCGACCTGGTGGACTACCTCCAGGTGTCCCAGGGCCAGGTGCTGGTCCGCATCGACGGCGAGGACAGCGAGAGCGAGATTTTCACCGTGGAGCAGAGCCTGGAGGATGCCCGCAAGACCCTGGAGACCGCCCAGAAGAACCTGGACAACTGCAACGCCGTGGCCCCCATCGACGGCACGGTGATCGGGCTGATGCTCCAGCAGGGCCAGGAGGTGGAGGCCAACACCGCCGTCATCACCATTGCGGACACCTCCACCATCACCGTGGACGCCACGGTGGACGAGCGGAACGTCAGCTATGTGAAGGCGGGCATGATGGTCAGCATCGACCAGTGGGGCAACTCCTTCATGGGCACGGTGGAGTCCGTCAGCCTGAACTCCAAGGCGGAAAACGGCGTGGCCAGCTATCCCATGGTCATCACGGTGGACAACAGCGACGGCACGATGATGACCGGCAGCTACGTGAACTACACCCTGACCGCCAGCGAGAACGACAATTGCCTGGTGCTTCCCATCCAGAGCGTGAAATCCGTGCCTCTGGAGGACGGTACCTCCGCCAGCGTGGTCTTTGTGAAGGCGGACGCCCGGCCGGACAACGCCGTGGACCTGGCCGTGCCGGTGGACGGCGTGCCGGAGAAGGGCTTCTGGCCGGTGGTTGTGGAGATCGGCATCTCCGACGACTACAATGTGGAGATCAAGACCGGGGTGGAAGAGGGTATGGAGGTCTTCACCACCGCCCAGACCACCGTCAATTGGTAAGGGGACGCCATGCTGATACAGATCAAGGACGTCTATAAAATTTACGGCGAGGGACTGGAGAGCGAGGTCCGGGCGCTGGACGGCGTGAGCCTGTCCATCGACCGGGGGGAGTTCGTGGCCATTGTGGGCCAGTCCGGCTCCGGCAAGTCCACCATGATGAACGTGCTGGGCTGCCTGGACATCCCCACCCGGGGGGACTACTTCCTGGACGGCACCGACGTCCGGGAGCTCAGCGACAAGGAGCTCTCCCACATCCGCAACAAGCAGATCGGCTTCATCTTTCAGCAGTACAACCTGATCCAGTCCCTGACGGTTCTGGAGAATGTGGAGCTGCCCCTGATCTACCAGGGCATCGGCGCCGACGACCGCCGCGACATGGCCCTGGACGCGCTGGAGCGGGTGGGGCTGGCGGGCCGCACGAAGCACCGGCCTCCGGAGATGTCCGGCGGCCAGCAGCAGCGGGTGGCCATCGCCCGGGCCATCGCCACCAAGCCCCCCATCATCATGGCCGACGAGCCCACCGGCGCGCTGGACTCCCACACCGGCCACGAGGTGCTGCAATTTTTGCAGCAGCTCAACAAGGAGGGCAGCACCGTCATCCTCATCACCCACGACAACGGCATCGCCGCCACCGCCCGCCGGTGCGTCCGGCTGCAGGACGGGAAGATCGTCCAGGACCAGGAACAGGAGGTGGACTGGCTGTGAATATCCGGCAGGCCATGAAAATGGCGTGGAAATCCATTCTGGGCAAAAAGGGCCGGTCCTTCCTCACGATGCTGGGCATCATCATCGGCATCGCCTCCGTCATGACCATCGTCTCGGTGGTCAACGGGCAGAACCAGCAGTCTTTGAAGCAGTTTGAGGCCATGGGCACCAACCGGATCGACGTCTCGCTGTACATGTTCGACGGGCGGGACAGCTTTCAGGACCTCTACAACTACTGCAACGGGCTGGGAAGGGACCTGGTGCTGGGCGTGACGCCCTCGGGCTACGCCAACGCCACCGTGGTGTACGGCACCAAGAGCAGCAAGGCCATGGAGAAAAACCAGGAGATGCTCTGGAACAGCAGCGACGGCACGGTGCGCACCGACCTGGAGCTGCCGCCCGACCTGTACTACGGCAGCGACCAGTACGCCGTCTGCAACAACTTCCAATTGGAGCGGGGACGGGACCTGAGCTTCCTGGACATCCAGAAGTACAACCAGGTCTGTGTGCTGGGCGCCCGGGCCGCCCGGAACTTCTTCGGCTACGCGGACCCGGTGGGCCAGGATCTGCTGGTAAACGGCTATCCCTACAAGGTGGTGGGCACGTACGCTGAGAAGGACCCGGACAGCCCCTATTCCCAGGACAATCTGATCGTGTTCCCCTATACCGCCAGCCGCCTGCTGAGCCCCGGAAACACCATCAGCGAATTCGTGGTGAAGGCCGCGTCCAGCGAGGCCACGGATGAGGCGGTCTCCCGCCTCAACAGCTTCCTCACCGGCCTGACCAACAACCAGGAGCGGGGCTGGGGCAATGCGTACAGCAACAACCAGTGGCAGAACTCCATCAACGAGCAGTCCGCCATGATGAGCATGGTCCTGGGCGGCATCGCCGCCATCAGCCTGCTGGTGGGCGGCATCGGCATCATGAACATCATGCTGGTGACCGTCACGGAGCGGACCCGGGAGATCGGCATCCGCCGGGCCATCGGCGCCGAGCGGAGCTCCATCGTCACCCAGTTCCTCATTGAGGCGGCCATGCTCTGCGGCATCGGCGGCATCATCGGCATCGCCGTGGGCACCGTGGTCACGCGGCTGGCGGGCCTGCTGCTGGTACATATGGATATCTGGCCATCCGCCGCCATCACGGCGGGCGCGTTTTTGCTGTCGGTGGTGCTGGGCATCGTGTTCGGCATCTACCCCGCGGCCAAGGCGTCCAAGCTCCAGCCTGTGGAAGCGCTGCGGGCGGATTGAGAAGGAGAAGAGTGTATGAGAAAACGGATGTTAACCTGGCTGACGGCGGTGTGCATGGCGGTTGCCATGCTGCCGCTGCCGGCGCTTGCCGCTGAGACGGTGACGTTTGCCGACGTCTCCGACCGGACCACCGCCACGGCGGTGGAGACGCTGCGGCTGATGGGCGTGGTGGACGGCTACGGCGACGGCAGCTTCCGCCCCGACGCGGTGCTGAACCGGGCCCAGTTCTGCAAAATGGCGGTGTACGCCATGGCGGGGGAGAACGAGCTGGGGCTCTACCGCACCGTCACCGTCTTCCCGGACGTGAAGCCCTCCCACTGGGCGGCGGGCTATATCAACATGGCCGCCAAGGGCAAGGGCATCATCGCCGGCTACCCCGACGGCAACTTCCATCCGGACCGGACCGTGACGGTGGGCCAAGCCGTCACGATTCTGCTGCGCCTGCTGGAGTACAAGGATGAGAACGTGGGCGGCGTGTGGCCGGACAGCTACATGGCCGTGGGCGCCACCGCCGGCCTCACCGACGGGGTGGGCACCAACGGCAACGTCCCCCTGACCCGGGGCGCCGCGGCCCGGCTGTTTTTGAACCTGCTCCGGGCGGATAAGCGGGAGGGCGGCAGCTACCTGGCCACCCTGGGCACGCCCATGGCCAACACCATGCTGGTCTCCGCCACCGCCACCGGCAGCGACGGGCGGAACAACGCCCTTCAGACGGCGGACGGCAGCGTGTACCAGCTGGCCTCCGGCAAGACCTCCAACGGCATGCTCAACGGCAGCCGGGGCACCCTGGTGGTGAACGGGGACGGCAAGGCCGTGACCTTTGTGCCGGACGCCGTGGAGGCCACCCGGACGGTGACGCTGGCCTCCAGCACCGCCACCCAGATCACCGACAGCAACGGCGTGAAGTACACCGTCAAGAGCGGCACCAAGACCTTCTACAACGGCGAGGAGACCACCTGGGGCAGCGCCGCCAGCTGGGTCCACGCCGGGACCATGGTGACGCTGTATCTGGACGGCGCCGGCAGCGTGGACTATGTGTTCATCGGCGGCGGCGGAGACGCCTCTGCGGCGGTGGTGGTCTATGAGGACTACTCCGGCGCGGGCTTCGACAGCCTCACCAGCGGCGCGGGGAACTATGCCATCTACAAAAACGGCGCCCCCGCCACCCTGGGCGATCTGCGCAAGTACGACGTGGCCGTGTACTCCGCCTCCACCAACTCCATCCGGGTCTGCGACACCCGGGTGACGGTGTACTACGAGAAGTGCTACCCCAACCCCAAGGAGCCGGAGACCATCACCGCCATGGGCCGGGAGTTTGACGTCCTGCCCACGGCCAAGGACAGCCTCTCCAACTTCAAGCCCGGCGACCAGATGACCCTCCTCCTGACGGACGGCGGCCAGGTGGCCGGGGCCGTGGAGGCCAGCGGCAGCGCCGCCCGGGGCAACGCGGTGGGCATCGTGTCCGACAGCGGCACCGTGCAGATGCTGTGCGGCACCGCCAAAATTGAACTCTCCGCCACCAACGCCTCCAGCTTCAAGGGGCAGGTGGTGCGGATCACTGCCGGCAAGAACGGCGTGGTCCTCTCCCGCCTCACCGGCGGCCCCAGCGGCGACCTGAACGTGACCGCCCGGAAGCTGGGCAGCATCGCCCTCAGCGGCGGCGTGATGGTCTTCCGCGGCGGCGAGGACGTGGCGCTGTCCCAGTTGAGCAGCGGCATCATCCCCTCCACGCAGATCACCTACGCCCGGACCAACTGGGCCGGAGAGGTGGACCTGATCGTGCTCAGCGGCAGCCTCAAGAGCGACACCTTGTACTTCGGCCGGGTGGTCATTACGGAGAACACCTGGTCCTGGAAGTCGGGCTGCGGCCCCTACGCCGACCATGTGGAGGGCAAGAACGGTTACAAGGACAAGGACGGCAACTGGGTCTGGAACGACGACGCAGGCGAGAACGAGCGGAAAGAGGACGGCGTGAACGGCTCCTATAAGCGGGGCATTGCCGTGGAGTACGGCAACGGCATGCGCTCTCCCTCCATCGCCACCGATTCCCTGGTCTCCTCCGGCGACTATGTGGGCATGGAGCTCAAGAACGATTTGCTGGTGAGCCTGGATAAGCTGACGCGGATGCAGAACGTCTCCAACAGCGCCTGGAACGGCCAGGGCCTGGTCACCATCGGCGGCCGGGGCTACACGGTGAGCGACGACGTGCCCTGCTACAACGCGGACTCCGGCACCTGGATCACCCTCAGCGAGGCCCATGCCTACGCGGATACGGCGGATGTCTATGTGTCCGACGGCGTGGTGCGGGTCATTGAGGTGAAGCACTGAGCCAAAGCGGCAAAAAAAGATTCGGACTTTCGTCCGAATCTTTTTTTGCCGCCGTCAGATCACCTGGAACAGGTAGAATTTGAGGTAGCTGGTCTCCTCCACGCCCCAGAGGATGGGGTGGTCGCAGCTCTGCTGCCGGGCCTCAATCTGCCGCAGCTGCACGCCGGCGTCCCGGGCGGCGTCCCGGAGCATGGCGGTGAAGGCCGCCTCCGTGGCGAAGTGGGAGCAGGAGCAGGTGGCCAGATACCCGCCCCGGGGCAGCAGCCGCATGGCCCGGTAGTTGATCTCCTTGTAGCCGGTGATGGCGTTGGCCACGGTTTTCCGGGACTTGGTGAAGGCGGGCGGGTCCAGGATGATGAAATCGTACCTGGGCGGCTCCTGCTCCAGCCGGGGCAGCAGGTCGAAGACGTTGGCCGCCACGCACTCCACCGTGCCGGAGAGGCCATTGCGCGCCGCGTTGGCCCGGGCCATCTCTACCGCCGCCTCGGACACGTCCACGGCGGTGACGTGGCTGGCGCCGCCCCGGGCGGCGTTCAGGGCGAAGGAGCCGGTGTGGGTGAAGCAGTCCAGCACCGTCCGGCCCCGGGCCAGGCGGGCCACCGCCTGGCGGTTGTACTTCTGGTCCAGGAAGAAGCCGGTTTTCTGTCCGTTTTCCACGTCCACCAGGTAGCGGATGCCGTTCTCCGTGATCTCCGTCACCGGGGAGGCGGGGGGCGTCTCGCCGGGGAGGGGGAACCAGCCCTTGTACTGGGGCAGGCCCTCCTTGTCCCGCAGGGCGGCGTCGTTGCGCTCGTAGACGCCCCGGACGGCCTGGCCGTCCTCCCGGAGGATGCGGACCAGGGCGGGCAGCAGCAGGCTCTTGATGGCCTCCATCCCCACGGACAGCACCTGGACGCTGAGGAGGTCGTGAAACTTGTCCACCGTCAGGCCGGGGAAGGCGTCCGCCTCCCCGAAGAGGACCCGGCAGCAGTCCAGCTCCTCCGGCGCCATGACGGTCTTCCGGTAGTCCCAGGCCCAGCGGAGCTTCCGCTCCCAGAAAGCCTGGTCAAAGCGGTCGTTGGCGTTCCGGGAGAGAAGGCGGACCCGGATTTTGGACTGCTCCGAGAGGAAGCCTGTGCCAAGATATCGGCCTTTTTTGCTTACTATATCCACCAATCCGCCGTTTTCGGCGGTGCCCTCGGCGGAGAGAACCTCCGCGTCGTAGACCCAGGGGTGGCCCCGGAGGATGGCGGCCTCCGCCTTGGGGGTGACGGTGTATCTGGGGTAGGTTCGCTCTGCTTTCATAAAGGTGTTCCTCCCGTCGGTTTTGGATCAGTGTATCACACTTTTGCCTCCGGCGCCATAGGTATAAGAAGAAGGAGGGAACGCCATGCCCAGCATCTATCTCAGCCCGTCCACACAGGAGTGGAACGATTACGTCACCGGCAGCGGCTCCGAGGAGTACAACATGAACCTGCTGGCGGATGCCCTGGTCCCCTATCTGCTCTCCAACGGGATTCAGTACCGGAGGAACCGGCCGGACATGACCGCCGGCTCCTCCATCCGGGAGGCCAACCGAGGGGACTACGATTTGTACCTGGCCCTGCACTCCAACGCCGCGCCGGAGGGCCACTACGGCGAGGAGCGGGGCATCATCGCCTTTTACTACCCCGGCAGCGCCCAGGGCCGCCGGGCGGCGGAGCTGATCGCCGAGGAGCTGCGGCAGATTTATCCGCTGCCCAACCGGGTCACCACCCGGGACACCACCACCCTGGGGGAGGTGCGCCAGTCCCGGGCCCCGGCGGTGCTGGTGGAGATCGGCTACCACGACAACTACGCCGACGCCGTGTGGCTGGAGAGCCACTGGGACGCCATCGCCCAGCAGCTGGCCCGGGCGCTGACCCGGTTTTTCGGCCTGCCCTTTATCTACCCCATGGACCCGGTCACCGGCACCGTGGCGGTGTCCGGCGGCACGCTGAACCTGCGGAGCTACCCCTCGTCCAGCGGCACGGTTCTGGCCAACATGCCCGGCGGCGCCACCGTCACCATCTACGGTGAGTGGCAGGGGTGGTATGTGGTCCACTACGGGGACCTGGTGGGCTACGCGGCGGTGGCCTATATCGACACCTGAGCCTCCCGGGGAGGCGGGGCCGGCAGCGGAGCTCTGCGCCGGGCGGGCAGTGCCCGTCCGGCGCTTGTTTGCATCCCGGCGCGGGAAAGGGCGCCCCTCCGGCCCTTTTTGCGGCGGAGAGCCGGGAAATTTCCAGATTTGGCCGGGAGGCCTTCGATATTTTGTGGAAGAACCGAGGGGACGACCCGCATATTTTGGGTAAATATACGGTTTTTCCTTGACAGCGCCCCTGGAAATGATTAAACTGGAACAAGATAATCATCGAACGGCAAAAGGGGAGTCCGTCCGATCGTTTTCTGCATATGCGAGTCCCGCTGCCTGCGGGATGTCTGCGGATACAGCGACCAATACCGAAAAAACAGGAGGAATATTGAATCGTGGAGCTTTGGACCATTGTAGCGGCCCTGATTGGGCTGGTGGTCGGCGGCGCGGTTTGCTTCCCTCTCGGTATTCGCTATCGGAAAAATGTTTCTGAGAAGGAAATCTCAAGCGCGGAAGAAGAAGGAAAGCGCATCGTCAACGAGGCCATCAAGAGCGCCGAGACCAAGAAAAAAGAGGCACTGCTGGAAGCCAAGGAAGAGATTTTAAAGAATCGAAGCGAGTATGAGAAGGAAGTAAAGGAGCGCCGGGCCGACCTGCAGCGGCAGGAGAACCGCCTGCAGCAAAAGGAAGAGACCCTGGACCGCAAAACCGAGACCATCGAGAAAAAGGAAGAGTCCCTGGCCCAGAAGCACGCGGCCATCGACAAGGAGACCGAGGAGATCCGGACCATCAAGCGCAGCCAGACCGAGATGCTGGAGCGTATCTCCGGCTTCACCGCCGATGAGGCCAAAGCCTACCTCATCGCCCAGGTGGAAGCGGAAGTGACCCATGAGACTGCCCTCAAGATCAAAGAGGTGGAGTCCCGGATGAAGGAAGAGTGTGAAGCCCGCGCCCGGGAAGTGGTGGCTCAGGCCATCCAGCGCTGTGCCGCGGACCAGGTGGCCGAAATGACCGTCAGTGTGGTTCCCCTGCCCAATGACGAGATGAAGGGCCGCATCATCGGCCGGGAGGGCCGCAACATCCGCACCATCGAGACGCTCACCGGTGTGGACCTCATCATCGACGACACGCCGGAGGCCATCACGGTCTCCTGCTTCGAGCCGGTGCGGCGGGAGATCGCCCGTCTGGCCCTGGAAAAGCTGATCGCCGACGGCCGCATCCACCCCACCCACATCGAGGAGATGGTGGAAAAGGCCCGCCGGGAGGTGGACGCCACCATCAAGGCCGAGGGGGAGCGCGTTGTCTTCGAGTGCGGCGTGCGGAACCTGCACCCGGAGCTGGTGAAGATGCTGGGCCGCCTCCACTACCGCACCAGCTACGGCCAGAACGTGCTCCAGCACTCCGTGGAGGTCTCCCACATCGCCGGCATGATGGCCGCCGAGCTGGGGGCCGATGTCCAGGCCGCCAAGCGGGCGGGCCTGCTCCACGACCTGGGCAAGTCCGTGGACCATGAGATGGAGGGCACCCACGTGGCCCTGGGTGTGGAATTTGCCCGGAAGTACAAGGAGAAAGAGGACATCATCCACGCCATCGAGGCCCACCACAACGATGTGGAGCCCCGGACCATCGTCGCCTGCCTGGTGCAGGCCGCGGACGCTATTTCCGCCGCCCGCCCCGGTGCCCGCCGCGAGAATCTGGAGAACTACATCAAGCGCCTGGAACAGCTGGAGACCATCACCGGCACCTATCCCGGCGTGGACAAGGCCTTTGCCATCCAGGCCGGCCGCGAGGTGCGGGTCATGGTGAAGCCGGAGCAGGTCAGCGAGGACCAGATGGTGATTCTGGCCCGGGACCTGGCCAAGAAGATCGAGGAAGAGATGGAGTATCCCGGTCAGATCAAGGTCCACGTCCTGCGGGAGACCAAGGTCGTGGAATACGCCAAGTAATCAGGAATACCCAAAAATCCTCCGGGGAATCACCCCGGAGGATTTTTTCGCGCTTGGGAGCCCGGCGGCCCGGAGCAGGGGGGAGCGGCGAGGGACTGTCCGGGCGCCGGAGGGGGCGTCGGATTTCCAGGCCGCGTTCCACGGCGGTTCCGGCGGCCCCTCCGGGCGGCGATCAGAGGGCGCCGCCGTAGATGGTCCAGCCGTCCCGGCCCCGGGCCTTGGTCTCGTACAGGGCGGTGTCCGCGTGGCGGTACAGGGTCTCAAAGTCCCTGCCGTGGTCCGGCGCCAGGGCGATGCCGATACTGACGGTGATCTCCCAGGTGCCGCCGCCGTCGGCGGTGTGGGTGCGGCGCAGGGCGCGGACCAGCGATTCCGCCTGCTGTTCCACCCACTGCCGGTCCGGCACCGGCAGAAAGACGGCGAACTCGTCGCCGCCGATGCGGCCGATCAGCTCCCCCGGCGGGAAGGCGCGGCGCAGGAGGTCCGACAGGGCGGTGATGACGGAGTCGCCGAAGGCGTGGCCGAAGCGGTCGTTGGCGCTTTTGAACTGGTCGATGTCCAGGATGAAGAAGGCGAAGCGGCCGCTGGGGGCGTTGGCCAGCAGGCGGTCGATGTACCGCCGGGTGGCGGTTTTGGTGAGCAGGCCCGTCATCTCGTCGGTCCAGGCCATGGCCTGGAGCCGCTCTTCCTGCCGCTTCTCCGCGTCGATGTTCTGGCGGTAGACGAACATCCGCAGCGAGCCGTCGCTCTCCAGCCGGACCAGCCGGGCGGTGACGCGCATCCAGCAGTCGGTCTGCCCGTCTGGGGAGGAGAGGAACTCGTAGCGCAGGGAGTCCTGGCCGTTTTCATAGGCCTGCTGCACATGGTCCGGGGAGAAGGTGTTCAGATAGCCCTGGCGGAAGGGCTCGTTGATCTGCCGGGCGGCGATGAGGCGCAGGCTCTCGTCGTAGGGGATCTTCGGCGGCAGGCCCAGGCTCTCGAAATAGGCCTCCGCGGCGGGATCGGCGGGGCGGTTGTGGGTGATGTCCAGCTCGTAGATGTCGTCGAACATCTCCTGGGTGGCCTGGGCGAAGACGGAGCGCCGCTCCGCCTCCCTGGACTGGGTCAGGGAGATGATCTGGCGGTTGAAGGAGCGGATCACGTGGGTGATGATGAAGAGGATGACGGCCACGATCAGCAGGATGATCGAGAGCGTGGCCAGCACCTGGGCCCGGAGGGTGTGCATCAGCTCCTCGGTGGACTCCTCCACCACCAGGTGCCACTCCAGGTCCGGCAGGTAGCGGGTGACCACGAAGCTCTTCCGCTCCGGGGTCCAGAAGCTGCGGGGGGTGTCCTCCGTCTGCCAGTCCAGAATCTGGTCCAGAATGGCGCCGTCAAAGCCGCTGACCTCCAGGAGGGACACCCCGTCGTAGCCGGTGTGGTCCGGGGAGATGGCGATGGTGCCGCTGCGGTCCGTCAGGTAGGTGTTGACGCCGAAGGTCTCCTGGTAGCCCGCCAGCAGCTGCTGGAGGCTGTCGATCCGCAGTCCCACGCCCACCACGCCCAGCAGCCGCCCGTCCCGGCCGCGGATTTTGCAGTTGACGAACACGGTGATGTCGTTGTCGGCCCCGGCCACCTCGTCGTTGTCCACCACCACCTCGTAGTCCGTGTTGTCCGCCAGCAGGCGGAAGTACCAGTCGTTTTCCGGGTTCTCCGGCGTCAGCACCCGGTCCAGGCCGTTGAAATTGTAGTAGCGCCGGGTGGCGCAGGACACCAGGAATATGGAGTCGTAGCCGTATTTCTGCCGGTAGGTGTCCAGATAGTTCCGCAGCAGCTCCAGATAGTCCTCCGGCGGGTTCTCCGCGGTCTCCTGGCGTAAAAGGCCCTTGAGCAGGCTGTCGTTGGCCATGGTGAGAGAGGTGGTGAGGGGGCGGGAGAAGGTGGTGTACATCTGATAGTAGATGCTTCCGGAGGTGAGGGAGGAGACCTGCTCAATGGTTTCCAGGGCGCTGTCGTAGTTGGCCCGGTAGCTGAGCACCGCGGTGAGCAGGAAGCCGACGACGATGATGCCGCAGACCAGCAGGTTCGTTCGCAGCAGGATGTTTTTCTTCAAGGGAGAGCCCTCCTTCCCGGGGCTTCATTATATGCGCTTTTCTGCGGGAATGCAAGGCGGCCTCCCCCGGAAAGACGGAAAACCGGCGCGGCAGATGGTCTGCCGCGCCGGTTCAAAAGCGGGAAGCTCAGGCCAGGAAGCCCTTCAGGATGCAGTCCTCGGCCTCCTCCTCCGTCAGGCCCAGGGTTTCCAGTTTCAAGAGCTGGTCCCCGGCGATTTTGCCGATGGCCGCCTCGTGGACCAGCTGGGCCTCGGTGCAGTTGGCGGTGATGGCGGGGATGGACTTGATCTTGGCGTCCCCCATGATGATGGAGTCGCACTGGACGTGGCCGAAGCACAGGGCGTTGCCCACCATTCGGGGGTAGAAGACCTGGCTGGACGCGTCCTGGGCCACCGATCGGGAGATGACCCGGCCCCGGGAGTCCTCGCCGTCCAGCACGATCTCCATGTCGCTCTCCGCCACCTGCTCGCCGTGGGTCAGCAGCCGCTCCGTGATGACGGCCTCGGCCCCCTTGCCGCAGACGATCTTGGTGTAGCGCTTGGTGGAGTCGATGCCCCGGATCTGGGTGGTCTCCATCTGGATGGAGGCCCCCTCCTCCAGGTAGACGATGGTCTGGGGGTTCATGATCCTGCCGCCCCTGCCATCGCCGTCGCCGTAGTGCTTTTCCGTGTAGCGGACGTGGGAGTGCTTGCCCACGTAGAAGGTGTGGATGCCGTCGTGGCGGGAGGCCTGGTCGCCGCAGTTGTGGATGCCGCAGCCGGCCACAATGTTCACATCGCAGTGTTCCCCGATGTAGAAGTCGTTGTAGACCATCTCCTCCACGCCGGGCTTGGTGATGATGACGGGAATGTGGCAGGTCTCGCCCACGGTACCGTCCTTCACCCGGATGTCGATGCCGGACTTGCCGTCGCTCTTGCCGGTGATCTCAATGTGCTCCGTGGACTGGCGGCCGTCGCAGCCGCTGTCCTTGCGGATGTTGAAGGCACCCACCGGCTTGCCCAGCAAATCCGCGATTTTCTCCAGCAGCGCCCGGTCAACCTCGTTTTCCATCATTGGGCCTTCGCCTCCTTCGTCAAAACCGGGCAGGCGCCCGTGGTGTCCGCCAGAATCTGGGGCAGAATCTCCGAGGCCGAGCCCCGGTGGCGGATGGCGCCGTCGCCCACCACAATGACCTCGTCCGCCAGGGAGATGATGCGCTCCTGATGGGAGATGATGATCATGGTGGCGGTGCCGGCGGCGTGAATCTGCTCAAAGGTCTCCGTCAGCCGGGCGAAGCTCCACAGGTCGATGCCCGCCTCCGGCTCGTCGAAGATCATCAGCTGGCTGTTCCGGGCCAGGATGGAGGCGATCTCAATGCGCTTGACCTCGCCGCCGGAGAGGGACACGTCCACCTCCCGGTCCAGGTAGTCGTTGGCGCACAGGCCCACCTTGGTGAGGTACTGGCAGCACCGGTCCTTGGAGAGCTGCTGGTCCCCGGAGGCCAGGGTCAGCAGGTCCCGGACCGTCAGCCCCTTGAAGCGGGGGGGCTGCTGGAACCCGTAGCTGATGCCAAGGCGCGCCCGCTCCGTGATGCCCAGGTCCGTGATGTCCCGGCCGTTCCAGAGAATCCGGCCGGAGGTGGGGGTCACCAGGCCCATGACCGTCTTGGCCAGGGTGGTCTTGCCGCCGCCGTTGGGGCCGGTGAAGACCACCAGCTTGTGGTCGTCGATGGTAAGGGAGATATCGTTCAAGATTCCCAGCTCCCCGTCGCCCTCGCGGACGGAGTAGCTGATTGACTGCAGTTCCAACATGTGATCGGAACCTCCTTTGATGGCAAAAATGCTCACAGCTTGACTATTTTAACAGAATGTGCAGCAAAATGCAACGCGGGGGCGGGACTTTCCAAGAGTATTTTACCCGGTTTTGGAAGAGTTACCTGTTGCCGCGGCAACAGGTACGATTTTTTTGTCCCACGCATAGACTGAAGGGAAAAGGAGGGACCGTTTATGGATCAACCAATACATAGTCCTGAGGTGTACGATTTCCGGCAGTATGACCAGGTGTGGCAGCGGGTGGCCCCGGGCCTGGAGCCCTATCCCGGCGCGCGGCGGGAGGAGCTGACGATGCCCGCGGCCACCGCCCCCACGCCTGCGGAGCCCACCGTCTCCGCCCTGACGCCCGTCCAGACCCGCCAGGAGAGCCAGCTGCCCGGCGCGGAGCCGGACCCCTGCTGCATGGGCAGCGCGGCGGCGGAGATGCTCTCCGTGCTCACCGGCTTCATCGAGGAGGAGCTGGGGGACCGGCGCTACTACCTGGCCCTGGCCCGCCAGGCCCCCACCTGGGCCCGGCAGCGGCTGCGGGACATCGCCGCGGACGAGGGCGGCCACGCCCGGCGGCTGATGGCGGTGTACTATCTCATCACCGCCACCTGCTACCGGCCCAACGTCAGCTGCGAGCGCATCTACATCGGCCGGTGGTGCCCCGCCCTGCGGGAGCGGTACCACGCCGAGGCCTGCAACGGCCTCAACTACGCCCGGGCGGCGGACGGCACCACGGACGTGTGCCTGGCGAAGCTGCTCAAGGAGCTCAGCGCCGACGAGTACCGCCACGCCGGGGAGCTGATGAGCCTGCTGGAGCGGGGGCTGCAAAACGGATGAGGCGGAGCCGGGGCGCGGGGCGCCCCGGACCGCCGGGATCGGGAGGGGAGGCCGGGCGCCGCGGCGCCCGGCCCCTTTTTGCCCTTGCCGGACGGGAACGGATGTGCTATACTTGCCTCAATTTGAATGACCGACGGAGGGCGCCATGTTTACCGGATTTACCGACGAGACCGTGGATTTCATGTGGGGCATCCGCTTCAACAACGAGCGGACCTGGTTTGAATCCCACAAGAACCTCTACCTGGAGCACTTCTACCGCCCCATGGTGGAGCTGGGAGACGAGATTTACGAATTTTTACAGGAGAAGCGACCGGACTATGGCCTGATCCGCAAGGTGACCCGCATCTACCGGGACGCCCGCCGCCTCCACGGCCGGGGGCCCTACAAGGAGAGCCTGTGGTTCTCCGTGGAGCAGCCCTCGGAGCAGTGGACCGCCCACCCCACCTTCTGGTTTGAGCTGATGCCGGAGGGGTGGACCTACGGCATGGGCTACTACCTGCCGAGGCCCCTCACCATGGCCAAGCTCCGCGCCCGCATCGACCGGGACCCGGCGGCGATGGAGCGGCTGACCCGGGCGCTGGAGCGGCAGGAGGAGTTTGTGCTGGAGGCGGAGGACTACAAGCGCCCCCGGGCCCAGGCCCCCTCCCCGCTGCTGGAGCCCTGGTACCGGATGAAGTCCTTCAGCATCTGCCACAGCGAGGAGCTGACGGACGAGCTCTTCGGCCGGGGGATTGTGGACCGGCTGAAGCGGGGGTACGACTTCTTGCTGCCCTACTACGACTACTTTGTGACGCTGGACGGGGATCCGGATCCCCGGGAGGCGGTGTGACGTGAGACGGTTGCCGGTCCTGCTGGCGGTCTGCCTGCTGCTGGCGGGCTGCGGGGCGGTCCCCCCGCCGGCGCCCGTTGCAGAGGCGTCTTTGCCGCTGGAATTGATGGAGGATCCCGGCGCGGAGACGGCGGTGGAATCCGCCGCAGCCTATGGGGACGTGACGGCCTCCGCGGTCCGCTGCCGCATGGAATAGGCGGACGTTCAGCCGGGACGCACGGTATCCGTCGCCGACCTGGACCTCCGGTTTCCCCGGATCTCCGGCGTGCCGGAGGCGGACGCGGTGAATCTGATGCTGCTGGACACGGCGCTGCAGACGGTGCGGTGGGATGCGACCGCCGCCAACGCGGCGGAGAGCTTCCGGCAGGAGGAGCGCATATGCGAGGAGATGGGCAGCGATTCCAAAGCGTTTTATCGGATGGCCTGGTCGGGGAGATGGAGTTCACCCCGCTGCTGTGCGATGGGCGCTATCTCTCGGTGCTGTACGCCGGGAGGAATGCGGACGGCAACGGCGTAAATCTCCAGACGTATCCCCTGACCATCGACCTGGAACGGGCGGCCTGGACGGCGGGGCCCTCTCTCTCCGGTTTTGCTTTTTCAATTCCCTGGACGGGTACGGCCTTTGGAAAGTCCCCGGCGCCGGGGCTTGAAAAGCGCGCGAAATGCGGCTATACTGGCAGAAACGGATTTTGAATACAAAAGGAGAGATCGCCATGAAAACCTGCCCCCACCGCGCGGCGGCCCTGGCGCTGCTGCGCAAGTATAACGGAGAGCCCTTCCACATCCAGCATGCCCTGACGGTGGAGGGCGTGATGAGCTGGTACGCGGAGGAGCTGGGCCACGGCGCGGACCGGGACTTCTGGGCCACGGTGGGGCTGCTCCACGACGTGGATTTTGAGCGGTGGCCGGAGGAGCACTGCAAAAAGGCCCCGGAGCTGCTGGCGGAGATCGGCTGCGGCGAGGAATTCGTCCGCGCCGTGTGCTGCCACGGCTACGGCCTCTGCTCCGACGTGGAGCCGGTCCACGAGATGGAGAAGGTCCTCTTTGCGGCGGACGAGCTGACGGGCCTCATCGGCGCGGCGGCCCTGATGCGGCCCAGCAAGAGCGTCTGCGATATGGAGGTCAGCTCCTTGAAAAAGAAGTTCAAGGACAAGAAGTTTGCCGCCGGCTGCTCCCGGGACGTCATCCGGGAGGGGGCGGAGCGCCTGGGCTGGCCGCTGGAGGAGCTGATGGAGAAGACCATCCTGGCCATGCGGTCCTGCGAGGAGCGGATCAACGCCGAGCTGGAAGGGCTGTAAGACCATCTCCCCGCGTTTTCCTTTGGAAAACGTGGGGAGATTTGCATTCTGCCGCCCTCCAAAGGCCTTTGGGCGGTACAGGCCTTGCCCAACCCGCCGGAAACCGCTATGCTCAGGGTGTCGGCCGACAGAGGAGGGATTTATGAAGATCACAGTGGAACACAGAGACGTGCCGGAGAACGAGGTGGTCCTGCGCTGCCGGGAGCTGGACGGGGAGATGCTCCACATCCTCTCGCTCCTGCGCTCCGGCATGCAGACCCTCTGCGCCTGGACGGAGGAGCGGGAGCCGGTGTTCCTCCGGCCCGGGGAAGTGCTGTACGCGGAGTCGGTGGAGGAGCGGACGTGGCTGTACTGCGAGGAGGCGGTGTGGCCCACGGCCCTGACCCTCTTGGAGCTGGAGAGCCGGTACGAGCCCCTGGGCTTTTGCCGGGCCAGCCGGTCCATGGTGGTGAATCTCCACGGCATCCGAAAGCTGCGCAGCTGCGCCGCTGGGCGGATTGAGGCCACCATGCGCAACGGCGAGCGGGTGTTGATCTCACGGCACTACGCGCCGCTTCTGCGGGAGCGGCTGGGCATGTAAAGGAGGCGGCTATGAGCGAATTTTTACAGGCGTACCGGTGGGGAATGGATGTGAAGCGGTACATGGGACTGTACTTTTTGTCCCTGGTGGGCGTCCGGGGGGCGGTGAGCCTGCTCCAGGGCAGCGGGCAGATGGCGGTTTGGACCGTCTTTCAAATGATGGCGGCCTGTCTGCTGCTGGCGCTGGCGGAGATGCCCCTCTTCCCGGACCGGGAGCTGAGCCGGAGGGCGCTGGCGGGGCGCACCGCCGCGTGGGCGGCCCTGGCCAACGGGCTGTTCGCCGGGGGGGGCCTGGCGCTGGGGTGGTTTTCCGGCGTCCCCCTTTGGGGAGGGGCGGTGCTGGCGGCGCTGCTGGAGCTGGGCCTTTTGGCCGTGTGGGTGGGACGGCACGCCGCCCGGCGGCGGGACACCCGGACCCTGAACGAGAACCTGCGCCAGTTTCAGGGGGAGCCGTGAGCTATTCCCCGCTTCGGCGGGGCATAAAAAAGAGGCCGCCGTTTCAAACGGCGGCCTCTTTGGGTCATTCCATGGAGATGATATAGTAATAGACGGGTTGGCCGCCGGAGAGGACAGCCACCTCCGCGTCGGGACAGGCGGCCTCGAAGAGCTGTCCGGCCCGCTGGGCCTCCTCCTCGGTCACGTCCTCGCCGAAGTAGAGGGAGAGGAAGGAGGCGTCCCGCGCCACGGCGTCCGCCGCCAGCTGCTCCAGCAGGGCGTCCAGGGAGCTGCCGGTGCCGAAGAGTTTGCCCTCCTCCAGGGCCAGATAGTCCCCCTCCTTGATGGCGAAACCGTCAAAGTCGGAGTCCCGGGCGGCGTAGGTGATCTGGGCGGTGGTGACGGTGGAGAGGCTCTCGGTCATGGCGTCGGTGATGGCCTGGGCGTCTGGGGCCTCGAAATCCACGTTCATCATGGCGGTGATGCCCTGGGGCACCGTCTTGGTGGGGATGACCACCACGTGCTTCTCCGTCAGGGCGCTGCACTGCTGGGCGGCCATGATGATGTTGCTGTTGTTGGGCAGAATGAACACAGTCTCGGCGGGGATTTTCTCCACCCCCGCCAGCAGGCTCTCGGTGGAGGGGTTCATGGTCTGCCCGCCGGAGACCACGCCGTCGGCGCCCAGGTCCCGGAACACGGCGGCCAGGCCCTCCCCGGCGCACACCGCCAGGAAGCCGTAGGCCTTCTCCGGCTGGGCGGGGGCCTGGGGCGCCTCCTGGGCCGCCTCCAGATCGTCCACGCTCTGGGCCGCCCTGCCGGCGGCCAGGTCGTCGGCCTGGGTGCGCATGTTCTCGATCTTGGCCAGCTCCAGGGTGCCGTACTTCTGGGCCTCGCTGAGGGCGCTGCCGGGGATGTCGGTGTGGACGTGGACCTTGAAGGCCTCGTCGTCCTCGCCGATCACCAGGCTGTCGCCGATGCCGGCGAGATAGGCCCGCAGCGGCTCCAGGGACTTCTCCACCGTCTTGCGGACAATGAACACCGTGTCGAAGGTGAAGGTGATGTCCTCGCCGGAGAGGGCGGCGAAATCCGCCTTCTCCTGGGCGGGGGCGCTCTCCGCCTCCGCTGTCTCCGGCAGCGGCTCGCCCCGCAGGGCCGCCAGCATCCCCTCCAGGATCAGCAGGTAGCCCTTGCCGCCGGCGTCCACCACCCCGGCCTTTTTCAGCACCGGGTTCATCTCGATGGTCTGGGCCAGGGCCTCGTAGCCCTCCCGGATGGCCTCCGCCAGCACGGCCTCCACGTCGGTCTCCCCGGCGGCGGCCGCGTCCACGGCCCGCTTGGCCGCCAGGCGGGACACGGTGAGGACGGTGCCCTCGGCGGGCTTCATCACCGCCTTATAGGCGGAGGAGACGCCCTCCTGCATGGCGGCGGCGAAGGCGGCGGCGTCGGCGCTCTCCCGGCCCTTCAGGCCCTTGGAGAGGCCCCGAAACAGCAGGGAGAGGATGACGCCGGAGTTGCCGCGGGCGCCCCGCAGCAGGGCGGAGGCGGTGAGGTCGGCGGCCTTGGTCAGCGTGGGGGGCTCGGTTTTGCGCAGCTCCGCCACGGCGGCGCCGATGGTCATGGACATGTTGGTGCCGGTGTCGCCGTCGGGGACGGGGAACACGTTCAGGTCGTTGATGGCCTGCTTCTGGCCGGTGATAACGGCGGCGCCGTGGAGCATCATCTGCTTGAACAGCGCGCCGGTGATTTGTTCGTTCATTCCTTCTGTTCCTCCCTTACAGGGTCATGGAGTCGACGCACACATCCACCGCTTTCACGGGGACGCCGGTGTTCTTGGTCACCACGTAGCGGACCTCGTTCATGATGGAGCGGCATACTGCGGGGAGGTTGACGCCGTTTTCCACAATGATGTGGAGCTCGATGGAGATGGAGTTGTCGTCGTGGTACGTGATGCTGACGCCCTTGCTCATGGCCTCCCGGCGCAGCAGGTGTACCAGGCCGTCGGTCATGGAGCGGTAGGCCATGCCCTTGACGCCGAAGCAGTTTGTGGCGGCCATGCCCGTGATGTTGGAGAACACGGCGCTGCTGACGGAGACCTCGCCCTGATCAGACTTAAATTGAATCATGAGAACATCCTTTCTTTCCTGGTATAGATGGAGGGAACCGGAGGCCCCTTGGTAACTGCGTACTTTTGAGTACTTATTATATACGATTCTTCGGTAAAGCACAAGTGGAAAAAGGGACAGAGGGGGAAGGGGGACGTTCGCGCAGTGGCGCGGGGCGGGGGACTCCGCGCCCCCGCGCCGGGTGCGCAGGTACCCCCGCTCCCCCACAGGGAGCGCAGCATCTCCTGCTCCGCGCTGCGCGCGGACGCCCCCGCCCTCACAGGGCGGACATCCCCCGCCCCCGCGGAGTGGGCCATCCCGGACAGGCGGAAGACCGCCGCCGGTCTCCATCCCCACGAATCCGCGCTTTGCAGAAGGAAAGTATTGAAATGCGCCGCAGATTGCCGTAAAATAGACAAAACGCCCTTCCGGCCGGGCCGGGAGAAGAAGAGGGAGACATGTATGCGCGTGATCACAGGCTCCGCCCGGGGCCGCAGACTGAAGGAGCTGGAGGGGATGGAGACCCGTCCCACCACCGACCGGGTGAAGGAGGGCATGTTCAGCATCCTCCAGTTCGACATTGAGGGCCGCCGGGTGCTGGACCTGTTTGCGGGCACCGGCCAGCTGGGCATCGAGTGCCTCAGCCGGGGGGCGGCCTCCGCCGTGTTTGTGGACCGGCGGCCCGACGCGGTGAAGCTCATCCGGGAGAACCTGCGGGTGACGCAGCTCCAGGACCGGGCCCGGGTGGTCCCCGGGGACTCCATGGAGTACCTGGCCTCCCTGCGGGAGAAGTTCGACCTGGTGTTCCTGGACCCGCCCTACGCCGCGGGACTGCTGGAGCCGGCGCTGACCCGCCTCGCGGGGTTTGACATTCTGGCGCCCCATGGTATAATTGTTGCGGAACACCCGGCGGACAGGGTCCTTCCGGCCCTGGCGCCGCCCTACCGCCTCCGCCGCACCTACCGGTACGGCAAGATCGGCCTGAGCGTGTACCGCCGGGACGCAAACCAAGAGAACGAGGAACAAGCCCCATGAAAACAGCCATTTGCTCCGGCAGCTTCGACCCCATCACCCTGGGCCATCTGGACATCATCCGCCGCACCGCCGCCTCCTTTGGCCGGGTGTGCGTTTGCGTCAGCCCCAATGCGGAAAAGCGGAACCAGATGTTTACGCCGGAGGAAAAGCTCCTCCTGGTGCGGACCGCCGTGGCGGACCTGGGAAATGTGGAGGCGGAGCTGTGGCCGGGACTGCTGGCGGACTTTGCCGTGGCCCACGGGGCCGGCGTCATCGTCCGGGGCGTCCGGAACGTGACGGATTTTGATGTGGAATACCAGATGGCGCTCATCAACCGGGGCATTTACCCGGAGCTGGAGACGCTGCTGCTGCCGGCCAGCCCGGCGTATCAGCACTTCAGTTCCTCCATGGCCCGGGAGATGATCCGCTACGGCCAGCCCCTGGAAAAATACCTGCCCGCGTCCATCATCTCCCTGGTGCGGCGCATGGCGGAGGAGAGGAAGGAACAAAGCGATGGCAAATGATATCAGCCGCCTGATCGATATGCTGTATGAGCGGATTGAGGACGCCAAGGCCCCGGCCCTGAAGCCCAACATGAGCATGGTGGACCGGGACGAGATGCTGGACCTGCTGGACGAGCTGCGGGCCCAGCTGCCGGTGGAGATCAAGCGGGCCCAGGAGCTGCTGGCCGCCCGGGAGAAATTTGTGGACGACGCCAAGCGGGACGTGGAGCGCATGATGCGCCAGGCGGAGCTGGAGGCCAAGACCAAGGTCTCCGAGAGCGAGGTGCTGTACGCCGCCAAGGAGAAGGCCCGGCAGATCGTGGCCCAGGCGGAGGAGCGCTCCCGCAAGCTCTACCAGGTGGCCAACGAGTACGCCGAGGACGCCCTGGCCCGCACGGAGGAGGCCGTCCAGGCCGCCCTGGACGAGGTGAAGCAGTCCCGGGTCCAGTTCCGCACCGCCTCCGCCGCCAAGATGCAGGCCCAGCGGGACAAGCTGGACGGAAAGACCGCCCCCGCGGCGCCCGCCGGGGAGGAGTGACCCCCTCCGCCGGGGCGGGGTGACCGTAATCGCGGAAAATTTGTAAAAAACGACGAAAAATCCGGTGGAACTTTTTGGCGAAACCCAAGATTTTGAGATACCGATGGGAATAGAACACCCGACGGCACAAGATGTTGTGCCGTCGGGTGTTCTTGATTTTACGTAAACCGGGGGAGGAACCTCGAACGCCTGTTTTATTCCTGCCGATTTTGCCGATTTTTGCGGATTTTCAGCCGTTTTTGCGGGTTTCCTGACCGAAAAAAATCCTTGCAATTCCGGGAATATTTTCGTATACTCAAATCATTGGTGGGGAAAAGTGGGTAAAAGGTGCAACCGGGTGCCAGACGAGTCCCATTCAAACCCAAAAAGCGGGGAAAAGGGGGGCGGATCCATGGCGCGGCTGCTGGGGAAATCCAACAACAGCATCGACTCCAAGGGCCGCCTGGTCATTCCCTCCGCCATGCGGGAGGCACTGGGGGACACCTTCACCATCACCATCGGCGCGGAGCACTGCCTGACCATCTATCCCCAGGCGAAGTGGGAGCAGATGTCCGACGAGATGGACGAGCTCAGCTACACCGAGGCCCGGGCGCTGACACTGCTGTACGCCAACGCCGTCCAGTGTGAGCCGGACGCCCAGGGGCGGGTGCTGATCCCCGCCAATTTGCGCGCCCATGCGGGACTGAAGAAGACGGCGACCATCGTGGGACTGAACTCCTTTGCGGAAATCTGGGACGAGCAGACCTGGACCGAGCGGGAGCGGCGGATGCTGGAGAGCGACGACATGGCGGCCGCCATGGACGCCCTGGCCCGCGCCCGCAGAAACCGGGGGTAAGGGACCATGGAATACACCCACAAGCCGGTCCTTTTGGACGCGTGCATCGAGGCATTGGCAATACGGCCCGACGGGGTCTATGTGGACGGTACACTGGGCCGGGCTGGGCACTCCAGAGAGATCGCCCAAAGGCTCGCCACCGGCCGGCTCATCTGTATCGACAGGGACATGGCGGCCATCGACGCGGCCAGAGAGCGTCTGGCGCCATGGATGGACCATGTGACGCTGGTCCATCAGAATTTTGCGGAGCTGGGCGGCGTCCTGCGGGAGGCAGGCGTCGCCGGCGCCGACGGGATGCTCTTCGACCTGGGGGTTTCCTCCCCCCAGCTGGACGACGCCTCCCGGGGCTTTTCCTACATGCAGGACGCGCCGCTGGACATGCGGATGGATACCCAGGCGCCGCTGACGGCCTACGAGGTGGTCAACGACTGGAGTGCCGATCAGCTCCGGCGGATCTTCTATGAATACGGGGAGGAGCGGTACGCCCCCGCCATTGCCCGGGCCATTGTCCGGGCCCGGGAGGAGCGGGCCATCGCCACCACGCTGGAGCTGGTGGACGTCATCAAGGGGGCCATGCCCCCGGCGGCGCTGCGGGAGAAGCAGCACCCCGCCAAGCGCAGCTTCCAGGCCATCCGCATCGCCGTCAACGGCGAGCTGGACGCCCTGCCGCCCATGCTGCGCTCCGCGGTGGACGGCCTGCGGCCCGGCGGGCGGCTGGCGGTTATCACCTTTCACTCCCTGGAGGACCGCATCGTGAAGCGGACGATGCAGGACCTGTCCCGGGGCTGCACCTGCCCACCGGAATTCCCGGTGTGCGTGTGCGGGAAAAAGCCCCAGGTGAAGCTGCTGACCCGAAAGCCCATCGTGGCCGGGCCGGAGGAGCTGGCGGAGAATCCCAGGGCGAGAAGCGCCAAGCTCCGGGTGGCGGAGCGGTGCGAGGACGCCGTGCTTTGATTCAAAAAGGGGACAGCCCCTTTTGACGTGTGTGTGTGTACCAATGGACGGAGGGAGGAGTTTCATCGTGGCATCCGCAGCGCGGGAACTGCGCTATCGCAGCCAGCACGCCGTCAGCGGCAGTCTGGCGTATGACCTGGATTGGGAGCTTCGGGAGCGGGAGCTGCGCCACGCCGGGGAGGCACCCCGCCGCCGGGAGGCGGTCCGGGAGCAGCCGAAGGTCCGCAGCGTGGAGAAGGTGCAGGTCCGGGAGCGGCAGAAGGTCTCCCCCCTGACCGTTTTGGGCTTCGGCGCCGTCATCGGCCTGGCGGTGCTGGTGCTGATGAGCTACATCCAGCTGATGGTGCTCTCCGCCGGCACGGTGGAGCTGAAGCAGCAGCTCTCCGTCCTGGAGACGGAGAACGTGCGCCTCACCACCCAGTACGAGCAGATGTACGATCTGGCCACGGTGCGGGAGGCGGCAGAGGCCTCCGGCATGAGCAAGCCCAGCGGCAGCCAGATCTACTATATCGATCTCAGCGAAGGGGACAGCGCCGTGGTCTACCAGAAGAAGGAGCCCAGCGTGCTCAGCCGGCTGCTGGCGTCTTTGAACCACGGGATCTATGCGGTGGTGGAATATTTCGACTGACCGCCGCACTATATATGGGATGGACTGGAACGCGGGGAGTAAGAAGACGTCTTCTTGCTCCCCCGTTTCGGTCACAGCAACAGGAGGCGGACCGCCCGCCTGAAAGGGAGAAGGATCATGGCAAGCAATCCCCGCAGAAAAAGTGACGCCGCCCGCCGGGCCAACCAGGTCATCCGCAGCCGGACGGTTTTGGTGATGGTGCTTCTGGGCGTGTGCACCTTTTTGGCGCTGTTCTGGAAGCTGTACGATCTGCAGATCCGCCAGCACGACAAGCTCCAGGAGCAGGCGGTGGCCCAGCAGACCCGCTCCACCGTCATCACCGCCTCCCGGGGCACCATTTACGACCGGAACCTGACCCCCCTGGCCATCTCCGCCACGGCGGAGACGGTGTTCGTCTCCCCCCAGGAGATCAAGCAGTACGTGGAGAGCCAGGAGGCCAAGCAGAAGGACGCCGCCGGCAAGGCGGCGGAGAAGGGCGAGACCTACGTCCCGCCGGCGATCCGGGACGGGGACTACATCGCCCGGGGACTGAACCGCATTCTGGGCGTGGACGTGGGCACCATTGAAAAGAAGATGGAGCGCACCTGGTCCCAGTACGAGATTGTGAAGCTGCGGGTGGAGCAGGACGTGGCCGACGAGGTGCGCCGCTTCATCAACGGCCAGATCGACGACGCGGGAAGCGAGGTGCCCGAGGGCCAGCGGCAGAAGCTCCGGGGGGTGTACATGGAGCCAGACTCCAAGCGGTATTACCCCTACGGCTCCCTGGCCTCCAACATCATCGGCTTCGTCAACGGCGAGAACAAGGGCGGCGTGGGCCTGGAGGCCAAATACGAGAGCGTGCTGGAGGGGACCTCCGGTCTGACTGTCACCGCCAAAAACGCCCGGAACACCGACCTCCTCTACCAGTATGAGCAGTATTACGACGCCCAGAACGGCGACAGTCTGGTGCTGACGCTGGACACCACCGTGCAGCACGCCCTGGAGAAGAACATGGAGAGCATGTTGGAGCGGTTCGACGCGAAAAACGGCGGCACCGGCATCGTCATGGAGGTGAACACCGGCGCCATTGTGGGCATGGCCTCCTACCCCAACTACGACCTCCAGGACTACGGCAGCATTTACGACGAGAAGCTCCGGGCCCAGCTCAATGCCAAGCTGGCGGAACTGGAGAAAAACCGGAGCAGCTACGCCACGGAGGAGGACTACCAGGCGGCGGTGAGCGCGGCCACCGGCAGCATGGTGCAGACCCAGTGGCGCAACAAGTGCATCGACTCCACCTATGAGCCCGGCTCCACCTTCAAGCCCATCACCCTGGCGGCGGCGCTGGAGGAGGGGCTGGTGAACCTGAACAGCACCTTCCAGTGCTCCGGGTCCATCAAGGTCCAGGGCTGGGGAAAGCCCATCAACTGCTCCAAGAAGGGCGGACACGGCAGCCAGACCCTGGAGCAGGCGGTGGGCAACTCCTGCAACCCCGCCTTTATCAACATGGGATTGAAGATCGGCACGGAGAAATACTACCAGTATCTGAAGGCCTTCGGGCTGATGGAGCCCACCGGGGTGGACATGATCGGCGAGGTGACGGGCATTTTCGCCAGTGAGAAGAACTTCAACAGCAACGTGGTCTCCCTGGCGTCCTACGCCTTCGGCCAGACCTTCACCGTCACCCCCCTGCACCTGATCCGGGCCCAGGCGGCCTGCATCAACGGCGGCTATCTCTACACCCCCTACGTGGTGGACCAGGTGCTGGACGACGGCGGCAACATCGTCAGCCAGCACGACACCACCCCCGTCCGCCAGGTCATCAGCGAGGAGACCTCCGCCACCGTCCGCCGGTGCCTGGAGTACGTGGTGGCCAGCGGCACCGGCAAAAACGGCCAGGTGGTGGGCTACCGCATCGGCGGCAAGACCGGCACCGCCGACAAGACCGGCACCCGCACCGAGAGCAACCCCCAGGGCGACGTGGTGGTGTCCTTCATGTGCTTTGCCCCGGCGGACAATCCGAAGTACATCATGCTGCTGACCATGGATACCCCCAGCCGGAACACCGGCGTCTACGTCTCCGGCGGCAACATGGTGGCCCCCACCGCCAGCAAGATCATGGGCGAGATTCTGCCCCACCTGGGCATCGAGCCGGACTTCTCCGCCGAGGAGCTGGTGGGCGCCGACGCCGCCGTGCCCAACGTGGTGGGCATGACCCTGGCCGACGCCAAGGCGAAGATGGAGGCCTCCGGCTTTGACTGCCGCACCCTGGGCGCCGGGGAGACCGTCACCGACCAGACCCCGGCGGGGGGCGCCATCGTCCCCAACAACGCCGCCATCATCCTCTATCTGGGCGGCCAGCGGCCGGACACCCCCTGTACCGTGCCCAATGTGGTGGGCCTCACCGCCTCGGAGGCCAACAAGGCGCTGACCAACGCGGGGCTCATCATGAAGGTGGCGGGCGCCGTCACCTCCACCTCCGGCAACGTCCACGCCATCTCCCAGTCCCACGGGGAGGGGACGCTGCTGGCGGCGGGCGACGTGGTCACCGTCCAGTTCGGTGACAGCTCCGTGCTGGACTGAGGGCAGGATTTGCAAGGTTTTGGGCACCATTCCCTGTATACGCCGCGTTTTGCCCTGTCTATAATAAAGGGAAACGGGCATCACAGGTGCCAGAACGAGAAAAGGGGCGCGTACGGATGAAATTGAGAGAATTGCTGCGGGGGCTGGAGGTCCTGTCCGCCACGGCGGATTGGGAGATGGAGGTCCCCGGCGTCAGCTACGACTCCCGGACCACCCGGCCCGGGGAGCTGTTTGTGGCCATGACCGGCTTTGCCTCCGACGGCCACGCCTTCATCGGCAGGGCCGCGGCGGCGGGGGCCGCCGCGGTGCTGTGCGAGCGGCCGCCGGAGGAGGCGGTGCCCTACGTCCAGGTGGCGGACTCCCGCCGGGCCCTGGCGGTGGTGGGCGCCAACTTCTTCGGCCACCCGGCCGAGGCGATGACCATGGCGGCGGTCACCGGCACCAACGGCAAGACCACCACCACCTACCTCCTCAAGGCCATTTTGGAGCAGGAGGCCGGGGCCAAGGTGGGCCTCATCGGCACCAATCAGAACATGATCGGCGGCGAGAGCCTCCCCACGGAGCGGACCACGCCGGAGTCCTTCGAGGTCCAGCGGCTCTTCGCCCAGATGCGGGACGCGGGCTGCACCCACGTGGTAATGGAGACCTCCTCCCACGCCCTGGCGCTGGACCGGGTCTACGGCGTGCACTACGCCGTGGGCATCTTCACCAACCTGACCCAGGACCACCTGGATTTTCACGGCACCATGGAGGCCTACTGCGACGCCAAGGCCATCCTCTTTCAAAACTGCGACCGGGGCGTGGTGAACGCCGACGACCCCTGGACGCCCCGGCTGCTGGAACAGGCCGCCTGCCCGGTGCTCACCTACGGGGAGCGGGCGGCGGCGGACCTGCGGGCGGAGGACATCCGCCTGGCGGCGGACCATGTGGCCTTCACCGCCGTGACAAAAGACGAACGGGTGCCCGTCCGGGTGCATATTCCCGGCGGCTTCATGGTATATAATACCCTGGATGTACTGGGGGCCGCCCTGGCCCTGGGCATCCCCCTGGAGAAGAGCGCCCAGGCCCTGGCCCGGGTGCCCCACGTGAAGGGCCGGGTGGAGGTGGTGCCCACGCCGGGGAAGGACTACACCGTCCTCGTCGATTACGCCCACAGCCCCGACGGCCTGGAAAACGTCCTGGGCACGGTGAAGGGCTTCGCCAAGGGGCGGACCATCGCCCTCTTCGGCTGCGGCGGCGACCGGGATAAGACCAAGCGGCCCAAGATGGGGGCCATCGCCGCCCGCATCGCGGATCTGGTGGTGGTCACCTCCGACAATCCCCGCACCGAGGTCCCCGGCGACATCATCGCCGACATCCTGCCGGGGCTGGCGGGGACAAAAACCCCCTACGTGGTGGTGGAGGACCGGGTGGAGGCCATCCACTACTGCCTGGATCACGCCAGGCCGGGGGATGTCATCGCCCTGTGCGGCAAGGGCCACGAGACCTACCAGGAGGTGGGCCGCGTCAAGCGCCACATGGATGAGCGGGAGATCGTGGCGGACTATCTGGCCCAGGGCCGCTGAGAGACACAAAAGCGCCGGGGCGGGAACCCGGCGGCAGAAAAGGGAGAGGGAGAGACCAATGGATTTGTCAATTTGGATCGCGGCGGGCGTCAGCTTTGTGCTGACGCTGGTGATCGGACGGTTTTTGATTCCGGAGCTGCGGAAGCTGAAGGCGGGGCAGGAGATTCGGGCGGACGGCCCCACCTGGCACGCCGGCAAGGCCGGCACCCCCACCATGGGAGGCATCATGTTCATCATCGGTGCCGGGGTGACGGTGTTTGTCCTGGGCTGGGAGCGGATGCTGGCGGGGGAGTTCACCCACCTGTACGTCTACCTCTTCGCCCTGATCTTCGGGCTGATCGGCTTTGTGGACGACTACCGCAAGGTCCGCCAGCACCAGAACGAGGGCCTCACCGCCCGGCAGAAGTTCGTGCTGCAGCTGGCGGCGGCGGTGGTGTTTTTGTGCCTGATGCGCTATGAGGGCCTGCTGACCAACCGGCTCTACCTCCCCTTCGCCAACGTGACGGTGACCATGAACTGGGTGGTGTACCTGGTGTTCGCCGCCTTCGTCATCGTGGGCTGCGTCAACGCGGTGAACCTGACGGACGGCATCGACGGCCTGGCCGCCAGCGTCACCTTTGTGGTGATGGCGTTCTTTACCGTTACCGCCGCCGTGTGGCGCATGACGGCCCTGGCCCTGTTTCCGGCGGCCCTGGCGGGGGGGCTGGCGGCCTTCTTCGTCTACAACCACCATCCCGCCAAGACCTTTATGGGCGACACCGGCAGCCTCTTTCTGGGCGGCGCGGTGGCGGCCCTGGGCTTTGCCATGGATATGCCCCTGATTCTGATTCCCGTGGGCGTCATCTACATCGCGGAGACCGTCAGCGACATCATTCAGGTGGGCTATTTCAAGGCCACCCACGGCAAGCGCTTTTTCAAAATGGCGCCGCTGCACCACCACCTGGAGCTGTCCGGGTGGAGCGAGGCAAAGCTGGTGGCGGTGTTCTCCGGCATCACGCTGGTGTGCTGCGCGCTGGCCTATTGGGGAATTCAGGGGCGGCACTGACACCGCCGAAGCAAGTTTGAGAGAGGGGAGGGAGCCGCATGGCCCAGAGACGGCGCAGGCCCATGTCCAGGGAAGAGGCCCTGGCCCGGCAGGAGCGGCAGCAGCGGCTGCGGGAAAAGGAGCAGGAGAGCCGGGAGTTGGCCCGGGGACCCATCGACCTGCCCTTCTGCCTGCTGGTGATTCTCCTGTCCGGCATCGGCCTGGTGATGCTGCTGTCCGCCAGCTTCCCCTCCGCCTACTACATCAACAGCGACCCCACCCACTACTTCGTCCGCCAGGGCATCTTCGCCGTGGCGGGCATCGCGGCCATGTTCCTCATCAGCCGCTTCAACTACCAGCGGCTGCGGGGCCTGGCGAAGCCCCTGCTGTACCTCGCCATCTTTTTGCTGTTGCTGGTCATCATCCCGGGGAATCCCCTGGCGGTGACCCGGAACAACGCCACCCGCTGGCTGGGCATCGGCGAGCTCTTCACCATTCAGCCCTCGGAGATTGCCAAGATGGCGGTGGTGATCTACTTCTCCGACAGCATCTCCAAGAAGAAGGACAAAATGTACACCGCCCGGTACGGCATCGCCCCCTATCTGCTGATTCTGGGGGTCATTTCGGTGCTGATGCTGCTGGAGCCCCACCTGTCCGGCACGGTTTTGATCCTGGGCGCCGGCGCGGTGCTGATGCTGGTGGGCGGCATCCACCTGGGCTGGGTCCTGGCCGCCGTGGGCGGCGCCGGCGGCGTGGCGTTTTTGATGCTCTCCGGCATCATCAAATACGGCCAGTCCCGCATCGCCATGTGGCACAACCCCTGGCTGGACGCCCAGGGCGACGGCTACCAGCTGGTCCAGAGCCTGATCTCCATCGGCTCCGGGGGGCTGCTGGGAGTGGGACTGGGCAGGAGCCGGCAGAAGTACCTGTACCTGCCCGAGGAGCACAACGACTTCATCTTCGCCATCATCTGCGAGGAGCTGGGCCTCATCGGCGCCACCATCATCATGCTGCTGTTCGCGGCGCTGATTCTCCGGGGCTTCTGGATCGCCCTCCACGCCCGGGACCGGTTCGGCAGCCTCCTGGTGGTGGGCATCACCACGCTGATCGCCCTCCAGACCTTTTTGAACATCGGCGTGGTGACGGGACTGCTGCCCACCACCGGCATCTCCCTGCCCTTTTTCAGCTACGGGGGCACCGCCCTGTCCATTCAGCTGGCGGAGATGGGAATCGTGCTGTCGGTGTCCAGGCAGATGAAGCCCACCCGGGCGGGGTAGCGATTTTTGGAAGAATTTCGGGGAGACCGCCGGTCTCCCCTCCGCCCCGTTTTGGGGGAAGCAAGCGAGGTTGGTAGAATGAGGAAAGAATTGAAGCGGGTCATTTTCACCTGCGGCGGCACGGCGGGGCACGTGAACCCGGCCATTGCCCTGGCCCAGGCGGTGCAGGAGCGGAACCCGGGGGCGGAGGTGCTCTTCGTGGGGGCGGAGCGGGGGCTGGAGAAGGACCTGATTCCCCAGGCGGGCTATCCCTTCCGCACCGTGCACATCTCCAGCTTCCACCGCTCCTGCAAGCCCCGGGAGCTGCGGCACAACCTGATCTCCCTGTTCAACCTGCTGCGGGCGCCGGGGGAGGCCCGGGCGCTGCTGCGGGAGTTCGAGCCGGACATCGTGGTGGGCACCGGCGGCTACGCCAGCTTTCCCATGGTGAAGGCGGCGGCCCGGGCGGGCGTCCCCACGGTGGTCCACGAGTCCAACATGGTGCCCGGCCTCACCACGGAGATGCTGGAGCCCTTCGCAGACCGCATCCTGGTGGGGTTTGAGGCCTGCCGGGCGCACTACAAGCACCCGGAGAAGGTGCTGGTCACCGGCACGCCGGTGCGGGGGGATTTCTTCACCCTCACCAAAGCGGAGGCCAAGCGGGCGCTGGGGGTGGACGACGGGCGGCCCCTGATCGTCTCCTTCTGGGGGTCCCTGGGCGCCTCCGGCATGAACCGGCGGATGGCGGACTTCCTGGCCCTGGAGGCGGCGAAGGAGCCCTTCCACCACATCCACGGCGCGGGGAAGAACGACTATCCCATGCTGACGGCGCTGCTGGCGGAGAAGGGGGTGGACTTGGCGGCCCACCCGGCGCTGCGGCTGCGGGAGTATATCTACGACATGGCCCCCGTCATGCGGGCGGCGGACCTGGTGATCTGCCGGGCCGGGGCCTCCACCATCAGCGAGCTGACGGCCCTGGGGGTCCCGGCGCTGATCGTGCCCTCCCCCTACGTCACCAACAACCACCAGGAGAAAAACGCCCGGGTGCTGGAGGAGGCGGGGGGCGCGGCGGTGCTACTGGAGCAGGACGCCACCGGCCAGGCCTTGTTCCAGGCCGCCTGCGGCATCCTCCACGACGGCGGCCGCCGGGCCTCCATGGAAAGGGCCATGGCGTCCCTTGGCATCCGGGACGCCACGGAGCGGATCTATCAGACGGTGCTGGCGCTTGCGAAGTAACCACCCGGCGCCTCCGCCCATAGGATGGGGCATGAAACCATCTTGGGTACGGAGGGGAACAATATGAGTCAGCTTTTGATCAGCGGCGGAAAGTGCCTGGAGGGAGAGGTGGCCATCCAGGGAGCGAAGAACAGCGTGCTTCCCATCCTGGCGGCCACCATTCTGACCGGCAGCCAGGTGGAGCTGCGGGGCTGCCCCCGCCTGCGGGACGTGGAGGCCTCGGTGCGGATTCTGGAGGCCCTGGGCTGCGGTGCCCGCTGGGAGGGGGACAGCCTGGTGGTGGACACCGCCGGCTTGAACGGCTGCGCCATCTCTGATATACTGATGCGGGAGATGCGGTCCTCCGCCATTTTCCTGGGGGCCATCCTGGCCCGGTGCGGCCAGGCGGAGCTGAGCTATCCCGGCGGGTGCGAGTTGGGCCCCCGGCCCATCGACCTCCATTTGGCGGGACTGCGGGAGCTGGGGGCGGAGATCGGCGACGCCGGCGGCATCCTCCACTGCCGGGCGCCCCGCCTGGAGGGGCGGGAGATCGTGCTGAGCCTGCCCTCCGTGGGGGCCACGGAGAATTTGATGCTGGCCGCCTGCGGGGCGGAGGGCACCACCGTGATCGCCAACGCGGCCCGGGAGCCGGAGATTGTGGACCTCCAGGCGTTTTTGCGCGCCTGCGGGGCGGAGGTCTCCGGCGCCGGCGGCTCGACGGTGACGGTGACGGGCGGGCGGCCGCTACACGGCTGCGCCTACACGGTCATGCCGGACCGCATCGCGGCGGCTACTTACCTCTGCGCGGCGGCCTCCGCCGGGGGCGAGGTGTTTTTGCGGGGGGCCCGGGAGGCTCACCTCTCCACCGTCACCGCCGTGCTGCGGGAGGCGGGCTGCGCCATCCGCTCCGACGAGGCGGGCATCGCCTGCCGCTGCCGGGAGCGGCTGCGGGCGGTGCGCCCGGTGCGGACGGCGCCCTACCCCGGCTTTCCCACCGACGCCCAGGCGGTTTTGATGGCGGCGCTGCTGCGCAGCCGGGGCGCCACCGTGTTTGAGGAGAACATTTTTGAAAACCGCTACCGCCACGTGGATGAGTTGACCCGCATGGGGGCGGAGATCCGGGTGTCCGGCCGGGTGGCGGTGGTCACCGGGGTGGAGACGCTGCGGGGCGCGGCGGTGCGGAGCACCGACCTCCGGGGCGGGGCGGCGCTGTGCGTGGCGGCCCTAGCGGCGGAGGGGGAGACCCGGGTGACGGAGATCGGCCACATCGACCGGGGCTACCAGGACATCGCAGGGGACCTGCGGGCCCTGGGGGCGGAGATCCTCCGGACGGAAGAAACAGAGTAGGAGATGACAAGGTATGCCCAGACGCAGAAATTCCAACCGGCGGAGAAGGGGAAGCTTCGGCTTTCTCTATAAGCTCCTGTCCGTGCTGGTGATCTGCGGGGCCATCGTGGCGGCGCTGACGCTGTTTTTCCGGGTGGACACGGTGGTGATCACCGGACAGCAGCGCTACACCCAGGAGGAGATCTGGGCGGCCACCGGCGTGGAGCTGGGCGACAACCTGTTTTTGCTGAATAAGTACGGCATGGCGGACAGCATCGCCACCGCCCTGCCCTATATCAACATCGAGGATGTCTGGATTCGGCGCAAGCTGCCGGACACCCTGCTGATCGACGTGAAGGAGTGCGGCACCCCCATGGCGGTGTTCCAGGGGGACAGCGCCTGGCTGGTGAGCGCCTCCGGGAAGATTGTGGAGCAGAGGACGGCTGCCGCCGCGTCGGAGTACGGCGTCATCGACGGCTGCCTCCTGCTGGCCCCCTCCGTGGGGACCCGGATCGCCCTGGCCTCGGAGTACGCCGGCCAGCAGCGGAGCCTGCTGGCGCTGCTGGCGGCGCTGGAGGAGGCGGGGGAGCTGGAGCAGGTGGACGCCATCCACCTGGCGGACGTGTCCACCCTCACCATGGACTACGGCGGGCGGTTCACCGTCCGGCTGCCCTATGACGCGGACTATCCCCGGAAGCTGCGGATGCTGCGCCAGAGCCTGGACAGCGGCGCCATCCAGGACAACATGACCGGAACCTTTGACATGCGCAGCGACAACGGGGAGGTCCACTTCATTCCCCGGGGAAGGTGAGGCGAAAACCGAGAGCTTTTCATTTTTTTCGCAAAAAGGCGGCGAAAACCCGGAGGGGCACTTGACCGGAGCGGGAAAGTGTCATACAATGAGTGAAATACTGTGAGATACAGGATATTGGGTCTTATGAAGGGCGGCGACGCCCTTTTACACAAATGATAGCAGGAGGCACCACTATGGCATTTGGATTGGAAACCGGTCCCGATACCGTTGTCAATATTAAGGTCATCGGTGTGGGCGGCGGCGGAAACAATGTGGTCAACCGCATGGTCCGCTCCGGCACCAAGGGCGTGGATTTCGTGGCGGTCAACACCGACAAGCAGGCGCTGAACGTCTCCAGCGCCACTTACAAGATTCAGATCGGCGAAAAGCTGACCCACGGGCAGGGCGCCGGTTCCGATCCCGAGGTGGGCCGCAAGTCCGCCGAGGAGAGCCGCAACCAGATTGCCAAGGCCCTGGAGGACACCGACATGGTGTTCATCACCGCCGGCATGGGCGGCGGCACCGGCACCGGCGGCGCCCCCATCGTGGCGGAGATCGCCAAGGAGATGGACATTCTCACTGTGGCCGTGGTGACCAAGCCCTTTGGGTTTGAGGGCCGCCGCCGGATGCAGCAGGCGGAGTCCGGCATCGCCGAGTTGGAGGACAAGGTGGACTCCCTGGTGATTATCCCCAACGAGCGGCTCAAGCACGCCACCGACCAGAAGATCACCTTCGCCAACGCCTTCGAGATCGCCGACGATGTGCTGCGCCAGGCGGTGCAGTCCATCTCCGACCTGATCCGGGACACCGGCTTCATCAACCTGGACTTTGCCGACGTCACCGCCATCATGAAAAACGCCGGCATGGCCCACATGGGCGTGGGCCGGGCCGCCGGCAAGGGCAAGGCCGAGGAGGCCGCCAGAATGGCCATCTCCAGCCCCCTGCTGGAGACCTCCATCGAGGGGGCCAAGGGCGTGCTCATCAACGTCACCGGCTCCATGGACATCGGGCTGGAGGAGGTGGAGCAGGCCGCGTCCCTGGTCCAGGCCGCCGTCCACCCCGACGCCCTCACCATCTTCGGCGCCACCTTCGACGAGACGCTGGACGATGAGATCCGGGTCACCGTCATCGCCACCGGCTTTGACAAGGAGCCGGGCCAGCTGCCCAAGATGGCCGCAGCCCAGTCCGCCCAGGCGGAGCAGCCCGTCCCCACGGCGCCCGCGCCGGAGCCGCTGAAGGAGGAGGACGTGCCCAAGCCCGAGGAGGACGACCCCTTCGATGACATTTTCAAAATCTTCAACCGCAGGGACGATTGAAAAAATTTGGAAACCCCCGCAGGTTTTTGCCTGCGGGGGTTTTCGCACCGTCCCAAACCCCGGAGCTGGAACACCCTGCCATGGAGATGCTGCCGCTTTTTGCTTCGTCTGCTTTCGCCCCTTCGGCAGATGATAAGAGCGCCGGTATGTGCCGGCTGATTTTTTGAAAGGGGTGATTGGATTGTATGGACCCTTGCAAAACGCGAAGCGGCTGCTGCGGTGCGGCGCGGCGCTGGCTCTGGCGTTCCTCCTGTGCGCCGGACCCAGGTCGTTTGCCGCCGAGGTGAGCGGCACAGGCCGGATGCTGGTTCCCGTGGGTCATACGGTGGGCATCAAGCTGTTTTCCCGGGGGGTTTTGGTGGTGAAGCTGTCCGACGGCGGCACGCCGGCGAAGGAATGCGGCCTTCAGACCGGCGATGTCATTGTCAAATGCGGCGGCGTCACCGTCCGCTCCACAGAGCAGTTTCAGTCTCTATTGCAAAAAACAGGAGAGGAGCCCACGGACCTCCAGGTGCGCCGCGGCAGCCAGAACATGACCCTGTCCGTCTCGCCGGAGCCCAATGAGCAGGGCGGCTACTCCATCGGCGCCTGGATTCGGGACAGCATGGCGGGTATCGGCACCGTGACCTATTACGACCCCGACACCGGGGACTTCGGCGCCCTGGGCCACGGCATCACGGATGTGGACACGGCGCTGCTGATGCCCTTCTCCTCCGGCTCCATCCTGCCCTCCACGGTGAAAGCGGTGAAGAAGGGCGCGGCGGGAGACGCGGGAGAGCTGCGGGGCGATTTTGACCTGACCCAGGATTTGGGAGACCTTAGCGCCAACACGGAAAGCGGTATTTTCGGCACGGTGGAGGAGAGCCCCGCGGTGTGGCAGACCTCCCAGGCCCTGCCCGCGGCGTCCGCCGGGGAGGTCCGGCCGGGCCCGGCCACCATTTTGTCCAACGTGGAGGGGGACGAGGTCCGCTCCTATGACATCGAAATTTTGAAGGTGGTGCCCGGCGCTGCCGACAGCCGGAACATGGTCCTCTCCGTCACGGACCCGGAGCTGATCGCCGCCACCGGCGGCATTGTCCAGGGCATGAGCGGCAGCCCGATTCTGCAAAACGGAAAGCTGGTGGGCGCCGTGACCCATGTGCTCTTGAACGATCCAACCAAAGGATATGGAATTTTCATCGAAAATATGCTGAACGCGGCGAAATAGGAAATGCCCCGGCGGGCCATTGGCCCGCCGGGGCGGAGCTGGGGTCATTCTTCTACCTGGCGCTCTCCGGAGACCACGGTGGTACTTCCCGGCTCCCGGTAACGGGTGAAGGCCACGGCGCTGAGCAGAAGCAGCAGCAATTGGAGGGCCACCAGGCCGGCCACCACTCCGGCCACCACCTGCCACACCCGCCGGGCCCGGCGGTTTTTCACCGCCAGCTGTTCGTTGATCCGGGAGAGCTGCTCCGCCACCGGGTCCAGTTCGCCGCCGGGGGGAAGCTCCGCCCCCAGCAGGGTGCTCACTGGCGTCTCCAGAAGCTCCGCCAGGCGGACCAGCAGCGCCGCGTCGGGGACCGAGAGGCCCTTTTCCCACTTGGAGATGGTCTGGCGCACCACGTGGAGCCGGGTGGCCAGCTCCTCTTGAGAGAGGCCCCGGGCCTTGCGAAGAGTTTTGAGATTGTTGGAAAACATGGTTCGTCCCTCCTTTACCGCCTCCATGGTACCCCGGAACGCCCCGTTGCGGCAAGCAACGCAGACTTACATCCCCGCCAGCTTTGCATTGAGCTTTCGATAAATCCGCTCCCGGAACCAGGGCTCCGACGAGGCGCGGACGGCGTCCTCCAGAGGGAACCAGCCCACCCGGCTGTTTTCGTCGGGTTTGCAGCGGATGGGGGCCGCCGGGTCCGCCTCCAGCAGATAGGTTACATTTAAGTGGAGATGGGAGGAGACATAGGCTCCCCGCTTCTCGTGACCGTCCACGGTCAGAATCTCCAGGGAGTAGATGTCCCGGGACACCGGGCGGACCGCCTCCAGGCCGCTCTCCTCCCGGACCTCCCGCAATGCCACCGCCAGCAACTCCCGCTCCCCGTCGGCGTGGCCTCCCAGCCAGGCCCAGGAGCGGTAGAGGTTGTGATAGGCCAGCAGCACCTGGGTCCGGTCCGGACTCACCACCCAGGCGGAGGCCGTCCAGTGGGCGGCAGCACTGTCCCGGGTGTAGAGGTCCTTGCCGCCCCGCAGCAGCTCCAACAGGGTGTCCCGGTCCCGGGCCTCCTGCTCGTTCCAGGGGGAATAGGCACTCAATTCCGCAAAAAGATCCATGGCACGCGCTCCTTTTATACAGCTTTTTCCCATCATACCACACCGCCCGCGAAAAGGGAAGAAACGGCGCAAAGCGTTGGGGGACGGGGCCTTCTGGTGTCACGAAAAAGCTGTCGAATGATTTATGGAATAATTTGGGAAAATGACCTTGAAAAAAGTGTAATTTTATGCTAGTTTATAGAAAACGCAATGCAAAGTTTTGCAAAACCGTCGCAAATCGAAATTTCTGGGAAAAGGACAGGGTAAGTATGGACAACAGAAGAACGGTGTTGTTGGCAGATGCCAATGAGGGATTCCGCGTCATGCTGCGGGAGGCCATCGAAAAGTCGGAGGAGTTCGCCGTGGTGGGCGCCACGGGAGATGGGGCTGAGGCGCTGCAGCTGGTGCATCAGTTGAAGCCGGAGCTGCTGGTGATGGATGTCGCTCTGCCGGGTCTGGACGGCATGGGGGTGCTGCGGCAGCTGAAAACCCAGGGCGGACAGCAGCCGAAGGTGATTGTGCTGTCCGTTTTCTGCACGGACCAGGTGCTGGTGGAGGCCCGGGAGCTGGGCGCCAGCTATTTTCTGCCGAAGCCCTGTACGGTGGACGCCCTGCTGGACCGGATGCAGATGGCCTTCGGAGAGCCCGCCGCGCCGGAGGAGCGGGCGGCGGCGCTGAAAAATCTGGTGACGTCGGTGATCCATGAGATCGGCGTCCCCGCCCACATCAAAGGCTATCAGTACCTGCGGGAGGCCATCATGATCGCCGTGAATGACATGGACGTGATCAACGCGGTGACCAAGGTGCTGTATCCGGAGGTGGCCAAGCGGTTTGCCACCACGCCCAGCCGGGTGGAGCGGGCCATCCGCCACGCCATCGAGGTGGCCTGGGACCGGGGGGATTTGGAGACGCTGCAGAAGTACTTCGGCTACACCGTCTCCAACGCCAAGGGCAAGCCCACCAACTCCGAGTTCATCGCCATGATCGCGGACCGGCTGGTGCTGGAGCTGCGGGACGGCCGGGGCATGACGATGTGAAAAAAGGGAGAGGCGCCGCCTCTCCCTTTTTTCACGCCGTTTTCAAAACCTCCGCCGCCGCGGCGATCTGGCCGGGGGTGGGGGTCCAGCCGAGGCGGATCTCCACGACGCGGCCCGGCCAGCGGACCAGCCAGGTGTCCGCCATGTCCTCCCCCCGCCGGAAGCGGTAGACCTGCTCCGCCTGCCAGGCCTCCGCCGCCTCCGGCACCCAGCCGTAAAACAGGCCCAGTTCCTCGTTGCTGTACCGCTCCCCCTCCGCCAGGTAGTCCCGCAGGGCCAGGTCCAGCAGGGGGGTGAAGGCGCTCTCCACGATCTCGTAGCGGAGGTGCGGCACCCCCACGGCGTCCATCCGGGGGTCCTGGGAGAAGGTCCGGCGGCTCATGAAGAAGGATCGGTCCATCCCGGCCACGGTGGACCAAGCAGTATAGTCCGTGTCCGTCAGGTCCTGGACAGTGAGGGGGATGGGGTCGTGGTAGACCTCCCACTCCATGTTGTGGTAGACATAGGTCTCCGCCGGGGGATGGTCGTCCAGGAGGCCGGACCGGGTCATTTGGAGGAGGAAGAAGACCATCCCGCCCATCAGAGCGAAGGAGAGCACAAAGCAGGCGCCCAGGGTGACGGTGCGGTTGACGCCGGCGGAGACGCCCCGCCGCTTGAGCAGGGCCTTGAGGAGGTTGACGAGGGCGATCAGCGCCGCCATCATGGCGATGCTGCAAAAGGCGATGACAGTCTGCCGCCGGGAGCCCAGAGAGAGCAGCCACACCGCCATGCCCAGCCCCAGGCACAGCAGGGTGAAGGTCTGGAGGCCCCGGTGGCTCCGGGGCGGCACCAGGCGGCCCTCCGCCGCAGCCGCCTCCCTGGCCCGGCGGTACCAGCGGAGGTAGGTGCCGGACTCCGTGACGCACACCGCCAGCACCACCAGCCAGCAGGGCAGGGTGAAGAAGGTGGTGGGATCCGTGAGAACGGTGACGGCGTCGGTCCGGAGCCGCCAGGCCATCATGCCCAGCTGGAACAGGGCCAGGACCATCAGCAGGAGGTGGCTGGGGAGGTAGTTCTTCCGCATGGCCCGGTGGATGTTCTCCACCTGCACCGCCGCGTCGGTCTCCATGGGGACGGGGTCCGCCGCCTCGTTGCGGAAGATCTGCATCTGGGCGGACTGGGCCACCGGCTCCCACCCGGCCTCCGCGCAGTAGTCCGCCAGTACCTGCTGGCCCTCCAGGGGCCGGGGGTCGAACTCCGAGGCCTGGGGGAAGTAGGTGACGGCGAAGCGGACCTGCCGGGGCGTCTCCCGCCGGTAGCGCCAGAACCAGGTACCCACGGCCTCCAGCATCCAGCCCCGGGCCGCCATGGCCTCCAGATGGGCCTGAATGCCGGCGAAGTCGTAAAAGGAAAAGAACTTATATTCCCGTTTCGTCTCTCTCATTGGGGGTCCTCCTTCTCTGCCATACAGGCCTCATAGTCCGCCGCCAGGGCCAGCAGGCGGTGGTATTCCTCGTCCAGGGCGGCCTGGCCCGCCGGGGTGATGAGGTAGCTCCGCTTCCGCCCCTCCACCTTGGTCTCCGCAATCATCCCCGCCTGGAGAAAGCTCTCCAGCAGATTGTATAGGGTGCCTGGCCCCACGCTCACCCGGCCGCCGGTGAGGGCGCCCACCCGGGCCATGATGTCGGCGCCGCACTGCTCCCGCCGCAGGCACAGGAGAATGTAGAACATCTGCTCCGTCAGGGTCTGAAATTTTTCCCGGGCCATGAGGGACCTCCTCTCCAATATCGAATATCGCTGTTGTCAGTCTCAGTATAATATCGAATATCGTGTATGTCAAGAAAAATATCGAATATCGCTAAACTTTTTGGGGCCAGGGGCTTGCGTCCTGGGCCCCGCCGTGGTATTCTGGACCAAGTTACAATCAGGAAAGAGGAGAATTGCGATGACATATTCCTTTCGGCCCCGGGGCGTCTGCTCCCAGGAGATGCGGGTGGAGCTGGACGAGGAGGGCATCATCCGGGACTTGCAGGTTCTGGGGGGATGCAGCGGCAATTTGCAGGGCATCTCCGCCCTGGTGCGGGACATGCCCGCCCGGGAGGCCGTCCAGCGTCTGAAGGGTATCCGCTGCGGCTTCAAGCCCACCTCCTGCCCCGACCAACTGGCCCAGGGGCTGGAGCGGATTCTGGCAGAGAGATGATGCGGAGGAGGGACCGTGCCCCGGCACGGCCCCTTTTCTCTGCGGCCACCGGGTTTTCCAGGAAATGGAGATGGAGCGGCGGGGGGACAAACGTTTTTCGGTGGACAAACTAGGGGAATGATGGTAAACTAAAGAATTGCCGGACCCACCGGCAGAAAACCGAGGAAAGAGCGGTCATATACATGAAAATCGTATTGGTCATCGACCAGTTTGACGACGCCAATAACGGCACCACCATCAGCGCCCGGCGCTTTGCCGCCGCCCTGAGGGAGCACGGCAACGAGGTGCGGGTCATCGCCACCGGCAAGCCCGCCGACTATAAGTACGCGGTGCGGCAGATGCGGTTTTTCCCGGTGGTGGAACACTTGATTACCAGCCAGGGGATGCGCCTGGCCATCCCCAACCGGCATGTGTTTGAAAAGGCGGCGGCCTGGGCGGACGTGGTGCATTTCCTGATGCCCTCCCCCCTGGCGGTGATGGGCCTGCGGCACGTGGAGAAGCTGGGCATCCCCCACACGGCGGCCTTTCACTGCCAGCCGGAGAACATCACCTTCACCCTCCACATGGGCAACAGCAAGCGGGTGAATGACTTTGTGTACAACCGCTTCCGGGATACCTTCTTCAACCGCTTCACCCACATCCACTGCCCCAGCAACATGATCGCCGAGCAGCTCCGCCTGCACGGGTACACCGCCCAGCTCCACGTGATCTCCAACGGCATCAGCCCCCAGTACGTCTACGGCAAGCGGCCCAAGGAGGACTGGATGGCGGATATGTTCAACGTGCTGATGGTGGGCCGCTACGCCGGGGAGAAGCGCCAGGACGTGCTGATCGCGGCCTGCGCCAAGAGCCGCCATGCCGAGGACATCCAGGTGATTCTGGCGGGGAAGGGCCCGCTGGAGAAGAAGTACCGCCAGCTGGCCGAGCAGCTGCCCAATCCCATCGTCATGGACTTTTACGACCCCGCCCGCCTGCTGGACATTCTCCACATGGCGGATCTGTACGTCCACACCTCCGACGCGGAGATCGAGGCCATGAGCTGCATGGAGGCCTTTGCCTGCGGCCTGGTGCCCGTCATCGCCAACTCCCCCCGCTCCGCCACGCCCCAGTTCGCCCTGGACGAGCGGAGCCTCTTCCCCGCCGGGGACGCCAGCGCCCTGGCCGAGCGGATCGACTGGTGGATCGAGCACCCGGAGGAGCGGCGGGAGATGGAGCTGCGCTACGCCGCGCACGCCAAGCAGTACGCCCTGGACGAGTCCATCCGCCAGACGGAGGAGATGTTCCGCCAGGCCATCGCGGAGCAGAGGGGATAACTTTCTTGAAAAAACACCCGCCGCCGGTGGTACCGGCGGCGGGTGTTTTTTCGGGGGTGCGCGGGGTTTTCCGGCGACGGGCATTTCGCCGAGAGCGCCTGGGGCTTTTCCAGCGGCAGGCGTTTTGCCGAGAGTGCCTGGGGCTTTTCCAGCGGCAGGCGTTTTGCCGAGAGTGCCTCCCGGAGTGTGTGCCGGGAGGCGAGGAAAAGGGCGCTTGGGGCGTCTGCGGCGGTGTGCGTGCCGAGGGAGACCCGTCCAGCCTGGATCGTTGACTCCCACTGGGCGTCTGGGGCGCGGCGGGCCGAAGCTCCCCCACACAGGCGGACTCGTCTGCGTCCCCACCCCGCCCGCCGCCGGTATCACCGGCGGCGGGCGCTCTGCATAGGATGGGTCAGCGACGAAGGAGGCATGAAGGATGGCTTATTCCGACCGGGAGCTGCTGGCGCGTCTGATCCAGTGTGAGGCGGGAGGCGAGGGGGAAAACGGCATGAAAGCGGTGGCGGGCGTGGTGATGAACCGGGTCCACGCCAGGGGCGGGGAGTATGCCCGGGTGGGCCAGGGCAGCATCCGCAATATCATCTTTCAGCCGTATCAGTTCGTCTGTGCCAGCGAGACGGAGGGCGGCGCCTATAACCCCCAGAATATTTACAATATGCGGCCCGAACAGATTCACTACGACATAGCCGACTGGGCCATTGCGGGAAACCGGCTGCCGGACGTGGCGGAATCCCTGTGGTTTTACAATCCCTTTGGCCCCAAATGCCGGTCCCGCTTTCCGTCGGACGTGGGATACTGGCAGACCCGTATCGGCGACCACTGTTTCTATAATCCTACCGATGCATACTATAAAACTTGAGAGGTGTCATTATGCTGCAGTTTCAAAATCAGTATGGGTCCGCCGCCCCGATGCGCACGGCGGCGGGCGGTCCCCCGGCGGGCCAGACGGATTGGTCCCGGGAGGTGGTCCGCGGCGCCCCGGTGCCCAGCGGAGCCAATGTGGTGGCCTACAACGACCCGGTGGCCATCAGCGAGGGCGCGGCGGGGACGCCCCGGCTGGAGATGCAAAACGGCCTGCCCGCCGACGTGATCGAGTCCCCCGTCTCCCTGGCGGAGGCCCGGATGGGGTCCCTGAAGGCCATGCTCACCCGGAACGTGGGGACGTATATCGTGGCGTCCTTCCTGGTGGGGACGCAGAACCTGGTGTCCTGGGAGGGCATCCTCTACGACGTGGGAAACGATTACCTCACCATCTACCAGGAGAGCCGGGACCGCTATATCGTCAGCGACTACTACTCCCTGAAATTCATTGAGTTTTACGACGTCCAGCGCCGGGCCCTGTGCGACCAGCTCCTCCAGAACCGGGGGATGGAGCAGACCCCGGCGGCCATCCAGCCGACCATGCGGTGAACTGGGGATTGCGGCGGGGAGAGGGGTGTGCTAAAATGCAGGTATCTTGCTACAAAAGGAGCGCGTGCCATGGATTTTGCAGCCCTTTCGGCGGAGCGGTATTCCCTCCGCAAGTTCAGCAGCCGGCCGGTGGAGCCGGAGAAGCTGGCCGCCGTGGCGGCGGCGGGCCACAACGCCCCCACCGCCCATAACAACCAGCCCCAGCGCATTTTTGTGCTCCAGAGCCGGGAGGCCCTGGAGAAGGCCGACGCCTGTATGGACTCCCATTTCAGCCCGCCGGTGATTCTGGCGGTGGCCTACGATCCCCAGACCGCCTGGAAGCGGGAGGGAGACGGCAAAAACCACGGCGAGATCGACGCCGCCATCGCCGCCGCCCAGATGATGCTCCAGGCGGCGGACCTGGGCCTGGGCACCACCTACGTGGGGATGTTCCGCCCGGAGGCGCTGCTGGAGGCCTTTCCGGAGATGGCGGGGCTGACGCCCATCGCCCTGATTCCGCTGGGCTATCCGGCGGAGGGGGCGCACCCCTCCCGCCTCCACACCACCCGGATGCCGGTGGAGGACATGGTCCGCTACCTGTGAGCGCAAAAAACGAGGCCGCCCGCCGGGCGGCCTCGTTTTCTTTCTTTCAGCGCTTTCCGCGGCCCCGATAGCTGCCGCTCCGGCCCCGGCCCACGCTGCGGCCGTACCGGTATCTCCGCCGGCCGAAGAGCAGCCGCCACACCAGCAGCGCCGCCAGCAGTACCGCCAGCACAATGGCTCCCGTCCGGACGCCGGGCCGGGCGAAGAACAGCTGCACGTCCCGCCAGAAGGTCAGCAGCTTGGAGGCCTCCACGCCGTGCATGGCCAGCAGGTCCACCGTGGCGTAGACCTTGCCCTCGTAGCTGAGGGTCAGGGTGCCCAGCACGTCCCCCTCGGCGATGGGGGCCTCCACCGGGTCCGCCCGCAGCGTCACGGACTGCTCCAGGTCCGCCGGATCCAGGTCATTGGGCAGCAGTACCTCCACCTCATTGGCCGGGTGGATGGTGACGTGGTCCACCTTGGAGAGGGTGACGGGCACCTCCTTTTCCAGCACCTGGTTGCCGTCCACAATGGTCCGGTAGGAGAAGTTGTCAAAGCCGTAGTTGAACATGCGGGTGGTCTCGGAGAAGCTGCGGATGTTGCCCACGCCGTTCTCCTCCACCCGGTCCGCCCCCAGAATGACGGAGACGAAGTGGAGGCTGCCCCGGGCGGCGGAGGACACCAGGCAGTGGCCCGCCTCGCTGGTGGAGCCGGTCTTGATGCCATGGGCCTCCTTGTTGCGGTAGCCGATGACCCGCCAGTTGGAGAGGAGGTTGTTGGTGGTGTAGAGGTGGCGCTCGCCGCTGAGGTTGGTGGCGGGAATCACCACGTCCGCCGTGTCGCAGATGGCCATGAAGTCGTCGTAGGCCATGGCCGCCTTGGTGATGAGGTACATGTCCCAGGCGGAGGTGTAGTGCTGGGGGTCGTGGAGGCCGTTGGGGTTGACGAAGTGGGTGTTCTCGCAGCCCAGCGCCGCCGCCTTGTCGTTCATGGCGGCCACAAAGGCCTCCACGCTGCCGGAGATGCCCTCCGCCAGGATGTCGCAGGCCTCGTTGGCGGATACCACCAGCATGCAGTACAGGAGGTTGCGCACCGTCATGGTCTCCCCCACCTGGATGCCGGCGGAGCTGCCGTCGGCGGACAGGCCCTCCAGCGCGGTGGCGGTGGCGGTGAGGGTCTGGTCCATGGAGAGTTTGCCCTGGTCCACGGCCTCCAGCGTCAGCAGGGCGGTCATGATCTTGGTGAGGCTGGCGGGGTAGAGCTCCTGGTGCTCATTTTTGGCGTAGACCACGCTGTCGGTCTCCGCGTCCACCAGCAGCGCCGCCTTGGCCAGAATATCGGGGTCCTCCAAGGCGGCGGCCCGGGGCGCTGTCCACAGGCCCAGCGTCACCGCGGCCAGCAAAAAAAGCGATAAAAAGCGTCTCGTTTTCATTTCTATCTCCCATAAAGTATGGTATACTAAACCGGAAACGAACCGCCGGCGGGACTCGCCGGTTTTCGACAATCTTTAGTATAACAAAAAAAACGCAGGAGTTCAACTGTGAAGGTGCAGGGAAAGATTACGAAAACGGAGGCGCTGCTCCTGGGCTTGACGGCGCTGTTTTTGTGCGGGCTGTTGGGCCTGTTCCTCCGGGACCGGCAGGCCCTGGCGGGCCCGGCTGCGGTGGAGGCGGAGCGGTGGGCGCCGCAGGAGGCGCTCCAGGCGGACCTCGGCCCGCTGGACCTGAACACGGCCACGGCGGAGGAGCTGACGGTCCTGCCCGGCATCGGGGAGGTGCTGGCGGCGCGGATCGTGGCCTACCGGGAGGACCACGGCCCCTTTGGCGCCGTGGAGGAGCTGATGGAGGTCTCCGGCATCGGCCCGGCGACCTTGGAGGGATTGAAAGACCGCGTCGCGGTGGAGGGAACGGCATGAAAATTCTGGTGGTGGACGATGAGAAGACCCTGGTGAAAGGAATGAAATTCAACCTGGAGAACGAGGGCTACCAGGTGGAGTGCGCCTACGACGGTGCCGCCGCCGTGGAGCTGGCCCGGGAGGGCACGTTCGACCTGGTGATTCTGGACGTGATGATGCCGGAGGTGGACGGACTGGAGGCCTGCATGCGCATCCGGGAGTTCTCCAACGTGCCCATCATCATGCTGACGGCCAAGAGCGAGGACGCGGACAAGCTGATGGGCTTTGAGTGCGGCGCGGACGACTATCTCACCAAGCCTTTCAACATTCTGGAACTGAAGGCCCGGGTCCGGGCGCTGCTGCGCCGGGCCGCCGGGGTCCAGCGGGTCCGGGGGGCGGTGCTGACGGTGGGGGATCTGTCGTTGAACACCGAGGAGCGGGTGGCCGTCCGGGAGGGGCGGACCGTAGACCTCACCGCCAAGGAGTACGACCTTATCGAGCTGCTGATGCGCAACCCCCGGCGGGTGTACAGCCGGGAGAATTTGATGAATGTGGTGTGGGGCTATACCTACGCCGGGGACTACCGCACGGTGGACGTCCACATCCGCCGCCTGCGGGAGAAGCTGGAGAAGAACCCGGCGGAGCCGGACCACATCATGACCAAGTGGGGAGTGGGGTACTATTTCAAGGGATAGGACGTGGTTTTTCGACAGTCTCAAGGCCAAATTCGGCCTGAGCTACATCCTCATCATCGCGGCGGTGCTGCTGCTGCTGAACACCTATCCCCTGCGGGTGTCGGAGGATTTGGTATTCCGCTCCAAGGAGACCACCCTCCAGTCCAGCGTCTCCGTGATGGTCTACTCCCTCTCCGGCCTGGACCGGCTGACGGAGGAGAACGTGGCGGAGGCCATGGCGGTGGTGGAGGAGACGGGCCTCTCCCGCATTTTGGTGACGGACGGCGCAGGACTGGTGCTGTACGACACCCGAGAGACCGGCGGCGCCGTGGGGGAGTACACCTTCTACACGGAGATCGTCCAGGCGCTGCTGGGCAACGACGCCTTCACCTGCTCCTACGAAAACGGGGCCTTCCGCAGCCATGCCTCCACCCCTGTGATGTACCGCAACCAGATCATCGGCGCGGTGTATGCCTATGAGTACGACCGGTCCCAGGCCCTGCTGCTGGAGGGCCTCCAGGGGAATCTGCTGCGGCTGTCTGCCGTCATCGGGGCGGCGGTGCTGGTGCTCAGCGGCGTGCTGTCCGCGGCGCTGACCAAGAAGATCAGCCAGCTCCTCACCGCCATCCGCCAGGTGCGGGAGGGGGCGTACAGCCACCGGGCGGAGGTCCGGGGGCGGGACGAGATCGCCCAGATCGGCCAGGAGTTCAACAGCCTGACGGACCGGCTCCAGACCACGGAGGACACCCGCCGCCGCTTCGTCTCCGACGCCTCCCACGAGCTGAAGACCCCCCTGGCGGCCATCCGGCTGCTGACGGACTCCATTTTGCAGACGGAGGACATCGACCCGGAGACCACCCGGGAGTTCGTGGCGGACATCGGCGCCGAGGCGGAGCGGCTCAGCCGCATCACGGAGGCGCTGCTGCGGCTGACCCGTCTGGACAACGGGCTGCTGGACGTGGCGTCGGCGGTGGACGTGCTGCCGGTTTTGGAGCAGACCATGCGGATGATGAGCCTGGTGGCCCATGAGAAGGACATCGACCTCACCTACGACGCCGCGGAGGGCTGCACGGTGCTGGCCACCCGGGACGAGATCCACCAGGTCATCTACAACCTGACGGACAATGCCGTGAAGTACAGCGCCCCCGGCGGAACGGTGCAGGTCTCCCTGCGGCGGGAGGCGGATTGGGTGGTGCTGTCCGTGGCGGACGACGGCGCCGGCATTCCGGAGGCGGATCTGCCCCGGATTTTCGAGCGGTTCTACCGGGTGGACAAGGCCCGCTCCCGGGCCGCCGGCGGCACCGGGCTGGGCCTCTCCATCGTCAGCGACACGGTGCGCAAGCGGGGCGGCACCGTGGAGGCGGCCAATCTGCCCCAGGGCGGCGCGCTGTTCACGGTCCGCTGGCCCTGGCGGGAAGGAGGGACGGCATGAGACGGCTTTGCGCGGCGCTGCTGCTGTGCGCCCTGCTGCTGGGGGGCTGCGCCTACGGGGCGGCGGACCGGGAGGGGCGTACCTACGACCTCTATTTCCAGGAGGCGGACCTGACCCGGGCCGCCGGGGGGGATGTCCTCCGGGCGGAGCCGCTGCCGGCGGGGGAGGCCGGGGACACCCGGGCCCTGGCCGAGGCCCTGGTGACGGCCCTCTTGGCCGGGCCGTCCGACGAGACGCTGAAAAGCCCCATCCCCTCCGGGACCCAGCTCCTCTCCCTGGAGGTGGAGCGGGGGAGGGCGGTGGTGGACCTGTCCTCCCCCTACGCGGCGCTGTCCGGCGTGGGGCTGACCCTGGCGGACTACGCCATCACCCTGACGCTGACCCAACTGCCGGAGATTTTGTCGGTGGAGATCACCGTCCGGGGCCGGCCGCTGGCCTACCGGGACAAGCAGGTGTTCACCGCCCGGGACGTGCTCCTCTCCCCCATGGGGGACGTGGTGAGCACCGTGCCCGCCACGCTGTACTTCCTGAACGAGAGCGGGGAGCTGGCGGCGGAGAAGCGGATGCTGGAGCTGTACGAGGGCGACACCCAGGTGGGGGCCGTGTCCGCGGCGCTGGAGCAGGGGCCGGAGAACAAGGACCTGTCCCCCGTGCTGCCGGAGGGCTTCCGGGTGCGGTCCGTGTGGCTGGAGGAGGGCGTCTGCTACGTGAACCTCTCCTCCGCCCAGCTGGAGAACCTGCCCCAGGCGGCGGGGCTGTCCGCCGCCCTCCACGCCCTGCGGCGGTCGCTGTGCTCCCTGGAGGCGGTGGAGGAGGTCCAGTTCCTGGTGGACGGGGAGTTTGCCAGGACCTACGGCCCGGTGAACATCGCCAGCCCCTATTCCGAATAAGCAGACAGCGGGGCGGGACAGATGTCCCGCCCCGCTGCGGCTGTTGGAAGCGTGCCGCAGGCACGTTTCCCGGGAGGCTCGGTCCGGCCATGCGCACTGCCCGCGCACGGCCGGACCGGGAGAGATCGCCGCTGACCAGAAGGCTCGGCCCGCAGGTGCGCACTGTTCGCACACCTGCGGGCCGCGGTGCTGTCTCTGCCGCGCACACGCCGCGGCGGAAGCGGATTCCATTTCCTTTCGCCGCACCGGCGGCGAAGGGCGGCGCGGCGGGTTTGCCGGAAGAGCGGGACATCGGTCCTGTTCCCCCGGGGCTACATGCCGAACAGCAGCCGCACCGCGAAGGCGGAAGCCACAAAGCCCGTCAAATCCGCCGCCAGCGCCGCCGGAACGGCGTGGCGGGTCCGGTAGATGCCGGCGGAGCCGAAGTAGACGGCGATGGTGTAGAAGGTGGTCTCCGTGCTGCCCAGCATCACCGCCGCCACCCGGCCGGTGTAGCTGTCGGGGCCGTAGGTGGTCATCAGGTCGGTGCCCACCGCCAGGGCGCCGCTGCCGGACACCGGGCGGATCAGCATCAGCGGCGTGGTCTCCGGCGGCACCCCCAGCGCGTCCAGCACCGGGGCGCACAGGGCCGACAGCCACTCCATGGCGCCGGAGGCCCGGAACATGGATACGGCGGTGAGCAGTCCCACCAGGGCCGGGACGATGCGCAGCAGCACCGTCAGCCCCTCCTCCGCCCCGTGGGTGAGGGCGCCGTACACGTCCACCCGGCGGCCCATGCCGTACGCCGCCACGGCGGCCAGGAGGACGGGGATCACCAGGGAGCTGAGATTCACTTGCGTCTCCTTTCCAGGCGGGAGAGCAGCCAGGCGACGCTCAGCCCCACGGTCACCGACAGCACCGAGGACAGCCACACCGCCGGCAGGATGTCAAAGGGCGTCCGGCACCCGGCGGCGGAGCGGACGGAGGCGATGGTGGCGGGCAGAAGCTGGATGGAGGCGGTGTTCAGCACCACCAGAAGGCACAGCTCGTCGCTGGCCACGCCGCTGCAATCCTTGGCCATCCGCCGGGCCGCCCGGATGCCCAGGGGCGTGGCGGCGTTGCCCAGCCCCAGCAGGTTGGCGGAGACGTTGGCGGAGACCGCCGCCAACGTCTCCGGGTCCTTGCAGGCCTGGGGCAGCAGCCGCCGCAGAATGGGCCGGAAGGCCCTGGCCAGCCCGCCGGAGAGGCCGCAGGCGTTCATGATCTCCATGACCCCGCTCCAGAGGCACAGCACCCCCGCCATGGAGAGGCTCAATTGAATGGCGGAATCCGCGCCGGACAGCGCGGCCTCCGCCACGGCGTCCAGATTTCCGGTGGCAAGGCCGAACCCCAGGGACAGCACCACCATCCCCGTCCATACCCAGGCCATCGCCATGACATCATCTCCTTGCACAATTGTCGCATGATTTGTTAATTTAGTTTTAACTTCCATCGTTGCCAATTGACATTTCGTGGCAGTGTGTGATATTGTCGAAATCATAGAAAAAGAGAATGATTTTGATGAGAGAAGGAGAGACACTGTGAAATCGACAGGTATTGTGCGGAAAGTGGATGAACTGGGTCGGATCGTGCTCCCCATTGAGATGCGCCGCACGCTGGACATCGCGGAGAAGGACGCATTGGAAATCTATGTGGAGGGGTCGTCCGTCATTCTGAAAAAATACAAGCCCAGCTGTATTTTTTGTGACAGCAGCAAGGATATCACCGTTTTTAAAGGCAAGAACGTCTGCCCCAAGTGCTTGAAGGAACTGAAAACACTGTAAATCGTTAAATCGCCGCAAACGCGGAAGGAAGCCCCTGTGGACAGTACCACAGGGGCTGTTTTGTATCCTTTTCGGCGCTCAGCGGTCCAGGGCGGCGGTGTACAGCTCGTTTTTGGACCAGCCCGTGTGCGCCGCCACCTCCCTGGCGGCGTCCTTCAGCCGGACGCCCTGCTCCTGAAGGGCCAGCACCTGGGCCACGGCCTCCTCCAGCGGGACGGCGGCCGCCTGGGGCGGCTCCGCGCCGGCCACCACCAGCACGAACTCCCCCTTGGGGGCGGTCTCCCCGTAGTAGGCCACCGCCTCCCCCAGGGTGCAGCGGCGGGTCTCCTCGTGGAGCTTGGTCAGCTCCCGGCACAGGGCGATCCGCCGCTCCGGCCCGAAGGCCTCGGAGAGGTCCGCCAGGGTGGAGCGGAGCTTGTGGGGTGCCTCGTGGAAGATCATAGTGCGCTCCTCGGTTTTCAGGGCCTCCAGGCGCTCCCGGCGGCTCTTTTTGTTGACGGTGAGGAACCCCTCGAAGGTGAAGCGGCCCGTGGGCAGGCCGCTGACCGCCAGGGCGTTCACCGCCGCGCAGCACCCGGGGATGGAGAGCACCTCCACGCCCTCCTCCGCGCACAGACGCACCAGCTCCTCCCCCGGGTCCGAGACGGCGGGGGTGCCGGCGTCGGTCACCAGGGCGCAGGACTCCCCCGCCAGCAGCCGGCGCAAAATTGTCTGTCCGGCGGAGGCGTGGCTGTGGGCGTGGTAGCTCACCAGGGGCTTTTTGATGGAGAAGTGGTTCAAGAGCTTGACGGACACCCGGGTGTCCTCCGCCGCGATGAAGTCCACGGCCTCCAGCATCTCCACCGCCCGGGGGGAGAAGTCCCCCAGATTGCCGATGGGGGTGGCGACGAGATACAGCGTGCCGCTCATGGCGTTGCCTCCTGTTGTCTGAAATAGATGGCGTCCACCTCCGCCGTGGGGGCGCCGCCGGGCTGGCGCAGGATCAGGGGCGGCTCTACCCGCAGGCCCGGCCGGCCGCCCCGGCGGCCCTCCGCCAGCACCAGGGAGGGGGCGGAGGCGGCGGTGGGGCAGACCAGGCGGAGACGC
>NZ_UQXD01000009.1 GCF_900544955.1 uncultured Oscillibacter sp.
GAAAGCCGGAGTCCTTCTCCAGCCCGGAGAAGTTCAGGCTCACCACCGGCACCTGGGGGTAGCCGGCCCTGGCCAGGGCCTTGCGCAGCAGGTGAATGTAGTTGGAGGCCCGGCAGCCGCCCCCGGTCTGGGTGATGATGAGGGCGGTGTGGTCCAGGTCGTATTTCCCGGAGTCCAGGGCGTCCAGGAACTGGCCGATGACCAGCAGGGCGGGGTAGCAGGTGTCGTTGTGCACGTATTTGAGCCCCAGCTCCGCCACCTGGCTGCCGCAGTTTTGCAGCAGCTCGCACCGGTAGCCCGTCTGCTCCATGGCCGCCGCCAGAATGCGGAACTGCACCGGAGCCATGTTGGGAATCAGAATCGTATAGTCTTTTTTCATCTCCGGGGTGAACCGGGGATATTCCAAAGCGGCCTGTTCCATGTCCTCAGACCTCCTTTTTTCGTTTTTCGTCCTGCTCGTCCAGCGCGGCGAACAGGCTGCGCAGGCGGATGCGCACGGCCCCCAGGTTGGTGATCTCGTCGATCTTCAGCTGGGTGTAGAGCTTGCCGCCCGCCTGCAAAATCTCCCGGGTCTCGTCGGAGGTGATGGCGTCCACCCCGCAGCCGAAGCTCACCAGCTGCACCAAATCCATGTCGGGCTGCGTGCAGCAGTACTTAGCCGCCGCGTACAGCCGGGCGTGGTAGGTCCACTGGTTCAGCACCGTGGTGGGGAACCGCTCCACCCGGTTGGAGACGGCATCCTCCGTCACCACCGCCGCGCCGAAGCGGGTGATGAGGGTGTCGATGCCGTGGTTCACCTCCGGGTCCACGTGGTAGGGCCGGCCCGCCAGCACAATGATGCGGCGGCCCTCCCCCCGGGCCTGGTCCATGATCCGCTCCCCCTCCCTGCGGATGAGGGCCATGTGGTTGGCGTACTCGGCGTAGGCCGCGTCAGCGGCCTCCCGGACCTCGCCCCTGGTGATGTCCGGGAAGTACCGGCGGAGCATGGCGTGGCTCTTCTTGGTGAAGTCCTTGGGCCGGTGGAGTCCCACATAGTCGTAGATAAACCGGGTGTCCCTGATCTCCGGGCAGTTGCCCGCCAGCACCTCGGGATAGTAGGCCACCACGGGACAGTTATAGTGGTTGTCCCCCAGTCCCTCGTCCAGGTTGTAGGTCATGCAGGGGTAGAAGATGGCGTCCAACCCCAGCTTGCTGAGGAACTGGATGTGGCCGTGGGCCAGCTTGGCCGGGAAACAGGCGGTGTCGCTGGGGATGGTGCCCTGGCCCTTGAGGTACAGCTCCCGGCTGGAGAGGGGGCTGTGGTACACGGCGAAGCCCAGCTTGGTGAAGAAGGTGTGCCAGAAGGGCAGCAGCTCCCAGAAGTTCAGGCACAGCGGCAACCCGATCTTCCCCCGCCTTCCGGGGACGGGCTTGTAGCCCAGAATCAGCTTGCGCTTGTATTCGTACAGGTTCCGCTCCCCGGTGTCCGCCTTGCCGGTAACGGGCCGGTCGCAGCGGTTGCCGCTGATGAAGGTGCCCCCGTCGGCAAAGGTGTTGATGGTGAGCTGGCAGTTGTTGCCGCACCGGGCGCAGACCTCGCTGCGGGTCTCCTGGCGGAAGTCCGCCAGGGCCCTCCGGTCCAGCAGGGCGCTGGTCTGCCCGGGAAGGGCTCTTCCCCGGCCGTACAGCGCCGCGCCGTAGGCCCCCATCAGCCCGGCGATGTCCGGGCGGATGACCTCCACCCCCATCTCCTTCTCAAAGGCCCGGAGCACCGCCTCATTATAAAAGGTGCCCCCCTGGACCACGATGTTCCGGCCCAGCTCCTCGGGGCTGGCGGCCCGGATGACCTTGTAGATGGCGTTTTTCACCACGGAGATGGAGAGGCCCGCGGAGATGTTCTCGATGGTGGCCCCGTCCTTCTGGGCCTGCTTCACGCTGGAGTTCATGAACACGGTGCACCGGCTCCCCAGATCCACCGGGCGGTCGGCAAACAGCCCCAGCCGGGCGAATTCCCGCACGTCGTAGCCCAGGGCCTGGGCAAAGGTCTGGAGGAAGCTGCCGCAGCCGGAGGAGCAGGCCTCGTTGAGGAAGATGTTGCTGATGGCGCCCTCCTCGATTTTGAAGCACTTCATGTCCTGGCCGCCGATGTCGATGATGAAGTCCACATTGGGCAGGAAGTACCGGGCGGCGGTGAAGTGGGCCACGGTCTCCACCACGCCGTAGTCGGCGTGGAAGGCGTTTTTCGCCAGGTCCTCGCCGTATCCGGTGGTGGTGACGGAGGCCACGTGCAGGGCCGGGTGCTCCGCGTAGAGGGTCTGGAGCACCTCCCGGATCAGCGGCACGGGGTTGCCCAGGTTGGGCCGGTAATCCGTGAAGAGGAGGCGGGCCTCCTGGTCGATGACCACCAGCTTCACCGTGGTGGAGCCGGAGTCGATGCCGATGTGCACCGGGGCGGCGTAGTCCGCCGTAAAGGGCACCCGGGGCACCGCCGCCCTGGCGTGCCGGTCCCGGAAGGCCTCATAGTCCGCCTGGGAGGCGAACAGCGGCGGCTGGCTGCGGTAGGTCTCCGTGACGCCGTGCTGTTGCAGGCGGTCCGCCAGCGCCGCCAGGTCGAAGGTCTGGTCGGCGTAATACGCCGCTCCCAACGCCACAAACAGCAGGCTGTTCTCCGGACAGGTCCCCGTCACCCCCAGGGTGCGGTCGAAGCTCTCCCGCAGGCAGCGGGAGAAGGTCAGCGGCCCGCCCAGGTAGAGAATGCGGCCCTGGATGGGCCGTCCCTGAGCCAGACCCGCAATGGTCTGGTTCACCACCGCCTGATAGATGCTGGCGGCGATGTCCTCCGCCCGTCCCCCCTGGTTGATGAGAGGCTGAATGTCGCTCTTGGCGAACACGCCGCAGCGAGAGGCGATGGTATACGTCTTCTCCGCGGCCTGGGCGGCGGTGTCCATCTCGTCGGCGCTCATCTTCAAAAGGGTGGCCATCTGGTCGATGAAGGCGCCGGTGCCGCCGGCGCAGGAGCCGTTCATCCGCACCTCGGTGCCGCCGGTGAGGAAGAGAATCTTGGCGTCCTCGCCTCCCAGCTCGATCACCACATCGGTGCCCGGCGCCAGGCGGTTCGCCGCCACCCGGGTGGCGAACACCTCCTGCACGAAGGGGATGCCCGCGCTCTCCGCCATGCCCATGCCCGCAGAGCCGGAGATGGCCAACTCCGCCCGCCCGCCGGGGACGTACCGCTCCGCCGCCCGGCGCAGCAGCTCCTCCGACTTCTCCACAATATGGCTGAAATGCCGTTCATATGTACTGTATAAAAGATTGCCCGCGTCGTCCAGCACCACGCATTTGATGGTGGTGGAGCCCACGTCAAGACCCACTTTCAAACCCGATTCCTCCTTCGGAAAAACGGTTGCGCAATCCTAAAAGAGGCGCAAATCCCGCAGAATGCCACATTACTTGGTATCATACTCTCTTTCGACAGGATGTTCAATCGGCAAAATCCTGAAACACTGTAAAGAAAATGTTAAAAAGGTTTTGCGGTTCCGCCATGGACTTTTCAGGATTTTATGCTATACTTGTCCCATTCAGAACGGAAGCGAGGCATCCCATGGACACCGTGTTGCTGCACTGCTGCTGCGCCCCCTGCTCCCTCAGCTGCATCGGCCCCCTCCGGGCGGAGGGCATTGAGCCGGTGGCGTTTTGGTACAACCCCAACATCCACCCCTGGAAGGAATATCAGGCCCGGCGGGACTGCCTGCTCTCCTACGCCCCCATCGTCGGCATGGAGGTCCGCGTCCGGGAGGACTACGGCCTGCGGGCCTTCGTGGAGCACGTGGCGGGGGACATCGGCAACCGCTGCACCTACTGCTACGAGCACCGGCTGGAGGGGGCCGCGCAGTACGCCGCAAGCCACGGCTTCCCCGCCTTCACCACCACGCTGCTGGCCAGCACCTATCAAAACCACGAGCGCATTGCCGCCGCCGGGGCCCGGTACGCCGCCCAGTACGGCGTGGAGTTTCTCTACCGGGACTTCCGCCCGTTCTTCCGGGCGGGGAACCAGCAGGCGCGGGAGCTGGGCTTTTACATGCAGAAATACTGCGGCTGCGTCTTCTCCGAGGAGGACCGCTATGAAAAGCAAATCCGCAGGGACCGGGAGACCTTTGCCGAGTAAGGCCGGCGGGACCGGACACTCATCGGAGTGCCCGGTCCCGTTTTTTGATGGCCTCGCCCCGGAAGGCATGGGGGTGCCCGCCTACCCCCGCTCCGCCAGATGTATCCGGGAGGCAATGTAGTCCAGGTAGACCTGCCGGATTTCCCGCAGTCCCCGCTGCCGGATGGGCACCGCGTCGCCGGAGGTCAGCACAAATTCCCGGTCCGCCTCCTGCACCTCGTTCATATTGACCAGGTAGCTCTGGTGGCAGCGCAGAAACCGGGGGTCCCCCAGCTCCGCCTCCACCTGGTCCAACCGCTTGTAGACGGTGTAAACGGTGCCGTCGGTTCGGTGGAGGAGGCATTTGGTGTTGCTGCTCTCCACATAGAGAATTTCGCTGTGGGGAACCCGGATGACGGCGCTGCGGTTGTGGACGTAGTAGGCCTGCACCGCGGCGTCCTGCAAAACCCGGTCCATGGTGGCGCTGAGCTTGCGGTAGCTGTGGGGTTTGAGGAGATAGCCCGCCGCTCCCACCTCGTAACCGTCCACGGCATAGGCCGAGGAGGTGGTGAGGAAGACGATCTCTCCCCCGTAGCGCAGCTCCCGCAGCCGGCGGGCCACGTCGATGCCCAGCATGTCCTCCATGTAGATGTCCAGAATCACCAGGTCAAAAAATCCGCCGTCCTGCACTTCGTAAATCAGGTTTCTGCCGCCCTCATACTCGGATATCTCGCATGCGATGGACTTCTCCTCCAAATACAGCTGCAGAAGCTCCCGGATGATGTCCCTGTCCAATTTGTCATCGTCACAGATTGCGATCCGCATCCCTTTCGCTCCTCTCCTCGTTCCGGTTCTCCACGATAAAATTCATCAAAAAACGATGCAAAATCAATATTTCCGCCTCCGGCCTCCGTCAATCTGCTATCCTGTCGCCAAAAGGAGGTCTTACACGTGATTGTCTATCAATTCGACGAAGAACGGCTTTGCCGGGAGGAGCTTGGCAGCTACACCGCATTCAGCATCTGCGCCTATGAGGTCAGCGGTGGGACCCGCAGACTTCTGCTCCGCATTCCCGACGTCTTTCGCAGCCGGGAGAAGGCCGCCGCCTTTGCGGCGCGGTGCAACGCCCTGCAATTGTCGTTGATTCATCTTCCGGACGTGATGTACGACGCCCTCGCCGGCTGACCGTCCGCCGCGCCCAGGCGCCGCGGAGGCGGTCCCCAGGCGCCGGTGCGCCGAAGGGAGGCGCGGTTCGCCCGCCCTCCCCCGGCCCGCCGCCCCGGAGACCGCCCGCCGCCGGGCGCACCATACCGTTTTCCGCCTCTTTGACCCAGGCCCGTGCCCTGGGTCTTTTTTTGTCCCCGCCCGGCGCCCTCCCATCCCTTTTACAGGCGCAGACGGCCGCTCCCCGCCCTCTTCGCCAGCCGCCTCCCCGCTGCGCGGGGAACTTCCGCCGGGGCCCTTCTCCCTTTTTCGACATTTTTCGTACATGTTCGACAGGATGCACCTGATATACTCAGGGCGCGCCCAGCGAAACAGCCAAACACAGAGGAGGACCTACCATGACCTTGAAGGAATGCTACACCCTGTTCAGCGGCGACTACGAGGACACCGTGCGGCGCCTTGCCGGCGAGGCGCGGGCAAGGCGGTTTGCGCTGCAATTTCTCGCGGACACCAACTTCTCCAGGCTGAAAACCGCCCTGCGGGCCGGGAACCGGCCGGAGGCGCTGCGGGCGGCCCACTCCTTAAAGGGCCTGAGCCTGAGTCTGGGCTTCACAAATCTGGGCCGCTCCGCCGCGGCCCTGCTGCACCCCCTCCATACCGGTATCCCGGACAATGCGCAGGAACTGCTGGAGCGGGTGGCGGAGGAGCACAGGCGGGTGACGGCGGCCCTTCTGGCCCTGCGGGGCGGCTGCTGACCGCCCCGGCGGCCTCACCCCTCCGCCGTCAGCCGCTCCAAGAGCCCCCGGCACCCCGCCAGCACGTCCCGCCAGGTGGCCTCAAAGTCCCCGGTATACCAGGGGTCGGCCACGTCGCCGGGGCGGTCCGTGTCGTCCAGCAGCAATCGCAGCTTCTCCCCGGCCTCCGGTCCGCAGATGCGCCGCATGTCCCGGAGGTTGGCCCGGTCCATGCCGATCAGCAGGTCGTATCTCCGGCCGTCCTCCTGCACCAGGCGGCGGGCCGTCTTCCCATCGCAGCCGATGCCGTGCTCCGCCAGCTTGCGGCGGGCGGGGGGATAGACCGGATTTCCGATCTCCTCCCCGCTGGTGGCCGCCGAGGAGATCTCAAACCTGTCCCCCAGTCCCGCACGCTCCACCAGGTCCCGCATCACGAACTCCGCCATGGGGCTTCTACAGATGTTGCCGTGGCAGACAAACAGCAGCTTTTTCATCCCATATCCTCCCATCTGTTTTTTTCAGTTTAGCACATCGTTATTTTTTAGGCAAGACGCTTCCCCGGATTGTGACGTTTTCCTGCGCCTATCTCCTAAAAAACGGCGGTTTTCGACAAAATTCACAACATGAAACGAATTTCGTCGCGCAGTATCACGGATTGGGATATTCTCCCTTTTATAAAGGAGGAATTTTCCATGAGCTTTAAGTTTTTACTTTCCGGAGACCTGTTGAACGCCCGGAAGGCCCGGGGCTGGAGCCAGCCCGTCGTGGCGAATGCCGTGTCCATCACCCTGCGGGAGTACCAGAACATCGAGGGCGGGCGGTGCGTGCCCACGGCGGAGACCTTCTTGAAGCTGGTCTATCTGTTTGAGCTGGACATTCAACCCTATCGGGAGGCGTTTGAGATTCATGTACCGGTATCTTCCATTTGAGGGGGAGTGCTTCTCCCCCAGCCTGGGCCGCTACCGCTCCTTTGGCCTGCGGGCCCTGCGGGAGACGCCGGAGCGGGACGAGGAGCTGATGCTCCTGCCGGATATCTCCACGGACTTCGCCTTCGTCCTGCGGCTGGCGCACCTTCTCACCCGGCGGCAGCTGCCCCCCATCCACCTGCTGGCCGCGATGGAGGACCTGCTGTAAACGAAGGACCCCCTGAGGCCGTGCGCCTCAGGGGGTCCTCATCTGTTATTTCTTGTTGACCGATGCCGCCAGGGCGTCCGCCAGGGCGTCCATCTCCGGCAGGTTCTGCTCCTGGAGGGAGGAGGCCAGGGTCAAGCCGTCGTCCAGCAGGTCGATGTGCTTCAGGCTCTCCAGGCAGGTGCGCATCAGGGCGCCGGACCGGGGGGCCCAGGAGCCGTTCTCCACCAGGGCCACCGTCCGGTTCTGGAGATTCAGGGCCTTCATGTCCATCAGGAAGTTGTGCATGGGCGGGAAGATGCCCAGATTGTAGGTGACGGAGGCCAGCACCAGGTGGCTGTACTTGAAGAGGTCGGAGATCAGGTAGCTCACATGGGTGCTGGAGACGTCGTAGAGCCGGGTGTTGGTGACGCCCCGCTCCGCCAGCTTGGCAGCCAGCACCTCCGCCGCGGTCTCAGTGTTGCCGTACATGGAGGCGTAGACGATCATCACGCCCTTCTCCTCCGGCTCGTAGGTGCTCCAGTGGACGTACTTATCCAGGATATAGCCCAGATTCTTCCGCCACACCGGCCCGTGGAGAGGGCAGAGATACCGGATATCCAGGCCGGAGGCCTTTTTCAGCAGAGCCTGCACCTGGGGGCCGTACTTGCCCACGATATTGGTGTAGTAGCGCCGGGCGTCGTCCAGCCACTCGCCGTCAAAGTCGAACTCGTCGGCAAACAGCTTGCCGTCCAGGGCCCGGAAGGAGCCGAAGGCGTCGGCGGAGAAGAGGACGCCGCTGGTGGTGTCGAAGGACACCATGGCCTCCGGCCAATGGACCATGGGGGCGTTGACGAAGGCGACGGTGTGGGCGCCGAAGCACTTGGTGTCCCCTTCAGCCACCTCCTCCACCCGCCCGGCGTCGATGGGGAAGCCGAACTGGTGGAGCAGGATCACCGCCTTGGCGGTGGTGATGATCCGCACCTTGGGCCAGCGGAGGAGGATCTCCTCGATGGAGGCGGCGTGGTCTGGCTCCACGTGGTTGATGACCAGGTAATCCAGGGGGCGGCCGTTCAGCACGGCCTTCACATTGTCGATAAACTGGCGGCCCACGGACCAATCCGCCGTGTCGAAGAGGACGGTCTTCTCGTCCAGCAGGACATAGGCGTTGTAGCTGACGCCGTGGTACAGGGGGTGGATGTTCTCAAACAGGGAGAGGCGATGGTCGTTGGCGCCCACCCAGTAGAGATCGTCGGTGACTTTCCGGTAGTTGTACATGCAAGATACCTCCTTCTATCAGGCAGCGCCTCAAACTTCGATTTCGATGAATTGCTCCGTGCCCTCGCCGCAGTGGGGGCAGACCCAGCCCTCGGGCAGGTCCTTGAACGCGGTGCCGGGGCGGACGTCGCTCTCCTCGTCGCCCTCCAGCAGGTCGTACTCATAGCCGCAGCCGTTGCACAGATAGAGCTTGCGGGGGGGCGCGGTCCGCTTGGGCACGGCCCGCTTCATCTTCTTCATGGGCGGGGCGGGCTGCTTCTCGCCGGTGTCCAGCGCCTGGGTCAGCAGGGGCAGGATCTCCATCACGTCGCCCACGATGCCGTAGTCGCAGTTTTTGAAAATGCGGGCGTTGGGGTCGATGTTGACGGCCACGATGGTGGAGGCCTCCCGGATGCCTTTGAGGTGCTGTCCTGCGCCGGAGATGCCGCAGGCGATGTACAAATTCCCCTTGAACTTCTGGCCACTCATGCCCACGTAGCGGTTCAGCGGCACGTATTGCAGCGTCTCCGCCACCGGGCGGGAGGAGCCCACGGCGGCGCCGGCGGCCCGGGCCAGGTCCTCGATGAGCTTCATGTTCTTCTTCTCGCCGATGCCCTTGCCGGCGCTGACCACCCGCTCCGCCTGGGTGATGGGGGTGTCCATGGGGATGCCCACGGTGAAGTCGTGGCCGTCCTTTTTCAACGCCGCCACCAGGGCCTCCACCCGCTCCTGGGCGGTGCCGTCCTTCCAGATCTGCTTCTTGCGCTCGCCAGTCTCCGGCCCGTGCTTGCGGACGGGCGCGGCGTCGGCCTTCCCCGCCTTGCCCAGGATGTGGGAGGCGATGACCACCCGCTGAATCTCGTTGGTGCCCTCGTAGATGGTGGTGATCTTTGCGTCCCGGTAGAACCGCTCCACCTCCATGCCCTTGAGGTAGCCGTTGCCGCCGAAAATTTGCAGCGCCTCGTTGGTGACCTCCAGGGCGATATCGGAGGCGTACTGCTTGGCCATGGCGGACTCCATGCCATAGGGCGCGTGGTCCTGCTTCAGGTCCGCGGCGCTGTACACCAGCAGCCGGGCGCAGCGGAGCTTGGTGGCCATGTCCGCGATCTTGAAGGCGATGGCCTGCTGCTGGCAGATGGGGCGGCCGAACTGGACCCGCTCCTTGGCGTACTCCACCGCCGCCTCGAAGGCCCCCTGGGCGATGCCCAGGGCCTGGGCCGCAATGCCGATGCGGCCGCCGTCCAGCGTGGCCATGGCAATGCGGAAGCCCTGACCCTCCTTCCCCAGCAGGTTCTCCTTGGGCACCTTCACGTTGTTGAAAACCAGCTCGCAGGTGGCGGAGGAGCGGATGCCCATCTTGTCGTAGTGCTCGCCGAAGGCGAAGCCCTCCCATCCCCGCTCCACGATGAAGGCGGAGATGCCCCGGGTGCCGATGTCCGGCGTGGTGACGGCGAAGACCACGTAGGTGTCCGCCTCCCCGCCGTTGGTGATGAAGATTTTATTGCCGTTGAGGAGCCAGTGGTCCCCCATGTCCTCGGCGGTGGTCTCGGTGCCGCCGGCGTCGGACCCGGCATTGGGCTCCGTCAGGCCGAAGGCGCCCACCTTTCTGCCGCTGCACAGGTCCGGCAGGTACTTTTTCTTCTGCTCCTCCGTGCCGAAGGCATAGATGGGATAGGTACCCAGGGAGGTGTGGGCCGACAGGATGACGCCGGTGCCGCCGTCCACTCGGGCCAGCTCCTCCACGGCGATGGCATAGCTGAGGGCGTCCAGCTCCGCGCCGCCGTACTTCTTCTCGTAGGGGATGCCCATCAGGCCCATCTCCCCCAGCTTTTTCACAGCCTCCGTGGGGAAGCGGTTTTCCTTGTCCAGCATGAACGCAATGGGCTTCACCTCTGTCTCGGCGAACTCCCGGACCCTCTTGCGCAGGGCTTCGTGGGCCTCCGTGGTCTGATAAAGCATATGCGATCCTCCTTTTCCGATTTGTGCAGTCTCCGCAAAGGCCGCGAAAACCGCGCCGTCTGGTTCTGTGATATTATACAATGATCATACAGGAAAACCGCGGGAATGGCGGTTGCATCTGCAACGTTTTTCGGATTTGGCGGTCTCACCAAGAAGTCCCGCTCATTTTTGAGGGTTTTGCCCAAGGCGGGCAACCGGCCCTCCGTCACGCAAAAAAAGCGGGGGCATATCCGAAGATATGCCCCCGCTCCCTCGCGGTTTGCGCTCACTGCTCCCAGGTGACATCCACAATGGTGCCGCCGGAGAACTCGATGTATTCGCTTTTCAGGATATAGTCCGTCTTGCCGATGCGGACCTCCTGCTCCCCCACCTTGGTGGTCATCACCGCGCCGGAGGCGGTCTCCGTGGTGGCGGTGAACAGCAGCGTCGCATGGTTCGGGTCCTCCACCCACTGCCCGTCGGGGCCCAGGACGAAATAGGGCTGCCGCTCCACCGACTCAATCTGGCCCCCCACCAGCTCGCCGGAGGCCATCAGGGGGGAGGGCAGGTGGTCCAGGCAGTGCTCGTACAGCTCCGACGGCACGCCCTCCACCTTCACGGTGTAGGTGACCTTGGTCATGGCCGCCGCCTCTCCGCCGCCGCTGCCCCGGTTCGCCAGCTTCCAGCCCACAAAGGCCACCACCGCCACAATCAGCACCACGGCGATGATGTCGATGATGTTGAACTTTCCAACGCGTTTTGCTCTCTGTTCCATGCTTTCCTCCGCAGCAGGCGCCGGGCGCCCGGTTTTTTCTCCAGTTGTGGACAACGTTCGGGAGATATTGTATAATATTTTCTGAGAATCCACAAGACCCATTTCCAAAAAGAACAGAAGAAAGGCTTTTTATGAAAGTCATCCATCTCATCAGCGGCGGCGACTCCGGCGGCGCCAAGACCCATGTGCTGAGCCTGCTGCAAAACCTGAACCAGACCATCACCGCCCAGCTGGTGTGCTTCCGGGACGGCCCCTTTGCCGAGGAGGCCCGGTCCCTGGGCATTCCCACCATGATCTGCGGGGGCAACAACGTCCTGCGCATCCGGCGCCAGCTGGCGGACTACATCCGCCAGGGCGGGTTCCAGCTCATCCACTGCCACGGCTCCCGGGCCAACATGATCGGCGCCCTGCTGCGCAAGCCCACCGGCGTGCCGGTGGTGACCACCGTCCACAGCGACTACAAGCTGGACTACATGGGCCGCCCCTTCAGCCACCTGACGCTGGGCACCATCAACGCCTGGGCCCTGCGGCGGCTGGACTACCGCATCGGCGTGTCTGACGCCATGGTGCGCCTGCTGATCTCCCGGGGCTTCCCCCCCGACCGGTTTTACACCATCTACAACGGCCTGGACTTCACCCCCGCCCCGCCCCAGGGCCCCCGCCTGGACTATCTCCGCTCCCTGGGGGCGGACGTGGACGAGACGTCGGTGGTGGTGGGCATCGCCGCCCGGCTGAACCCGGTGAAGGACATGTCCACCCTGATCCGGGGCTTTGCCGCGGGCTTTGCCGCCTGCCCCCGGCTGCGGCTGGTCATCGCCGGAGACGGTGAGGAGCGGGAGAAGCTGACGTCCCTGGCCCGGGAGCTGGGCGTGGAGCGGCAGGTGACCTTCGCCGGGTGGATCAGCGGCGGCATGGACCGGTTTTACAGTGCCCTGGACATCAACATCCTCACCTCCCTGTCGGAGACCTTCTCCTACGCCCTGCTGGAGGGCATCCGCTTCCACCTGGCCACCATCTCCACCGCCGTGGGCGGCATCCCCTACCTCATCGACCAGGACGTGAACGGCTACCTCTTCACCCCCGGCGACTGGAACGCCCTGGGCCGGTACTTCGCCGCCCTGGGAAACGACGACAACCTGCGCCGCACCCTGGGCGAAAAGCTCTATGAGAAGGCCTCCGTTCAGTTCTCCATCCAGCGGATGGTGGACACCCAGCTCCACATCTACCGGGAGATCCTCCGCCGCCACAGCCGGCCCGTGAAACAGCGGGACGGGGTGGTGATCTGCGGCGCCTATGGCCGGGGCAACGCCGGGGACGACGCCATTTTGGAGGCCATCTTGCAGGAGATGCGCTCCATCGACCCGGACATGCCCATCACCGTCCTCTCCAAGGACCCCAAGAGCACCCGCCTGACCTACCGGGTCTGCTCCGTCAGCCGCACCGCCTTCCTCTCCTGGCACCGGGCCATGGGCCGCGCCAGGCTCTATATCAACGGCGGCGGCAGTTTGATTCAGGACGTCACCTCCCGCCGCTCCCTGTGGTTCTACCTCATGAACATCCGGGCCGCCAAGCGGGCGGGCTGCCGGGTGCAGATGTACGGCTGCGGCATCGGCCCCGTCACCCGGCAGAGCCACCGGCGCCTGGCCGCCTCCGTGCTGAACCGGAGCGTGGACGTCATCACCCTGCGGGAGCCGGACTCCCTGGAGGAGCTGCGGTCCATGGGGGTAACCCGTCCGGAGATTCTGCTGACGGCGGACCCGGCCCTGACGCTGCGCCAGGCCCCCGACACGGAGACGGACAGCGTCCTCCTCCGGGCGGGCATCCCGCCCCGGGGAAGGTACCTCTGCTTTGCCCTGCGGCGGTGGAAGGGCTTTGAGGAGAAGGCCCCCCTGTTCTGCGCCGCCGCCCGCTACGCCTACGAGCGCCACGGGCTGACGCCGGTGTTTGTGGCGGTGGAGAAGCACCTGGACCCCGGCGCCGGGCAGCTGGCCGCCCGGGGGCTGACGGTACCCCACTACTTCCTCAGCGACGCCGGCGGCGCCGGCACCATCATCGGCGCCCTGAGCCGGATGGAGGCGGTGGTGTCCATGCGGCTCCACGCGCTGATTTTCGCGGCGGGCCAGGGCATCCCCCTGGCGGGCGTGGTGTACGATCCCAAGGTCTCCGCCTTCCTGCGCTATATCGGCCAGGAGTGCTTCACGGACCTGGAGGCCCTGACGGAGGAAAACCTGCGGGAGATGATCGACCGCTGCATTGAGCAGTCCGCCCGGCCCGAGGCCCAGGCCGCGGCGGTGAAGCGGCTGCGGGAGATGGAGCAGAAGAACGTGGACGTGGCCCGGCGGCTGCTGGGCATGGATGCCGTCTGAGGGCGGCGGAGGGGAGACGCAGATGCAGGTCTATTCCTTTCTTTTCAGCCCCACCGGCGGCACGGAAAAGGTGGCCGCCCTGCTGGAGGGGCCCTTCCGGCCCGTGGTCCGAGTGGACCTGTCCCGCCGGGACACGGACCTGGACGCCGTCCGCCCAGAGGCGGGGGACCTCTGCCTGGTCTCCGTGCCCTCCTACGGCGGCAGGGTGCCGCCGGTGGCGGTGGAGCGCATCGGCCGCCTGCACGGCGGCGGCGCCCGGACGCTGATCGCCGTCGTATACGGCAACCGGGCCTACGAGGACACGCTGCTGGAGCTGCGGGACACCCTCTCCCGGCAGGGCTTCGCCGTGGCCGCCGCCGTGGCGGCGGTGGCGGAGCACTCCATTATGCACCAGTTCGGCGCCGGGCGGCCGGACAGCCGGGACGCGGCGGAGCTGGAGCGCTTCGCCCGGCAGGCAAAGGCGGCGCTGCTGGACCCCGGTGCCAAGGAGCCCCCGCTCCCCGGCAGCCGGCCCTACCAGGCCTTCGGCGGCCTGCCCCTGAGGCCCCGGGCAAACCGCCGCTGCACCGGATGCGGCCTGTGCGCCAGGGCCTGCCCCACCGGCGCCATTCCGGCGGAGGCCCCCGCCTCCACCGACGCCGCCAAGTGCATCACCTGCATGCGCTGCGTCCAGCTCTGCCCCAACGGCGCCCGGAGCCTGCCCGGACTCCCGCTGCGCCTGGCGGCCTGGAAGATGAAAAAGGCCTGCGGCGGCAGGAAGGAAAACGAGCTGTTTCTGTAAAGGCGCAGACGCAAACCGACATCGCCCGAACCGGACCGGTTCGGGCGATGCTGTCGTTGAAACCACCCCAGGCGCTTTTGGAGAAGGCCCCGGCACGCAGTACCCCGCCGCTGTCCATCAAAGTCGGACGGTGCCCGCACCTGCGCGGCCGGGAAAGTCATTTCCCAACGAACATGCCGTCGGGGGTAGACGGCGCCTGTGCCTGCGGGCCGGAAAAGCACTTCTCCAGCGCACACACCTCCGGAGGAGAAGATGGGACCTTTTGCCGCTGCGGCGGCGAACTGCTGCAAAGTCTCTCCGCAAACTGCGCGCCCGAACCGGACCGGTTCGGGCGCTCTTCTTTCCGCCATTCGCCGCAGCAGGGGCAAGCCTCTGGCCAGCCCGCTCCCCCGTTTCTCCTCCCGGCCCCGCCCCGGCGGCCTCCGGCATCCGCTACCGCTCCGGCGCGCAGCGCTCCCGCTGAACGGCGATGGTGGCCAGGGTGTCCCCCAACTGGGTCAGCACGGCGGCGGCCAGCGCCAGGTCCTCGTCGTTCAATCGCCCCGCGAGGGACACCGCCAGGGTGTTCACCGCCGTGGTGAGGGCCAGGGGATCACAGCCGCAGTCCCGCACAGCATCACCTCCCCGGCAAAAGCCTATGAGAAAAGGAGGGCGGTTAGCCCTCCTTTCTGGCCCGTTTCGGGTCCATGGGAAACACCGTCAGCTTCTCGCCGCCGTCCCACACCGCCAGCAGCACCTCGCCCTCGTCCCGGTAGCCCTGGCGCAGCAGAGAGCGCTGGACCCAGGACGCCTCCTTCCCCGCCTGGCGGATATTGTCGGAGAGAAGATGGCCGTCCATGACGAAGGGCGTCTGGATCTGGGACTGCTTGGGGCTCAGGTCCAGGTCCGTGGGGGTGGCGGGGCGGTCCGTCTCCTTGGGCAGGAAGCTGACCACGCCGTTGTGCTCCAGCACCGCCGACTGGAGCTGGTTGAGGTCAAACCAGCCGCCGATGCGGCAGTAGGTGAGAAACTCGCTCAAGTCCAGCTTGGCCTTTTGCAGGTTCTCCTTGTAAATGGCCCCGTCCTCCAACAGCACCAGGGGCTTGCCCGTCACCAGCGTCCGCAGCTTCAGGGACTTGCTGGTAAGCAGGGAGATCACCACCGCCGTGACGCCGTAGACCACCAGCGCCGTCAGGGGCTGTGCGGGGGACTCCAGCTCCGTGGCCATCTCCGCCGCCACGGAGCCGATGGTGATGCCCACCACATAGTCGAACATGGTCATCTGGGACACCTGCTTGGTGCCCATCAGCTTGGCCAGCAGGAACAGCACCACGATGGACAGCAGGGATACCAGGGCCGTCAGGCCGATCTCTGTGAGCAGCTGCATGAAAAAACCGCCTCCCGGGTCAATGTCGTTTCCGGCAGTATCCCACGGGAGGCGGTATTTTATTCCCGCACGCTGCCCCGCACCGGCGGTTTTGCGTGGGGCTCCCCGGCGTGGTGGCTGTTGGTGTGGACGTTGATGTACTGGGCCTTCAGCTTGGAGTAGAGGATGGTCTGGCTGGAGTAGAGGCCGTTGTAGCCCGAGAGCATGTAGCTGATGCAGCAGGCCAGGGCGAAGTACAGCAGCCCCCCGTCCCCGAACAGCTCCACGGACAAAAAGATGGAGGCCATGGGGCAGTTGACGGCGCCGCAGAACACGCTGACCAGCCCCAGGGCAGCGGCGAAGCCCGCGGGAATGCCCAAAAGCGGCCCCACCACGCAGCCGAAGGTGGCCCCCACGAAGAAGGAGGGCACCACCTCGCCGCCCTTGAACCCGGCGGAGAGGGTGATGGCGGTGAAGAGCAGCTTCAAGAGGAAGGCGGCAGGGTGGGTGACCCCCTCCTCCACGGCGGCGGTGATGACCTCCATCCCGGCGCCGTTGTAGTCCGTGGTGCCGCACAGGTGGGTCAGAGCCACGATGACCGCGCCCCCCAGCGCCGCCCGAACCCAGGCGTTTGGCAGGCGCTTTTGCATCTGGTGTTCGGCAAAGTGGATGGTGCTGCAAAAGAGGATGGAGACCAGGGCGCACAGCACCGCCAGCGCCGCCACCCGCAGCAGCATCCACGCCTCCAGCGCGGGCATCTCCACGGTGAACCGGGTGGGCTCCACGCCCATGAAGCGGGACACCCCGTAGGCCACCAGCGAGGCGGTCAGACAGGGGATCATGGCCGCGTGGTACATCACCCCCACGCTGATGACCACGATGGCAAAGATCGTGGCGGCCAGGGGCGTGCCGAAGAGGGCGGAGAAGAAGGCGGCCATGCCCGTCATGGTGGCGGTGCGCAGGTCCCGGTCGTCCAGATGGAACAGCCCGCCGGTGTGGTAGCCGATGGTGCCCCCCATCTGAAGGGCGGCGCCCTCCCGCCCGGCGGAGCCGCCGCACAGGTGGGTCAGAATCGTGCCCACAAAGATGGCGGGCAGCAGCAGCAGGGACAGCCCCTTCCCCAGCCGCACCTGGTCAATGATGTCGTTGGTGCCCTGGCCCTCGGTCTTGGTGACCCGGTAAAACGCCACGATGGCAAGACCCGCCAGCGGCAGGCACCACAGCAGCCAGGGGTTGGCCTCCCGCAGGGACGTGGCCTGGTGGACACCGATGTGGAAGGCGGAGCCCACCACGCCGCAGGCGAGGCCCGTCACCACCGCCAGCGCCAGCCATTTCGCCAGCGCCTGGATATACAGTCTGGTGTGCAGCAGCCAGGACCAGACCCGTTTGACAATCACGCTTCCCATGGTCTTCCCTCCTCACACATGGGCCGCCGCGGGCACGGCTCCGCCGCCCAGGCGGCTCTCCAGCAGCTCGGGCCGCTTCAAATAGCGCTCAAAGGCGGCGAAGAAGCGGGAGTACTCGATGCCGGTGGCAATCCGCTCGTCCATCACCACGCCCAGGGGCAGCTGCTTTTTCCGGCTTCCGGCTGGGGCCGCCGGGTCCGGCACCGGCTTGCCCATGCACACGAACACGCTGGTGGTGCCGAACTCATAACAGTGGTGGAAGATGAAGCGGGTGTTGATGGAGGCCAGGTTGGTGATAAACAGGCTGGTGTGGAAGGGGCTCAGCTCAATGACCTTCCGGGGCAGCAGGCCGTGGAGGTCCAGGTGGTAGGCCAGCCAGAACACCAGCCGGGCCAGGCCCGGCACGCCGAAGGCGGCGTTCACAAACTTATCCGCGCCGTTGTTGTGGGCGGCCTCCTGATTCCTCTCCACATGCTCCCGGATCTTGCGGCTGATGGTGAAGATGTCGTCCGCCGGGTCCAGAAACACCTTCAGCGGCGTCTCGTCCGGCGTGCCGTCCGCCCGGGTCTTGAGAATCACAAAGCTGACGCAGAAGTGATTCCGCCGGTAGACCTTCCGGTTCATGACGAAGTAGTTCACCTTGGGGTTTTCCAGGGCCGCCTTGTAGTAGGCGGCCACCAGCACGCTCATGTGGGTCACACTCTGCCCCTGGCGCCGCTTTTCCCGGATGTAGGCCCGGATGGCCTCCTCATCCGCGTAGTCGCTGGCCCAGTTCTGGGCGTCGAAGCGTTTGGGCATGAGATAGGGCAGCGCCTGCACAATGGGCGTCAGCCCCCTCACCCGGGTTCCGTCCGGTCTCATAGTCCTTCTCCTCGTTCCTCTCGGGCTGGGGGCGACGCCCCCGCGTCTTTTCACACACATCTCTATTATAGTTAAGACTTCGTAAAATTTCAACAGATTCCCATCAATCCGTCCCCGGCGGTTTGGATGCAAAAAAACGGTTTTTCGGTTGATTCCGTCCCCGCCCTGGCGTATACTGGGGAAATAACCGGGGCTGCACCCGCAACCCCCAACCACAATGGAGGAGACAGACGATGAAATACGGCCGCACTTATAATTTCTCCGCCGGCCCGGCCATGATGCCGGAGGAGGTGCTGGAGGAGATCGCCGCCGAGATGATGAACTACCGCGGAAGCGGCATGTGCGTCATGGAGATGAGCCACCGCTCCAAGGTGTTCCAGCAGATTCGGGACGAGGCGGAATCCGACCTGCGCAAGCTGATGCACATTCCCGACAACTACAAGGTCCTCTTCATCCAGGGCGGCGGCACGGTGGAATTCGCCATGGTACCCATGAACCTGATGAAAAACGGCCTGGCCTGCTATGTGGAGACCGGCGCCTGGTCCAAAAAGGCCATCGCGGAGGCGAAGAAGTACGGCGAAGTGCAGATCGCGGCCTCCTCCGCCGACAAGAACTTCTCCTACATCCCCGACTGCTCTGCCCTGGACATTCCGGAGCGGGCGGACTACGTGTACATCTGCGAAAACGAGACCATCAACGGCACCACCTTCTTCCACCTGCCCAACACCCAGGGCAAGGTGCTGGTGTCGGACCAGTCCTCCATGTTCCTCTCCCGGCCCTGCGACGTCAGCCGGTACGGCCTCATCTGGGCGGGGGTCCAGAAGAACGTGGGCCCCGCCGGCATGGCGGTGGTCATCATCCGGGAGGACCTGATCCGGGAGGACCTGCCCGCCTTCGTCCCCACCTACCTCCGCTACCAGACCCACGCCGAGAGCGACTCCCTCTACAACACCCCCAACTGCTGGTCCATCTACTGCTGCGGGAAGGTGTTCCGCTACCTGCTGGCAAACGGCGGGCTGGAGGCCATGGCCCGGCGGAACGCGGAGAAGGCCGCCGTCCTCTACGATTTCCTGGACAGCAGCCGCTTTTTCACCGGCGCCGTCCGCAAGGAGGACCGGTCCTTCATGAACGTGCCCTTCGTCACCCCCAGCAAGGAGCAGGACGCCGACGTGGTGGCCGCCACCAAGGCCGCCGGGTTCGACAACCTGAAGGGTCACAAGAGCGTGGGCGGGCTGCGGGCCTCCATCTACAACGCCATGCCCAAAGAGGGCGTGGAGGCCCTGGTGGCCTTTTTGCGGCGGTACGAGGCGGAGCATGCTTGACGCCGCCCCGGGACGACCGGAACAACCTGTATCGCCGAACGAAAAAGCACAACTCGAAAGAGTTGTGCTTTTTCTGTTGCCCCGGCGCGGGCATTCTCTCCGGCGGGGCCGCCAAAGGGCTCACAACACCACCCGCAGCCGGAACCAGCCGTCCGCCGCCCGGCAGGAGCAGACGGCGCCGTGCTTTTCGCAGAAGGCGGCGATGGAGCGGGTGCCCAGCCCGTGGCCCCGGCGCCCGGCCACGGGCAGGCCGTCCGCGCCCAGCGGGACCTCCCCCGCACAGGTGTTGGCCACCTCGAGCATGAGCTGGGGCCGGTGGATGCACTTGCAGACGATCCGCCGCTCCCCCGCCGGAACCGCCGCGCAGGCGTGGATGGCGTTTTCCAGGGCGTTGGCAAACACGGTGGACAGCTCCGCCGGGTCCACCGGCAGCTCGTCCGGAATGGCCAGGCTGGCCTCCACCGCGATCCCCTGCCGCCGGGCTTGCTGGAAGTAGGAGGCCAAAATGGCGTCCAGCACGGGATTCCGGCACCAGCGCTCCGGCCGCAGCTCGTCCAGGCGCGCCTGGGACGCGCCGATATAGGCCAGGGCCTCGGCGCTCTCCCCTTTCTCCACCAGCGCGGCCACCGTCTGGAGCCTGTGGCGCAGGTCGTGCCGCTCGATGCGGATGGCCTCGTCGGCAGCCCGGGCGGTCTCCAGCCGCCCCTCCAGGGCGGACACCTGGGTGGAGAGGATGTCCGCCTGAACCCGGCTCTCCGCCGCACGCCGGATGGCCTCGCCCACGCTCATGGCGGCGCACAGCGGAAACAGCACCGCGCCGCACCAGTAGAGGAGCCGGGCGTAGTCGCCGTGAACCGCCCTGTCCAGCAGGACAGCCACCGCCCCGGCCAGGCGGCGGGAGAGCAGGCAGGCCACGGCCAGCGTCCCCAGCAGCGCCCCCAGCCCGGCCAGGAACTCCTGGAACGCCCGGTTCCCGCTCCGTGCCTCCCGGGCGGCGCACACCAGCACGGCGGCCACGGAGAGGTAGAGCGCCTGGCTGCCCAGCGTATAGAGGGGGCCGGGCATGGACAGCCCCAGCACGTAAAGCAGGGGCGGCAGCAGCGCAGCGGCCACGGGCAGCAGCACCAGCGCCGCCCGGCGCCGCCGGTGGCCGCCCTCCATCCGGTGGAGGAGATACCCCACGGGCAGCGCCACAAAGAGGGGCGGAATCAGCGCCGCCGCGGGGATGTCCAAGGCGGATTGATATGTGAGCCGGATGCCGTATTCCCGGAGCTGGTAGAACGCCTGGAGCGCCGCCGCCAGGGTAAGCAGCAGCATGGGCCAGTCCCACCGGCCCTGTGCCCCGCCGTAGAGCAGCAGTCCCAGCAGCAAAAAGGCGGCGGTCATGTAGGCCGCGGCAGGCATTCCCAGCCAGTTGGCCTGCACGGCGGTGAGGGTGGTCTCCACCGCCCGGCTGGAGAGGATTACCCCTGGCGTCCCGTAGGAGTCGGCCCCCCGCCCAAAGGTCAGTGTCAGCGTCCTGCCGCCGTAGCCGGGGGGCAGGGTGAGCCGGGGAATCTCCCCGGCGGCCGGGACCTCGTAGCGCCCGGGCAGCGCCACCCGCTCCGCCCGGTCCCCGGAGCCGGGGGCGGTGGTGTAGAGCAGTTCTCCGTCCAGAAAGACGCTCACCGGCCCGTCCAGCTCCAGGGTGGTATAGCCCGCCGCCTCATAGGCGGGGTCCAGCACCCGGGAGAGATACACCGTGCCGGCGGTCTCCGCCGCCTCCCTGGGGGTGAGCGGAAGGCGCCCGCCCGCCTCGTCCAGGCGGTAGATGTCCCAGCCCCTGTCGTCGGTGAACATCGGGGTCAGGCACACCTGCTCCGCGTCCGTCACGGTGTAGGTGTGGAACAGCGCCAGCACCGCCGCGGCCAGTACCAGATAGAGGAGCACCGGCGCCCACACCGGCATCCGCCGCCCCCCGCAGGCATGGGGGGTCAGCACGGCCCGTCGCCCCCCCTCAGCCAGTAATCGCCCCAACGCTTTTTCACCTGGGTAGACAGCCTCCGGGACAGCGGCACGCGGCGGCCGCCCCGCAGCGTCAGTTCCCCCCGGTCCACGGCGGTGACATAGTGGAGATTCACCGCAAAGCTGGACCCGCACAGCACAAACCGCGGGTCCGCCAGCAGCGGCTCCACCGCGGAGAGAAACGAACCCTGGAGGGTCACGCTGTCCACCGCCTCCCCGCCGGCGAGATAGTACCGGGCGGCGCGGTTTGCCAGCTCCGTATAGAGGATTTCATCCAATTGCAAAAGCCGCACCCCGCCCCGGGTCCGGACCTGCACGGCGGCGGACCGCCGCTTCTCCAGCAGCGCCGCCGCCTGGTCCAGCACCCCGAACAGCCGCGGCCGGTCCACCGGCTTGAGCAGGTAGTAGAACGCCTGGGCCAGGTAGGAGTCCACCGCGTAGTCCGGCGAGACGGAGAGGTAGACGATGGGCGCGTCCCTGCCCAGCTCCCGCAGCTTCAATCCCAGCTCGATGCCCGACAGCCCGGGCATGAGGATGTCCAGCACGTAGAGGTCGAAGTCCGCCCCCCGCTCCGCCAGATCCAGCAGCTCCGCCCCGGAGGCAGTCACCGTCAGCCGGGACGCCGCCAGGCCGGGCCGGGTTGCGAGGTAGGCCCGCAGCAGGTCCCCGATGCGGGCCCGCTCCTCCGCCTCGTCGTCACAAAGTACAATATGGAACATGGCGCTCTCCCCTGTCCGGCGGCTGTTTTGGGCGCCCGCGCAGATTTTGCGTAAAATGATACAAAATCCGCATTATGACCCACAAGCCCGCCCTGTTTCGTTAAAATAACAGTAGCAAAAGCGCCCGGACCTGTCAAGCGTCCGGTGCAAAGACGTATTGCGCTGGGGGGACTGGGTCCCCCCCAGCGGTTTCCGGGCCCGGAAACCACGTGGAAAGGGGGAAAACGCCGATGCGGCTGCGGACCCGCGGGCGGAGCCCGCATCGCTCCAGGCTCTTGATTCTGCTGCTGACCGCCCTATCGGCGGCGCTTCTTCTGGCGGTGCTGCTGGCCGCCCGGGGCGGCGGCCCGTGCCTGCTGCTGACGCCGGACGCGGCGCTGCTGGACAGCGGCTGGACGGACGACGGCGGCACCCCCGTCACCCTCCCCGTCAAGCAGGCCTACCAGCCGGAGGGCTACGGCCTGGAGACCGTCCTCCCCCCGGGGGACGGCGCCCCCCGGTACCTGCTCTTCTACGCCAAGTACCAGAACATCCGCCTGCTGTGGAACGGCGAGGCCCTGGGGGACTGCCTCTGCCGCCCGGAGGGGAGTGAGAAGACCCTGGGCAAGGTGTTCACCCTGCTGCCCCTGCCCGACGGCGGCGGCACGCTGCGCCTGGAGGCCGCGCCCCTTCTGGGCCAGGGCGTCCCCTACGAGATCTCCGCCCCCCGGGTGGGCTCCCAGGGCGGGCTGGTGTACGGCATGGTTGCAGAGGAACTGCCCATCCTGCTCATCACCGCTGCCATCTTCTGCTTCGGCCTGTTTCTGCTGATCTGCGGGCTGGAGGCGCTGTGCACGGTGGCCGCCCACGGGGAGGACGCCCAGACCTTCCAGGCCAGCTTCCTGCATATCGGCCTGTTCGCCCTGGTGTTCTCCCTGTACTCCCTCATCATCACCGACACCGTCCACCTCTTCGCGCCGGACCCCTATCCCGTCTACCTATTGGAATTTCTGCTGTTCGCGCTGCTGCCCATCCCCCTGCTGGCGGTGGCGGCAGAGGTGTGCACGGCCCGGTTCCGGGTGCTGCTGGCGGCGGACTGCTGCCTCCTCTTCCTCAACTTCGCCGGCCAGGCGCTGGGGCACCTCCTCTGGAACTGGGAGCTGCGCCGGGGCCTGGCCCTCACCCACACCCTGATGGCCGCGTCGGCGCTGCTGCTGCTCTTGGCGCTGGTCTCGGCGGGGCTGGGGAAGGGCGGCCAGTGGTGGCCGCTGCTCTCCTTCTCCCCGGTGGTGGCGGGGGCGTTGGCGGACATCTTCCGCTTCTACCTGCCGGTGTTCTACCAGAAGGCGGCCGTGTTCCAACTCGGCGTGCTGGTGTTTCTGCTGCTCCAGACCGGCTACCTGCTGCGGCAGAACCTGCGCTATTACGAGAGCTATCTCCGCTCCCGCACCTACCAGCACATGGCCTATACCGACGCCCTCACCGGCCTTGCCAACCGCGCGGCGTTTGAGGCCGCCCTCCAGGCGCTCCAGGGGAAGCTGGCGGGCTACTCCTCCATCTGGTGCCTCTCCGCCGACATCAACAACCTGAAGGAGACCAACGACGCCCTGGGCCACGCCGCCGGGGACGCCCTGATTCAGGACGCCGCCCAGCTTCTGGAATCCGCCGCCGGGCGGGAGGCCACCGTCTACCGCGTGGGCGGGGACGAGTTCGCCGTGCTGCTCTTCGACCAGCCGGAGACCGCCCTGCGGGAGGTCCGCACCCGGCTGGAGGAGGGCATGGCCCGCCGCGCCGCCGCCCATCCCCCCGGCCTGCACATCGCCGTAGGGTACGACCGCTTCCAATTCTCGGCGGGGGACACCCTGGCAAAGCTCCTCTCCCGGGCCGACGCCCGGATGTACGAGGACAAGCGCCGGTGGAAGGAGGCCCACAGCGGGGACAGTTCCTGAGTCCCCATCACGCCCGCAAAGGAGGGAGACCGCCATGTGCGCGTTTCCAAACGGCGGCAGGCCCGCCGAGGCCCGCCCGCTGAAAGCGCCCCGGGTGGGGGGCAGCGTCTGGCCGGGGCAGCTCTGCCCGACGTTCACGCCCCGCTCCGCCGCGCTGCCGGAGGACCGGGAGTGCTGGTACTGCATCTACGCGGATTTCCGCTTAAAGGAGGTGGTGCCCCTGGACGTGGGGATCTGCTGCTGGCCAAACAAACAAATTGACTGAATCTCAGGAGGAGTGGAGAAATGCTGAAACAACTGCTACGGCGCAGCCGAGGGCTGCACGCCGCGCGCCGCGTCCTGGCCTCGGCCATGGCCGCCTGTCTTCTGCTGGCCCTGCTGCCCGCCCCGGCGCGGGCGGTGGAGAAGACGCCTTACATCGGGGCGGCACCACGGTCCAGGTGGACTACAACGAGGACCATACCGCTTTGAAGGCCAATATTAAAAAGCTGTTAGAAGCAAAGACCATTGAGCTGCAAGACATCCATGGAGACTACTCCTTCAGCCCTATTTCCGTACGCTCTATCAGCAATACGTATCAATATCCGGTCAGCCTCCCGGCAAACAGTACCGTAACCGTTTCAGTGGAGGTCATGCCCTCTATTTTCATTGAGGGAGCCTTGTACTATCCAAACTGGGTGCGTGCCGACAGTCCCGGAAACTGGGAACGCTCCTTCACCATTGATTTCACCGTCCGCATCGGCGCACCGGCGGGGCCGAGCTGGGACGGTCCCCGGCCCACCGTGGAGGGGACGACCATCTACGCCAACGGCGCGCCGCTGATCATCGACGGCGACAGCAAAACCAGCACCACCATCTACCTGGACGCGGACCGGGACGGCGTGCTGGACCCGGATGTGGACCCGTCCCTCAACGCCCTGGGGATTACCGGCGCCCCGGAGGACGGCGCCAATCTCTCGTCCAGCGCCTGGAGTGTCTACGGCGGCCGCCACAACGACGACCTGGATGGAGACACCCGGATCACCCTGCTGGGCGGCTACGTGGGCAACCTCTACGGCGGCGGACATGCGGACATCTACGGCGCCACCGCCGACGTCACCGGCAGCACGACCATCCAGGCCGCCGGCGGCGAAGTGTGGGGCATCTACGGCGGCGGCGTTGCATCCGCCGAAGCCACCGCCAACATCGGCGGCACCACTTCCATCTCCATCGGCGGCTCCGCCAAGGCCGGAGAGGTTTACGGCGGCGGCAACGCGGCGAGGTCCGGCGGCTCCGCCCATGTGACCGGGACCGCCGCCGTCACCGTGACGGGCGGCCAGGTCACCTCCTTCCTCTACGGCGGCGGGTGGACTTCTCAAGGAACCGCCACCGTGGGCACCACCGACGTGCGCATCTCCGGCGGCACCGTGAAGAACGTCTACGGCGGGGGCCTGGCATCCAACCCCGGAGCCATCAGCACCGTCACCGGCGGGGCCAGCCTGCGCATCTCCGGCAGCGCCACGGTCAGCGGCAACGTCTACGGCGGCGGATATGTGTATGGCGGCACCGCTCCCGCAGGGACGAGCTCCTCCGTCTCCGTGAGCGGCAGCGTCAAGATCGGCGGCGAGGGCAAGGGTATCGTCCTCAACACCAAACCCGACGCCGACACCCCCGTCACCAACGGCGTGGACACCTTTGCGCTGGGTGTCCTGACGACGGGGGCCAGCGTGTTCACGGTGCTGCCCGACGGCGCGGCGGCGGGCGACGTGATCGCCACGAACGCAATCAGCGGCGACGTGCCCCGCCTTCACCTCACCGGCCCCGGCGCGGCGGACAAGATCGCCTATTTTGAGAACGGCGCCATCAAGATGCGGACCAAGGGCGCCGCGCTCCTGTACAGCATCTCCGGCATGGTGAATCATCAAACGACCAACGCCAATATTGCAGGCACCGTCCGCCTGATTCAAAACGGGGCGGTGCTTCAGGAACAACCGTTTTCGCTGTCGGAGGGGTACAGCTTTACCGGCGTGAAGCCGGGGATCTACAACATTGTGGCCGTCATGGCGGGCGGCTCCGGTGAGCCAGCGGAACTGACGAACACGATGCTTGTGACCGTCAAGGACCGCAACCTGACGAACGTGAATCTGCACTGGTGGGACGGCGGCGTGAACAGCGAGGTGCAGATCCAGCCCAACACGCCCCCCGTGGCCGTGGGCGGCCTGGAGGAGATCGCGGCGGGATATGATTATCCTAGCCCAGCAGATTTCGGCGTGGTGCGCCTGACGGTCCAGGCCGTGGACGACCCGGCGGACAAGGGGGACATTGGCAACCTGGCCGGGGGCAGAACGCTGGCCTATTGGGACCTCTCCCTCTCGTTCCTGTACACGGACGGCGTCAAAATTGATTTGGGCGACAGCAACCTCGTGGTTTTGGAGCTGGTGCTGCCCTACGACTTCACGAATAAGCGGGATGTGACGGTCTACCGCAAGCACGGCGCCCAGGCGGCGGCCCTCACCGCCCTGCCCGGCGCGCCGGACACGCCAGAGGACGGCACATTCTGGGCCGACACGGCGGGCGGCTATCTCCACGTCTACGCCAGCAAGTTCTCCACCTACGCCGTGGGCTACACCCCCGTCTCCCCCTCCGGCGGAGGCGGCGGTGGCGGCGGCTCCAATACCGCCACCAGCACCACCACCAACGCGGACGGCTCCACCACGACCACCGTCACCAACCGCGTGACCGGCGCCGTCACCGAGACCACCAAGGCCCCCGGCGGCACGAAAACCGTGGTGGAGACGAAGAAGGACGGCTCCCAGACGGAGACCGTCACCACCCCCGACGGCGGGAAAACCGAGACGGCCACCACCGCCCAGGGGGACAAAACCTACACCGAGCAGCGCCCGGACGGCACCCAGATCCGCGCCGACATCCCCAAGACCGGCGACGCCGCCGCCACGGTGCACCTCCCCGGCAATGCGGCTGCCCCTGTGGCGGTCTCCTTCCCGGTGAACGACGGCACGGTGGTGCTGCGCCTCCTCCCCGACGGCACCGAGGAACCGGTGGCCTACTCCCTGGTGGAGGCCGGCAGGGTGTACGTCCGCCTGGACGGCGACGCCAAGCTGCGGGTGGAGACCCGGGCGGGCCTCTTTACCGATATGGACGGCCACTGGGCGGCGGAGTCCGCCGACTTCACCGGCGCCCGGGAGCTGTTCCAGGGCACCGCGCCCCAGATCTTCACCCCGGAGCGGTCCATGACCCGGGCCATGTTCGCCACCGTGCTCCACCGCCTGGACGGGACGCCCGACGCGGGCGCGGTCCCCTTCACCGACGTGGAGGCCGGAAGCTGGTGCGCCGGCGGCGTGGCCTGGGCCGCTGAAAACGGCATCGCCTCCGGCACCGGCGGCGGGCTGTTCCGCGGGGACCGGGCCATCACCCGCCAGGAGCTGGCGGTCATGCTCTGGAACTACGCCCAATACGACGGGCTCGACGTTGACCCGGGGGAGAACACCAACATGCTCTCCTTCACCGACATCGACAGGGCCGGGGAGTGGGCCATGCCCGCCCTCCAGTGGGCCTGCGGCGCAGGCATCCTCCAGGGCGGCGCCGACGGCACCCTGAACCCCATCGGCACCGCCACCCGGGCACAGGTCGCGGCCATTTTGGAGCGGTTTGTGACCGCGGCGGTGAAATAAGCGATACCCACCATCGGCACCTCTCCGGCGGGACGGCTGTTCGGCCCCTCGCCGGGAGGGGCCGTAGAACGGGTCTGCCCCGCCGGGGACAGCCGGTCCAGCCGATTCCCAGGGCGTCAATGCCTCCTGCCGTGTCCATCAGGCAGCCCGTCCCCGTAGAGGATCGCTCCGGCCGCCGGGGATGCCCCCGGCGCAGCGCACCACGTCCACCGGATAGCCGTCCCCGTGGGGAACCGCTCCGGCCGCCGGGCCAGGGTCTGCCCTGTCTCTTCCAGCCGCCCCGGAACGGCGGGAGACAGCAGCGCCTCCAGCCGGGCCTGACCCGCCGCCGCCAGGTCCGGGAAGAAGCGCGAGCCCTCCGCCAGCGCCACTCCCCGGGCCGCCGCGGCGGGGAATTTCGGCAGTCCCAGGTTCTAAGCAACAAGAAAAAAGAGCGCATATGCGCTCTTTTTTCATCTCCAGGCGAAGGCGGCCCCGCCGGCGCCCAGCTCGAAGTGGTATTTCACGATTCCCAGGTCCACCTTGGAATAGGCGCCGCCGGTGGACACCGCCCGGACGGCGCCGCCCTCCTCCAGGGTCAGGCGGAATTTCTGCTGGTTGAGGGCGGTGGGGGCCAGCAGCGCCGCCTCCCCGCCCCGCCGGAACCACTCCGGCCAGGGCTCCGGCCCGGCGCAGACCGCCGTCAGGGGCTTGCTCTTGTGGGGCTTTCCCCGGACGGCGCCATAGCCCAGCGCCACCACGCAGACCAGCTTCTCCCCCGGCCCCAGCGTGCAGCGGCACTTTCCCTTGCGGTAGGTGGCGCCCACCCAGCAGGTGTTCAGCCCCAGCCGTTCCGCCAGCAGCACCAGCCGCTCTCCGTAATAGCCCGCCCGCTCCTCCAAATCCGGCCCCTTGGGCCCCGCCAGGACCAGGTAGTTCCGCACACCCCGGAAGCTGCCGTACTTTGCCAGCAGGCCGGTGAAGGCCGCCGGCTCCTCCAGCGCCAGCTGGATGGAGAGCCCGCCCTCCCGGTTGCAGGCGGCGATCTCCGCCGCCAGGGCCTCCACCGCCGCCTCCGCCAGCGGGCAGTCCTCGTACTGCCGCACCGAATGGCGCCGCTCCATGATCTCCATTCCATCCATCTCAGAACGCCTCCTCTTCAAAATGGGGATACCCCTCCTCCGCGGCGGAGTCCACCACGTCGCAGATGTGCCCCGCCAGCGTCCGCAACCGCCGCCAGCAGTCCGCCTCGGCGTTGGGATAGTAGTAATTCCGGGTGCCCTGGCGGTACACCGCCACGGCCCCCACCTCCCGCAGAAGCCGCAGGTGCCGGGACACCGCCGGGCGGGAGAGGTGGGTCCGCTCCGCCAGCTCCTCCGTCCGCAGCCCCACCTGACGGCACGTCAGCAGCGCCAGCAGCACCCGCTGGCGGTTGCCCTCCCCCAGGGCCGCGAACAGCGCCCCCAGCGGCTCAAACTCCGCCGCCAGCGCCGACCGCTGCTCCACACACTCCCTGCACACTTCCACCGCTTCGCCTCCCCGCATTTTTCCCTTAGTATACCACACAACCCGGCCGCTGTCCCATTGGGAAAGAAAATGGAGCCGCTTTTCCCTCCGCACAAATTTGTCCTATTCCTCCCGCCTTTTTCCCGTCCTGATGGGTTTTCGCAATTTGTTCACAAAATTTTAACTGCCATCCCTATTTACTTTTATGAGTTGTCAGTGTATAATACCTCTATCAACTGCGAAAGGTGGTGGCCATCCATGCAGCAAACCGTGGTCCCGTCCCAGTACCTCCAGATTGCGCTGGACCTGGCGGGCCGCATCGCACGGGGAGACCTGCCGGAGGGCAGCCGCATCTACGGCCGCTCCGTCATGTCCTCGGAGTACAACGTCTCCCCGGAAACCATCCGCCGGGCCCTGCGGCTGCTGGCGGACATGAAGGTGGTGGAGGTCAAGCCCCAGAGCGGGGCGGTGGTCCTCTCCGCCGACAGCGCCCGGCGCTACATCCAGCTCTTCGAGGAGGGGACCGACGTCCACTACCTGCGCAAACAGCTCAAGGAGCTGCTGGCGGAGTACGGGGATCTGAGCCGCCGCCTGACGGACACCGTCACCGCCCTGGTGAAGAGCCGGGACACCTTCGCCGCCGCCAACGAGCCCTTTCCCAACTACGAGGTCCCCGTCCCCAAGGACTCCCCCCTCATCGGCAAGAGCATTGGGGCCCTGAAATTCTGGCAGTCCACCGGCGGCACCATCGTGGCCATCCGGCGGGGCCAGACCGTGATTCTCTCCCCCGGTCCCTACGCGGAGCTGTTCGCCGGAGATGTGATCGTCCTAGTGGGCACCCCCTCCGCCGCGGAGGCCGCCCACAACCTGATTACTGCAAAGGAGGCCCTATGATTCAGTTTGAACAGGTGTGCAAGAGCTACGGAAAGACACCCATCCTCAAGGACCTGAACTTCACCATCCAAGATGGGCAGTTCGTGGTCCTCATCGGCCCGTCCGGATGCGGCAAGACCACCACCATGAAAATGATCAACCGCCTGCTGGAGCCCGACAGCGGCACGGTGTCCATCGACGGCAAGGACATCCGCACCACCGACCGGGTGGAGCTGCGGCGCCACATCGGCTACGTGATCCAGCAGATCGGCCTGTTCCCCAACATGACTGTAGCCCAGAACATCTGCGTGGTCCCCAAGCTCTTGAAATACGACAAGGCCAAGTGCGATGCCATTGTGCGGGATATGCTGAAAATGGTCCACATGGAGGACTACGCGGACAAGTATCCCTCCGAGCTCTCCGGCGGCCAGCAGCAGCGCATCGGCGTGCTGCGGGCCCTGGCGGCCTCCCCCCCCATCGTGCTGATGGATGAGCCCTTCTCCGCCCTGGACCCCATGACCCGGGAAATCCTCCAGGACGAGGTGAAGAACATCCAGCAGAAGCTGAACAAGACCATCGTCTTCGTCAGCCACGACATGGGCGAGGCGCTGAAGCTGGCGGACGTCATCATCTTCATGGAGAGCGGCGAAATCGTGCAGATGGCCTCCCCCGAGGAGATGCTGGAGCACCCCGCCAACGACCTGGTCCGCAACTTCCTGGGCAAGCACACCCCCGACGCCCCCGCCCCCTCCACCGTGGAGAACTTCATGCGCACCAACGTCCTCAGCGTGAAGAAGAACCGGGGCGTGCTGGAGTGCGCGGAGCGCATGGCCCGCAGCAGCGTGGACACCCTCCTGGTTACCGACGAGGCCGGGCACTATGCCGGCACCGTCTCCATCGGCGACATCCGCCACTGGGGCCAGGGCCTCACCAGCATTGAGCCTCTGATCCGGGAGACCGCCCGGACCGTCCGGGTGGGAGACGAGGCCAAGGAGTCCTTCGACTACTTATTGGAATCCGGCGCTAACTACGTGGTGGTCCTGAACGAGGACGACACCATCGCGGGCATCGTGACCAAGACCAGCGTGGCCCGGTCGGTGGCGGAGAACCTGTGGGGGGACGCAAAATGAGGGCCCTCATCGACATGTACGGCGCCGACCTGCTGGCCCGCATCGGCGAGCACACGGCGTACGTGCTGGTCTCCGTGGCCATCGGCTTCGCGGCGGGACTGCTGGGGGGCGTCCTCCTCTCCCGGGTGCCCAAGTGGTCCGGCGTCGTGCTGCCCATCCTGTCCATCTTCCAGACCATCCCCGGCCTGGTGTTCATCGGCGTGCTCTTCATCTGGTGGGGCGATATCCTGCCCACGGTGATCGTGGCCCTGGCGGCCTACGCCATGTTCCCGGTACTGAAAAACACCTACACCGGCATCCTGGGCGTGGAGGAGCGGTACATCGAGGCCGCCAAGGGCTGCGGCATGTCCCGCTTTCAGACCCTGGTGAAGGTGGAGCTGCCCCTGGCCATGCCCACCATCATCGCCGGGCTGCGGATGGCCGCCATCTACACGGTCTCCTGGGCGGTGCTGGCCGCCATGATCGGCCTGGGCGGCCTGGGGAACTTCGTCTACCAGGGCACCGCCTCCGACAACAACACCCTCATCCTTCTGGGCGCCATCCCGGCGGCCATCCTGGCCATCGCCTTCGGCGCAGTGATTGACCTGATTCAAAAGAAGGTCACGCCCCGGGGCCTGCAGAAGGAGGTGGCCAAATGAGCTGGGACCTGATTTTTCAGCACCTGTTCATCGTGCTGGCCGCCGGCATCCTCTCTATCGCCGTGGGCCTGCCCCTGGGCATCTGGGCCTACGTGTCCCCCCGGGCCCGGGGCGTGATTCTGCGGGTTGTGGACCTGCTGCAGACCATCCCCTCCCTGGCGCTGCTGGGCATCATCATGGTGGTGCTCCACCCCGGGAAGCTGACGGTCATCGTGGGCATCACCCTCTACTCCCTGCTCCCCATCGTGCGCAACACCTGCCTGGGCCTCCAGGAGGTGGACCCCGGCGTGAAGGAGTCCGCCCGGGGCATGGGCATGAGCAAGCCCTACCGGATTTTGATGGTGGAGTTCCCCCTGGCCTTCCCCACCGTGTTCACCGGCATCCGCATCGCCGTGGTGAACGCCATCGGCACCGCCGTGTTCGCGGCCTTCGTGGGCGGCGGCGGCCTGGGCGGCGTCATCACCCAGGCCATCCGGGTGAAGAACATGGGGCTGATTCTGGCGGCCACCGGCGTCCTCATGGTCATCGCGGTGGTACTGGACCTGCTGATGGGCTGGTTTGAAAACCAGATGCGCAAGAGCCGGGGCGGCTCCCGGAAGATGTGGATTCCTGTGGCGGCGCTGCTGGTGGCCTTCTTCCTGCTGCTGCCCTACGGCCGCGGCAGCTCGGGCGATTTGATGCTCTACGACGGGGACTACTCCGAAACCCAGCTCATGCACCACATGATCAAAATGCTGGTGGAGGACCAGACGGATTTGAGCGTGACCATCCAGGACCAGATGTCCCAGGTGAACAACTTCAAATCCATGGAGGGCGCCAGCCCCACCTGCGATCTGATGATCTCCTACGACGGCACGCTGCTGACCACCTTCTTCCACCAGGACACCGTCGACGTCCCGGCGGGCATGAGCATCTACGACTATGTGAACAACCTCGCCCAGGAGGAATACGGCATGCGCCTGCTGGGACAGCTGGGCTTTGACAACACCTACGCCATCGGCGTGCCGGAGGCGCTGGCGGAGCAGTACGGCCTGCGCACCATCAGCGACCTGATTCCCGTTGCGGATCAATTGGTCTTCGGCGCGGAGCAGGAGTTCTTCACCCTGGAGGGCAGCATGAAGTACGGCCCCTTTATCGACTTCTACGGGCTGAAATTCAAGGACTACAAGCCCGTGGACCAGGGGCTGAAATACGCCGCCATTGAAAACGGCAGCTTCGACGTGGCGGTGGTCTACGCCACCGACGGCCTCAACCGCAAGGTGGGACTGAAGGTCCTGGAGGACGACAAGGGCTTCTTCCCGGACTACAACGGCGCCTTCCTGGTGCGGGAGGACGTGCTGGCCAGATACCCGGAGCTGGAGGGCATTCTGGAGCAGCTGACAGGGAAGATCCCCACGGAGCAGATGGCGGAGCTCACCTATCAGGTGGACGTGGTGGGCCGGAGCGTGGACGAGGTGGCCCGGGAGTTCCTGGTGAGCCTGGGACTGCTGAGCGCCTGAGCATCCGAATACAAAATTTTCCGGGGGAGGAATCCCCCGGAAATTTTTTTCGCCAAATGCAACCGCCGGCGGTTTTTTTCGTCTATACTGGTGAGAAAGAGAGAGGAGGCGGCAGCATGGAGGACAGCGACATCATCGACCTGTACTGGCGGCGGGACCAGCAGGCCATTGGAGAGACCGCCGGAAAATACGGCGGCTTCCTGTGGGGCATCGCCTGGAACATTCTCCGCAGCCACGGCGACGCGGAGGAGTGCGTCAACGACACGTACCTGCGGACCTGGAACGCTATCCCGCCCTCCCGGCCCACCGCCTTCCGGGCCTGGCTGGGCCGCATCGCCCGGAACCTGTCCCTGGACCGCTGGAAGCAGGGCCGGGCCCAGTGCCGGGGCGGCGGTGACGCCATGGAGATCCTGCTGGGGGAGCTGGACGGCTGCGTTCCCGCCCCCCACCGGGTGGACACCGCCCTGGAGGACCGGGAGATCGCCGCCCTCATCAGCGCGTTTTTGCGGCGGCTGCCCCAGGAGAGCCGGATCATGTTTTTGCGGCGGTATTGGTACGGCGACACACTGGCGGACATCGCCGGGCATCTGGGCTGCGGAGAGGGCAAGGTGAAGTCCTCCCTCTTCCGCACCCGGAAGGCCCTGCGGGCCTATCTGGAACAGGAGGGGGTTTTCGTATGAGGGGCGAATGGCTGTTTCGCATCCTGGGTCTGGTGGATGCAGACCTGATTGAGGAGGCGGGTACCGCCTCCTCCGCTTTCAAGCGGCGGACGCCCTGGCGCCGGATGCTGGCCGCCGCCGCTTGCCTGACGGTGCTGGCCGCAGGCGCGGGCTGGGCGGCTTTGGGCGGCCTGGACTTTACCGGCGGCGGCAACGCCGGGTCCGCCGCGCCGGGAGAGGCGCCTCCGGCGGACGGCAATGCCGCCTTCCTCTCCTACGCCGGGCCGGTGCTGCCCCTGACCACGGCGGAGCCGGACGCCGCCCTGACGGCGGAGCGGGCCGTCACCTGGGACTTCTCCCCCACCGCCGCCCCCGACGGCACGCTCCGCCAGTGGGGCGCGGCGGTGACGGACCGCTACACCCTGTACAACTCCACGGAATCGGACGTCACCGCGGCGCTGCTGTACCCCTTCACCGGGAGCCTTAGCGAGCTTGCGGCCCTCCGGCCGGACATCACGGCAGACGGCGCGCCTGTGGCCGCGGCGCTGGTGACGGGGGGCTACGCCGGGAGCTTCCGGGACGCGGGGGCGGGAGACGGCTCCACCTGGAACCTCCGCTCCCCCACCGCTTGGACGGACTACCAGGCGCTGCTGGCGGACGGCGGCTATCTCAACCAGGCCCTCTCCCCCGACCCGCTGCCCGACCTGCCGGTGACGGTGTACACCTTCACGGATTCCACCGCGCCGGAGGACTTTGACGCCGCCACCCAGGCCATCGCCCTCTCCATCGACGAGACCCGCACCACCATCCTCACCTACGGCTTCAACGGCATGGAGTGGGAGGGGGGCTTCCGGCGGTACAGCTACTTCGTGCCCGACGGCCGCCGGGCGGAGCCGGACACCAAGATGCTGGTGGTGCTGGGGGACGACATCGGGGACTACGCCCTCCAGGGCTACCAAAACGGCGCCTGCGAGGCGGGCAACGAGCTGGCGGGGGTGACCTGCACCGTCACCCGGCGGACGTCCACCCTCACGGAGGTGCTGGACCAGCTGTGCGGGGACTACCTGGAACAGCGAAGCGCGGCGGACGGGACGTCCATGGACCTCCTCCCCCCGGGCCTGTTCCAGCGGGAGGCGGCGGCGCTGCTGGTCCGGTACGGCCTGCTCTCGGAGGACCCCGTGGACCGTTACGGCGACGGGCGGCTGGACGACCTTCTGGGCGAGGTGCTGACCATGAAGCGGGTGCTGTATCTCTCCTTCTCCGTCACCGTCCCGGCGGGCGGGTCCGCGGCGGTGGAGGCCCGCTGCTGGAAGGAGCCCAGCTACGACTTCGGCGGCTCCGGCACCGGAAGGGAGGGCCTCCAGGGCTACGACCTGGCCCTCTATCTGGGGTCCACCCTCCGCTTCACCGCCCAGACCGCGGCCCTGGCCCACCCGGAGCAGGTCCGCCTGGTGGAGCAGACCCTGGGGCTGGACCCGGAGGGCGGCGTCTGGGAGGCGGTGCTGGACCCGGCGCAGGAACATTGCGGGCTGACGATTCAAACCCCGGAGCCATGAAAAGCGGCCCCCGAAGGCAATGCCTTCGGGGGCCATTTGGTCAGTTGCTGCGGAAGCGGGAGAGGAAGTCCTGGGTCTCCTGGCGCTGAGGATTGCCCAGCACCTCCTCCGGGGAGCCCTCCTCGCAGATGACGCCCTGGTTCATGTACACCACGTGGTTGCTCACGTCCCGGGCAAAGGCCATCTCGTGGGTCACCACCAGCATGGTCATGCCCTCTCGGGCCAGGGCCCGCATGACGCCCAGCACCTCCCCCACCATCTCCGGGTCCAGGGCGGAGGTGGGCTCGTCAAACAGCAGCACCTCCGGGTCCATGGCCAGGGCCCGGGCGATGGCCACCCGCTGCTTCTGGCCGCCGGAGATCTGCCGGGGCTTGGCGTTGATGTAGGGGGCCATGCCCACCTTTTCCAGATACTCCAGGGCGTGGCGGCGGGCCGCCTCCCTGCTCTTTTTCAGCACCTTGATCTGGCCCACCATGCAGTTGTCCAGCACCGTCATGTTGTTGAAGAGGTTGAAGGACTGGAACACCATGCCCACGTGGGAGCGGTAGGCGGCGGCGTTGACGCCCCGGCCCGCCACGTTCTCCCCGTGGTAGAGAATCTCGCCGGAGGTGGGGATCTCCAGCAGGTTGATGCACCGCAGCAGCGTGCTCTTGCCGGAGCCGGAGGCGCCGATGATGGAGGTCACGTCGCCCTTTTCCACGGTGAAGTCGATGTCCCGCAGCACCTGGTTGCTGCCAAAGGACTTGGACAGGTGGTTGACCTGTAAAATCATCTCGCCCATGTCAGCGGTCTCCTCTCGCACTGAAATTCCGGTTTTTCAGGGATGCCTTCGTGTTTTTCCGGTACTCCTTGCTGTGCTCGTCAAAGGGGGTGCCCTTGTCGGGGTGGTTGTAGGTGCCGGCGGTCATGGTCAGCTGGTCGGACTGCACCAGCTCGTAGCTGCTGCTGCCGTCCAGCCGCTTCTCCACCCACCGCAGCAGGAAGGAGGCGATGAGGGTCATGGTGAGGTAGCCCGCCATCTCCACCGTGGCGGAGGGGAAGTAGAGATAGCTGGCCCCCACCGCCGCCCGGTGGGCGGCGAAGAAGTCCGGGAAGCCGATGATGAACATCACGGAGGTGTCCTTCACGTTGATGATGAAGTTGTTGCCGATCTGGGGCATGATGTTCCGCAGGGCCTGGGGCAGGATCACGCTGAGCATGGTCTGGACGTGGGTCATGCCGATGGCCTTGGCCCCCTCCGTCTGGCCGGGGTCGATGGAGATGATGCCGCCCCGGACGGACTCCGCCATGTAGGCGCCGGTGTTCACCGACACCACCACGATGGCCGCCACCCAGATGTTGGTGAACTTCAGGGCGTTGTCCGTGAAGTAGGGCAGGCCGTAGTACAAAAATACCGCCTGAAGCACCATGGGCGTTCCCCGGATGACCTCCACGTAGACGCGGACCACCGCCCGGATCAGCCCCAGGAAGAACCGCTTCACGGGGGGATCGGACTTGGCGCAGGGGATGGTGTTCAGCACGCCGCAGAAAAAGCCGATCACACAGCCGATCACCGTGGCCACCAGGGCCAGAATCAACGTATTGCAGATACCGCTGCGATAGGAGGCGCCGTAATTGCCCCAGAGCTTGCCGATGTCGGCCGCCAGCTGGACGAATTTCTCCATGGGGAAAGCTCCTTTCTGTGGTTGAAAACCAGTGGTTCAGGCACGGGCCAAGGCGAGAGGGCCTGAGAGCCCTCCCGCCTTGGGAAGTTTCGGAAATGGGGGATGTCTTACTCGCTGAGGGGCTGGACGGAGATGGCCTCGGCCATGAGGGCGTTGAAGTCGTCGCCGGTCATGGTGGAGAGGACGCTGTCAATGGCCTCCTTCAGCACGGTGTTGCCCTTCATCAGGCTGACGCCGATGTTGACGTTCTCGGCCCGGACCTCCTCGGAGAACTGGAAGTCGCCGTCGGTGCCGGAGAAGTCCAGGATCTTCATGTCGGGATAGGCGGCCACGGCGCCCTGGGCGGTGGGCATATCGGTGCAGATGAAGTCCACGGTGTCGGTCTCCAGGGCCATCAGCATGGCGGGAGCGGTCTCCGCGGCGGTCTGGATGTTGGCGCCCTCGATCTGAGGCAGGCACTGGTCGTACCAGATGGTGGCGATCTGGGCGGTGCAGGAGCCGCCGGCCAGGTCCGCAATGGAGGCGGCGCCGGCAAATTTGCTGTCCGCCTTGGTGACACAGACGATGGTGGCGTAGAAATAGGGCCCGGCGAAATCCACCTGCTCGCTGCGCTCGGCGGTCATAGACTGGCCGGCGATGACGGCGTCAAAGGTGCCGGTCTGGACGCCGGGAACCAGGGAATCCCAGTCGGACTGGATGACCTCCAGCTCCCAGCCGTTGGCCTCGCAGATCTTCTTGCCGATCATCACGTCGTAGCCGTTGGCATAGGAGCCGGGCACGTTGGAGATGGGCACGGCGCCGTTGGAGTCGTCGCTCTGGGTCCAGTTATACGGGGCGTAGGCGCACTCCATGGCGATGGTCAGCACGCCGTCCTCCACGCCGGAGGCCACGGCGTCTCCCCCCTCCGCGGAGGGGGCGTCCGGCGTCTGGGGGGCCGCGTCGGGCGTCTTGGTGCCGCCGCAGGCGGCCAGGGACAGGCAGATGGCCAGCGCCATCAGCAGGGACAACATCTTCTTCATTGCAATCACCTTTCCAAACATAACGGTTCCCGGCGCGCTCCCGCCGGCGGAATAAAAATTGGACCGCTCTGTTAAGCGGTCCATGGAAATACGGAAAGACGCCGGGCAGGCGATCCGAACGGCCATTGATAGCGCTTCACAAAGTCTTTGTGACAGTCCGGCAGATCTTCTCTCCCGGCCCAGCCGCAGGCGGGCAGGCACCCTTCCGCAGCTTCGGCGGCGTTCCCTTTCCCATCCGGCGGCTGCCTGGCCTTGCCGGAGCGGTACTGATGGACCCCGCGCCTCTATCTCAGCGATTCAATTTTGATCGTATCCTATCACTCCCCGCCGCCGCTGTCAACGCCTTTTCCCGGATTTCTTCCTTTTTTTGTGGAGAACGGCAAAAAGGGTTTCAAATTCCCCCCCAAACTGTGGTATAGTGATGGAATCACCCATTTGACAAGGAGGACCTGCATGGAGACCCTGGAACTTGCCGTTTTGGACTGGATTCAGCTCCACCTGCGCTGCGGCTTTCTGGACGCGGTGATGCCCCTGGTGAGCTGGACCTGCAACCACGGGGAGCTGTGGATTCTGCTGACGCTGGTTTTGCTGGCGCAGAGGCGGCAGCGCCGCCGGGGGCTGGCCGTGGGCTGCGCCCTGGTGCTGGACCTGGCCGCCTGCAATCTGCTGCTCAAGCCCCTGATCGGCCGCCTGCGGCCCTTTGCCGTCGGCCCTGCCGTGGAACTGCTGGTGCCGCCGCCCCTGGACCCCTCCTTCCCCTCCGGCCACACCGCCGCGTCCTTCGCCGCCGCCTTTGCCCTGCGGGCCTCCGGCAGCCCGCTGTGGAAGCCGGCGCTGGCGGTGGCGGTGGTGATGGGCTTTTCCCGGATGTACCTGTACGTTCACTGGCCCAGCGACGTGCTGGGCGGGGCGGTGCTGGGCGCCGTCCTGGGTTGGGCGGGCGCCAAGCTGGCAGACCGCCTGGCGGAACGGCCCTGGAAGCGGTAAAAACGACCCGGAGGCGAAAGCGCCTCCGGGCCGTCTCCTCACTCCGCCGGGCTGGCCACCAGGAACAGCATGTCATTGCCGCCCTCTTCCGCCGGGAAGGTGCCGTACATGGTGAAGTTGTACAGCAGCCGCTCGGCGGGATAGACGCCGTAGCCGTCCTGGTTGTGGTCGGTGGTGTCGTAGGGGTCCGCCACCAGGAACACGTCGTCGTTTTCCGCCTCGGTGCCCATGGTGTCGTAGCCCACAATCACCTGCCAGTGGCCGCCCCAGTCGTTCCAGCAGATCATGACGGGCTTGCCCGCCGCCAGCCAGCCCTGGATGTCGTCCAGCCAGATGCCGTCCGGGTAGTCATGGGTGGTGACCATATCGAAGCCGCCCACGCCGTTGAAGATGTCCATGGCCTGGTTCAGGGTGGTGCCGGGGTAGCCCTCCAGCTCCGTGCCGTCCAGGGAGTGCCGCAGCGCCGCCAGCGTCTCCTCCGTCCAGTCCCCCAGCCGGCCGTACCACTCCAGCACCATCAGCGCGGAGGTGACGCCGCAGGCCCACTCGCTGGTCTGCTGCTGGGTTTTGAAGTTGTGGAGCACCGTCAGGGTGTCCGTGGATTCCAGGCGGTAGACGTCGGGATGGGCGAAGTAGGGGGAGGCCGGATGGTCTCCCGTCCGCTCCACGGCATCCGCGCCGTCCGCCGGGGACAGGTCCATGGCGTAGGGGATTTTCATTTCATCGGTAAAATTTTCCGCCGCAGGCGCGGCGGGCGTGGCGTTCTCGGCGTTTTGAGCCGGTGTGTCATTGGCGCAGCCGGACACAAGTCCGGTGACCAGCAGGGCTGCCAGCGCCAGCGTGACTGTTTTTTTCATTGTCGATCTCCTTTTCGGGGGAATTCCCCGTCCGATTTCACGCGGCTTCCGCGTGTTGAGAGCCATTATACGGGACCTGTCCCCGCCGCACAATACACGATTCCGCAGAAAAAAGCCGGGGGGCTCCCCCGGCTTTTTCCATTTACTACAAGTTTTTTCCTCAGCGGGCCAGATAGGCCGCGATGGCGTCGGCGAAAAACGCCGCCGTGCCGGGGCCGAACCGGTCCAGATTCCTGCGGAAGCGGTCGTCCTCCCGGTACATGGCCCCCAGGCCCGCCAAAATCTCCTCCGTGCAGTCGTAGCAGCGGGCGGTGAGAAACGCCCGCCAGTCCGCCACCGCCTCTTGGGCCGCCGGGGCGGCGGGGTCCCCCGTCCGCAGGGCGGCGATCCGGCGGAAGATGGCATTCATCTCCTCCGCCGGGAAGGCGGGGTCCTCCTCCGCCCGCTCCCGGCTCTGGCGCCAGGCCTCCGTCCCTCCCCAGCGGGTCCGGGCCTCCTCCGCGTAGGCCCGCCGGGCCGCCGCCACGTCCCCGGCGTCAAATCCCTGAAATTCCATGGTCTGCTCTCCTCTCATATTGGCCTCCAGCAGCGCCAGCAGCCGGTCCAGCCGGTCCCGCTTCAAAAGCAGCAGTTGCCGCTGGCGCCGGAGGGCCTCCTGTTTGTCGTATTGAGGGTCGGACAGAATGGCGGCGATGTCCCGCAGGGGGAAGTCCAGCTCCCGAAAGAACAAAATCTGCTGCATCCGCTCCACATCCGCCGCCCCGTACCAGCGGTAGCCGGAGTCTGCCGCCGTCTCCGGACAGAGCAGGCCGATGTGGTCGTAATAGTGGAGGGTCCGGATACTGACCCCGCAGAGCTTCGCCATCTCGCCGACGGACAGCCGCATGTGCCTCACCTCACTTGGGAGTGTATCCCATGACGCAGCGTCAGAGTCAAGAGAAAGTTTCAAAAAAGTTTTTGCCAAAAAAACGGGCCGCCCGGAGTCGGGCGGCCGTCTCCTCATGATATGGTGATCTCCACCGTCAAAAGACAGGGCTCCGTGCCCTTGGTCTCCCTGCTTCTGCCGTCCATGTGGTACACGGCCTTCTCCACCCGGTACTCCCCGGCGGGCAGGGCGGCCAGTTCCCAAGCGCTGCGCTCTCCCGGCCCCAGGCTGTACGCCAGGAGGGTCCAGCCCCAGTGGGCGCTGCGGTGATACCAGCCGCCGTTGATCCGCTGGTACAGGCGGTAGTCCGCACCGTAAAGCAGGTAGTCCGTCCCCTGGTTGTGCAGTGTGACGGTGACGGCGCCCGCGGACGGCTCCGCCGTCAGATCCGCCGTTGCACAGGACTCGGGTTCCGTCCCGTCCGCCAGGGGAATCCCGCCCTGGTACAGGGCCTCCAGCAGAATTTGGCACTCCGCCGCCGTCAGGCCGTCCCCAATGCCCAGGCGGGCGGCGCTGCCGGAAAACCACAGGTCCCCCGCCACGGCCCAGCCCACCTCCCGGCGGCACCAGCCGGGTACCTCCCCGGCGTCCCCGTAGCCCGCCAGAGCGTCCGCCGGCGTCTCCGGCGGGGGCGCCAGCGTCCCGGCGTAGCGGTACAGCATCACCGCTGCCTGGGCCCGGGTGATGGGCGCGTCCAGCGCCAAAATATCGCCGCCATAGCCCTGGAGAACCCCCAGCTCCGCCGCCCAGGCAACCGCCTCGGCAGCCGTCGCGGGTTCGGCGGGTTCCTCCCCTTCCAGCCGCACCTCGTGGGCCGCGTACAGCGATTGGACAAACACCCCCCGGGTGACGGCGGCCTCCTCCGCCCGGACGGGTACCGCCAACACCGCCGCCAGCAGCCCCAGCAGCCAAAACCGCTTTCTCATGGGATCACCAACCTCTCCATTCTGTAGACAACTACCTTATGAGTGCCGTCCCCGGCGGGTTCGTCCCACCCGCCGGGGGCCTCACAGCTCAATGCCCACGGTGCGGAGAATGGTCTCCACCTGGCGGGCGGTGTCGTCCTCCCCCTCCCGGCTGGCCACGATCACGTCGGCGTACCGGGCGTACAGCCCCTCCCGCTGCTCGTAAATCTGCCGGATGGTGGCGCCCTGGGGGGCGGCGATACCCCGGTCCGTCAGGTCCTGGGGCATCCGGCCGCTGATTTGGGAGAGGGGGGTCTCCAGCCACACCGTCACGCTGTTCTCCTGGAGGCGGGCCATGGCCCGCTCCGAAAGCACCATGCTGCCGCCGGTGGCCACCACGGTGTTCTCGCACCGCAGGGCCTCCCCCACCCGGCCCTCCACTGCCAAAAAGGCCTCCAGCCCGTCGGTGCGCAGAATCTCCGGCAGGGATTTGCCGGCGATCTGCTCGATGAGGTCGTCCACGTCCAAAAAGGTATAGTGCAGCCGCTGGGCCAGCGCCCGGCCCACCACGCTCTTGCCGGTGCCGGGCATGCCGATGAGCAGAATATTCTTCATGTTGTCGTTTCCATCTCTTTCCGGAGCGGCTCCGCCGCCAGGGCGGGCCGTCTGTTTCCTTAGATTTATCCTCCATTATACCATTTCGCGGACACTTGTCCACGGTCAAATTACACGAAAAACCCCCGGCCGCGGCCCAGCCTCCGCTCCCCACAAGCCGCAGCAAATTTGCCCGTCGCAAACTGTCAGATTTGCCAATTGCAGGACCGGCCCAAATCCGGTACAATAGGTACGACCTTTCAAGAGGTAGTATCTATCGTGTTCCCCATTTCATCATCTTGAGGTGAACGGAATGAGCAGTCAGCCGACTTCCTCCAAAACCATCCGGGCCCACCTGCTCTCCGCCATGAAAAGCGGGGAGTACGCCGGGTGCGAGCGCCTGCCCCGGGAGAACGTCCTGGCGGAGAAGCTGGGCATCAGCCGCACCCAGCTGCGGGACATCCTGGCCTCCCTGGAGCGGGAGGGCTTCATCACCCGGCGCCACGGCGTGGGCACCATCATCAACCGCCATGTTCTGGGCGTCCAGACCCGCATGGATATCGAGGTGGAATTTCTGGACATGATCCGCCAGAGCGGGTTTGAGCCCGCCGTGGCCTCCGTCCGGGTGTCCGAGGGCACCGCGGATGAAAAAATCGCCGGCCAGCTGCAAATTGAGGAGGGCGCCCCCGTCATCCGGGTGGCCCGGCTCTGCACCGCCGACGGAAAACCCGCCATCTACTGCGAGGACGTGGTGGACAAGGCGCTTGCCAAGGGCAGCTACACCATCAAGGACCTGAAGCTGCCCATTTTTCATTTTCTCCAGCAGTTTTGCGGCGTGTACCCCTACCTGGACCTGACGGACCTGCGGCCCGCCGTGGCGGACGCCGCCCTGGCGGAGATCTTCCAGATTCCCATGGGGTCCCCCCTCCTGAACATGGAGGAGGTGGACTTCGACATTGACGGAAAGCCGGTGTTCTGCTCCACGGAGTATTTCGCCGACGGCATTTTCCGCCACACCGTCATGCGCAAGAAGCTCTGACTTTGGAAACATAAAAAGGAGAATCACCATGAAAAAAGTTGCCGTCATCATGGGCAGCGATTCCGACTGGCCCGTGGTCAAGGGCGCCTGCGCCCAGTTGGACGCCTTCGCCATCCCCTACGAGGCCCACATCCTCAGCGCCCACCGCACCCCCGCCGCCGCCGCCGCGTTTGCCCGGTCCGCCCGGGAAAACGGCTTCGGCGTGCTGATCTGCGCCGCCGGCATGGCGGCCCACCTGGCCGGCGCCTTTGCCGCAGGCTCCACCCTCCCGGTCATCGGCATCCCCATGAAGGGCGGCGCCATGGACGGGCTGGACGCGCTGCTGGCCACCGTCCAGATGCCCAGCGGCATTCCCGTGGCCACAGTGGCCATCAACGGCGCCAAGAACGCCGCCGTGCTGGCCGCCCAGATTCTGGCGGTGAGCGACGACGCCCTGGCCGCCAGGCTGGACGCCGCCCGGGCGGACATGGCCGCCCAGATCGCCGAAAAGGAAGCGAAGCTCCAGGCGGAGCTTGCTCAATAAAGAATCCCATCCACCCACATCTTATATAGGAGGACTATCATCATGCAGGATTTGAAGAAGGTTTACACCGGCAAGACCAAGGATGTTTTCGAGCTGGCAAACGGCAACTATCTGCTCAAATTTAAGGACGACTGCACCGGCAAGGACGGCGTGTTCGATCCCGGCGAGAACGCCGTGGGATTGACCATCGACGGCGTGGGCGACGTGAACCTGCGCATGTCCATCTACTTCTTCGAGAAGATCAACGCCGCCGGCATCAAAACCCACTTTGTCCGCGCCGACCTGAACGACACCACCATGGAGGTTCTGCCCGCCAAGGTGTTCGGCAAGGGCCTGGAGGTCATCTGCCGCCACAAGGCCGTGGGCAGCTTCTTCCGCCGCTACGGCGACTATATCGAGGAGGGCGCGGATCTTCCCGCCTATGTGGAGACCACGCTCAAAAACGACGCGCTGGGCGATCCCCTGGTGACCAAGGACGCCCTGGTGGCCCTGGGTGTGATGACCGAGCAGCAGTACGATGACATCAAGGACATGACCCAGAAGATCACCCAGATCGTGGCCGACGACCTGAAGGAGAAGGGCCTGGTGCTCTACGACATCAAGTTCGAGTTCGGCTATGACGCCGACGGCAATGTCATGCTCATCGACGAGGTGGCGTCCGGCAACATGCGCGTATACAAGGACGGCGCGTATGTGGACCCCATGACGCTGTCTGAGCTGTTCTTCGCATGAGGATGGCGGGCGCCGTTTTAAAAACATCAACTGAGAGGTAAACATGGGCGGTTTTTTTGGCGCGATCTCCAAGCGGGATTGCGTATTGGACATCTTTTTCGGGGTGGACTACCACTCCCATCTGGGCACCCGCCGCGGCGGCATGGCGATCTACGACGCCGAGGACGGCTTTCAGCGCCAGATTCACAACATTGAGAATACGCCGTTCCGCACAAAGTTCGACCAGGACCTGGCGGAGTTCCACGGATGCAGCGGCATCGGCTGCATCTCCGACAACGACCCCCAGCCGCTGCTGGTGCGGTCCCACCTGGGGATGTACGCCATCTCCACCGTGGGCATCATCAACAATGCCGAGGAGCTGGTGGAGACCTATTTCGCAGACCACGGACATCAGTTCATGGCACAGAGCAACGGCAAGGTCAACGCCTCGGAACTGGTGGCCTCCCTCATCAACCAGAAGGACTCCCTGGTGGAGGGCATCCGCCACGCCCAGGATGTGATCAAAGGCTCCGCCACCATTTTGCTGCTGACCCGGGATAGCATCATCGCCGCCCGGGACAAGCTGGGCCGCCTGCCGGTGCTGATCGGCAAGAGCGCGGACGGCCACTGCGTCTCCTTCGAGTCCTTCGCCTACCACAAGCTGGGGTACGAGGACGCCTATGAGCTGGGCCCGCAGGAGATCGTCCGCATCACGGCGGAGGGGTACGAATCCCTCTCCCCCGCCGGAGAGAACATGCGCATCTGCGCCTTCCTCTGGACCTACTACGGCTACCCCAACTCCAACTACGAGGGGGTCAACGTGGAGGTCATGCGCTACCGCAACGGCGAGATCATGGCCCGAAACGAGATCGGCCGTGGCCAGCTGCCCAAGGTGGACTATGTGGCGGGGGTGCCGGACTCCGGCGTGCCCCACGCCATCGGCTTCGCCAACCGCAGCGGCAAGCCCTTCGCCCGCCCCTTCGTGAAATACACCCCCACCTGGCCCCGCTCCTTCACGCCCACCAACCAGGAGGTCCGCAACCAGGTGGCCAAAATGAAGCAGATCCCCGTGCCCGAGCTAATTCAGGGCAAGAAGCTGCTGTTTGTGGACGACTCCATCGTCCGGGGCACCCAGCTGCGGGAGACGGTGGAATTCCTCTATGAGAGCGGCGCGGAGGAGGTGCATATGCGCTCGGCCTGCCCGCCCATCATGTACAACTGCAAATATCTGAACTTCTCCCGCAGCAACAACGACCTGGAGCTGCTGGGCCGCCGCATCATCCAGGAGCTGGAGGGCGACGAGGGGCAGTCCCACGTGGACGAGTACGCGGACGCCTCCACCGAGCGGGGCAAGTGCCTGCTGCACTCCATCTGCGAAAAGCTGGGCTTTGACTCCCTGGGCTATCAGACCCTGGACGGGCTGTTGGAGGCCATCGGCATCGACCGCGGCCAAATCTGCACCTATTGCTGGACCGGAAAGGAATGAACGACATGAACAACTCCCGCTCCGACGCCTACGCCGCGGCCGGCGTGGACATCACGGCCGGATACGAGGGCGTGAAGCTGATGAAGGAGCACGTGGCCCGGACCATGATCCCCGGCGTGGTGTCCGACCTGGGCGGCTTCGGCGGCCTCTTCGCCCCGGACCTGGCCGGAATGACCCAGCCGGTGCTGGTCTCCGGCACCGACGGCGTGGGCACCAAGCAGCGCATCGCCCAGCTCCTGGACAAGCACGACACCGTGGGCATCGACTGCGTGGCCATGTGCGTCAACGACATCGTCTGCTGCGGCGCCAAGCCCCTCTTCTTCCTGGACTATATCGCCATCGGCAAAAACGTGCCGGAAAAGGTGGCCACCCTGGTCTCCGGCGTGGCGGAGGGCTGCGTCCAGGCGGGCTGCGCCCTCATCGGCGGCGAGACCGCCGAGCACCCCGGCACCATGGCTCCCGAGGACTACGACCTGGCGGGCTTCTCCGTGGGCATCGTGGACCGCAGCCGCATCATCGACCACGCGGCCATGCGGGCCGGGGACGTGGTGCTGGCCCTGCCCTCCAGCGGCATCCACTCCAACGGCTACTCCCTGGTGCGGAAGGTCTTCGACGTGGAGCACGCCAACCTCTCCCTCTACTCCCAGGAGCTGGGCGAGACCCTGGGGGAGGCCCTGCTCACCCCCACCCGCATCTATGTCAAGCCCGTCCTGCGCTGCCTGGAGGCCGCCGCCGTCCGCGGCGTCAGCCACATCACCGGCGGCGGCTTCTTTGAGAACATCCCCCGCTGCCTGCCCGAGGGCCTCACCGCCAAAATCGAGAAGGCCGCCATCCAGACGCCCCCCATCTTCCCCCTGCTCCAGCGCATGGGCGGCGTCTCCGAGCACGACATGTTCAACACCTACAACATGGGCGTGGGCATGACCGTGGTCGTGGCCAAGGAGGACGCGGACCGGGCCATCGCCGCCCTGGACTGCGGCGCCTACGCCATCGGCGAGATCGTGGAGGGCGGCGAGCGGGTGGTTCTATGCTGAACAAGGCCCGCATCGCCGTGTTCGTCTCCGGCGGCGGCACCAATCTGGAGGCGCTGCTGAAGGCCCAGGAGGCCGGCGCCATCCCCCACGGGGAGATCGTGCTGGTGTGCGCCAGCAACGAGCAGGCCTACGCCCTGACCCGGGCCGCCAACCACGGCGTGCCCGGCGTCGCCGTCCCCAAAAAACAGATGACCCAGGAGGCCTTTGAGCGGACCCTCTCGCTGAAGCTGGCGGAGTACCGGGTGGACGTGATCGTGCTGGCCGGGTTCCTCTCCATCCTCTCGGAGAGCTTTGTCCGCCAGTGGCCGGACCGCATCGTGAACGTCCACCCCTCCCTGATCCCCGCCTTCTGCGGCAAGGGCTACTACGGCCTGAAAGTCCACGAGGCGGCGCTGCGCCGGGGCGTGAAGATCACCGGCGCCACCGTCCACCTGGTCAACGAAATTCCCGACGGCGGCCGCATTCTGCTGCAAAAAGCGGTGGAGGTCCTGCCGGAGGACACGGCGCAGACCTTGCAGCGCCGGGTGATGGAGCAGGCGGAATGGGTGCTGCTGCCCCAGGCCGCGGAGCTGCTGTGCCAACAAATCACGGAAAGCTGAGGGAACCTGTTATGAACGAACTGGAACTGAAATACGGCTGCAACCCCAACCAAAAGCCCTCCCGCATCTTCATGCGGGAAGGCGGCGAGCTGCCCATCACCGTGCGCAACGGCAAGCCCGGCTACATCAACTTCCTGGACGCCTTCAACTCCTGGCAGCTGGTCAAGGAGCTGAAGGCCGCCACCGGCCTGCCCGCCGCCGCCTCCTTCAAGCACGTCTCCCCCGCCGGCGCCGCCGTGGGCCTGCCCCTGAGCGAGGTGGACCGGCAGATGTACTTTGTGGAGGACGACGCCCCCCTCAGCCCCATCGCCTGCGCCTACATCCGGGCCCGAGGCGCCGACCGGCTGTGCTCCTACGGCGACTGGGCGGCCCTCTCCGAGGTGTGCGACGCCGCCACCGCCCGCTATCTCAAGTATGAGGTGTCCGACGGCGTGATCGCCCCCGGCTACACCGACGAGGCCCTGGAGATTCTGAAGACCAAGAAGAAGGGCGGCTACAACGTGGTCCAAATCGACCCGGACTACGTGCCCGCCCCTCAGGAGTACAAGGACGTCTTCGGCGTCACCTTCCAGCAGGGGCGCAACAACTTCGAGATCAACGAGGCCCTCCTGGGAAACATCGTCACCGCCAACAAGGACCTGCCCGAGGCGGCCAAAATCGACATGATCGTGGCCCTCATCACCCTGAAATACACCCAGTCCAACTCCGTGTGCTACGTGAAGGACGGCCAGGCCATCGGCGTGGGCGCCGGCCAGCAGAGCCGCATCCACTGCACCCGCCTGGCGGGGCAGAAGGCGGACAACTGGTATCTCCGCCAGCATCCCAAGGTCCTGGGCCTCCAGTTTGTGGACGGCATCCGCCGCCCGGACCGGGACAACGCCATCGACATCTACACCTCCGACGAGTATGAGGACATCCTGGCCGACGGCGTGTGGCAAAACACCTTCCGCGTCAAGCCCGAGGTGCTGACGGCGGAGGAGAAAAAGGCCTGGATCGCCACCCAGTCCGGCGTGACCGTGGGCAGCGACGCCTTCTTCCCCTTCGGCGACAATGTGGAGCGGGCCCGGAAGTCCGGCGCCGCCTACATCGCGGAGCCCGGCGGCTCCATCCGGGACGACCACGTGATTGCAACCGCCGACAAGTACGGCATGACCATGTGCTTTACGGGGATGCGGTTGTTCCACCACTGAGCATGGGCGGGGGAGAGCTGTCTCTCCCCCGTCTCTCTCCCCTCCGGCGGCACGGCCCCGGCGCCGCCCCGGGCGGCGGACATCTTTTGAATCTGATTTGCCCCGGCAAATCCCACCTCGGAGGTTAGTATGAATCTTCTGGTAGTCGGCGGCGGCGGCCGCGAACACGCCATCATCAAAAAGCTGAAAGAAAATCCCTCGGTGGAGACCATCTACGCCCTGCCGGGCAACGGCGGCATCGCCGAAGACGCCGTGTGCGTCCCCTCCATCGGCGCCAAGGACCTCCCCGCCATTGTGGACTTCGCCAAGTCCCACGCCGTGGACTTCGCCGTGGTGGCGCCGGACGACCCCCTGGCCCTGGGCTGCGTGGACCGGCTGCACGAGGCGGGCATCCCCTGCTTCGGCCCCGACGCCAAGGCCGCCCGCATCGAGTCCAGCAAGGTCTTCTCCAAAAACCTGATGCGCAAATACGGCATCCCCACGGCCCGCTACGAGGTCTTTGACGATCCCGCCAAAGCCCTGGCCTATTTGCAGACGGCCTCCTTCCCCATCGTGGTCAAGGCCGACGGCCTGGCCCTGGGCAAGGGCGTGCTGATCCCCCAGAGCCTGGAGGAGGCGGAATCCGCCGTCAGGACCATCATGGAGGACAAGGCCTTCGGGGACTCCGGCAACGAGATTGTGGTGGAGGAGTTCCTCACCGGCCCCGAGGTCAGCGTCCTGGCCTTCACCGACGGCACCGCCATCGCCCCCATGGTGTCCTCTATGGACCACAAGCGGGCGGGGGACGGCGACACCGGCCTCAACACCGGCGGCATGGGCACCGTGGCGCCCAACCCCTACTACACCCCGGAGACCGCCCGGCTGTGCATGGACACCATCTTCCTGCCCACCCTGGCCGCCATGCGGGCGGAGGGCTGCCCCTTCAAGGGCTGCCTCTACTTCGGGCTGATGCTCACCCCCGACGGCCCCAAGGTCATCGAGTACAACTGCCGCTTCGGCGACCCGGAGACCCAGGTGGTGCTGCCGCTGCTGAAAACCGATCTGCTGCGCGTCATGCAGGCGGTGGAAAACGAGACCCTGGGCGAGCTGGAGCTGGAGTGGGAGACCGGCGCCGCCGCCTGTGTCATCCTGGCCTCCGGCGGCTATCCCGGCCCCTATGAGAAGGGCCGCCCCATCTCCTTCCCCGCCGAACTGCCCGCCAACGTCACCTGCTACCACGCCGGGGACCGGCTGGAGGACGGCGCGCTGGTCACCAGCGGTGGCCGGGTGCTGGGCGTCACCGCCGCGGCCCCCACGCTGCGCCAGGCCCTGGCGGACGCCTACGCCGCCGCGGACACCGTGGAATTCGAGGGCAAATACATGCGCCGCGACATCGGCCGCCGGGCCCTGCGCGCGATGGAGGAACAGTAAATGGTACGACGCATCTATGTAGAGAAAAAGCCCGCCCTGCGCCAGGAGGCCCGGAGCCTTTGCAGCGAGCTGCAAACCCTCCTCGGCATCTCCGCCCTCACCGACCTGCGGCTCATCAACCGCTACGACGCGGAGGGCCTGGAGGAGGACGTGTTCCGCCGGGCGGTGCACACCGTGTTCTCCGAGCCCCAGGTGGACGACGCCACCGCCGCCCTCCCCGCCGGGGACTACACCGCCTTTGCCGTGGAGTCCCTCCCCGGCCAGTTCGACCAGCGGGCGGACTCCGCCAGCCAGTGCATCCAGCTGATGACCCAGGGGGACCGCCCCGCCGTGCGCACCGCCAAGGTCTACCTCCTCTCCGGCGAGCTGACCCCCGCCGACGTGGAGAAGATCAAGCGCTACGTCATCAACCCCGTGGAGTCCCGGGAGGCGGGGCTGGAGCCGGCGGAGACCTTGCAGATGGAGTACGACGTGCCCACCGCCGTGGACACCATCACCGGCTTCACCGCCCTGGACGAGGCGGGCCTGGCCGCCCTCCTGGACCGCCTGGGCCTGGCCATGGACCTGGACGACCTGAAGTTCCTCCAGGCCCACTTCCGGGACGAGGAGCACCGGGACCCCACCATCACGGAGGTCCGGGTGGTGGACACCTACTGGTCCGACCACTGCCGCCACACCACCTTCTCCACCCACATCGACTCCGTGGAGATCCTGGATGAGGAGACCCGAGCCGCCTACGGGCGGTACCTGGCCGCCCGGGAGGAGGTCTACGGCGCCGAAAAGGCCGCCGTGCGGCCCCAGACTCTCATGGACATGGCCACCATCGGCGCAAAAGTGCTGAAAAAGCGGGGCTTGCTCCAGAATCTGGACCAGAGCGAGGAGATCAACGCCTGCTCCATCCACGTCACCGCCACGGTGGACGGCGAGGCCCAGGACTGGCTGCTGATGTTCAAAAACGAGACCCACAACCACCCCACGGAGATCGAGCCCTTCGGCGGCGCCGCCACCTGCATCGGCGGCTGTATCCGGGACCCCCTCTCCGGCCGGGCCTACGTGTACCAGGCCATGCGCGTCACCGGCTGCGGCGACCCCCGGGCGGCGGTGGCGGACACCCTACCCGGCAAGCTCCCCCAGCGGAAGCTGGCCCAGACCGCCGCGGCGGGCTACTCCTCCTACGGCAACCAGATCGGCCTGGCCACCGGCCAGGTGTCCGAGGTCTACCACCCCGGGTACGTGGCCAAGCACCTGGAGGTGGGCGCCGTGGTGGGCGCCGCCCCGGCGGAGAACGTGGTCCGGGAGCGGCCCCAGAGCGGTGACGTGGTGATCCTCCTGGGCGGCCGCACCGGCCGGGACGGCATCGGCGGCGCCACCGGCTCCTCCAAGAGCCACAACCGCAAGTCCCTGACCACCATGGCCTCCGAGGTCCAAAAGGGCAACGCCCCGGAGGAGCGGAAAATCCAGCGGCTGTTCCGGGACGGGACGGTGACCAAGCGCATCAAGCGCTGCAACGACTTCGGCGCGGGCGGCGTGTCCGTCGCCATCGGCGAGCTGGCGGAGGGCCTCTCCATCGACCTGGACGCCGTGCGGAAAAAATACGAGGGCCTGGACGGCACGGAGCTGGCCATCTCCGAGTCCCAGGAGCGGATGGCCGTGGTGGTGGCCCCGGAGGACGCCGAGGCCTTCATCGCCGCCGCCGAGGCGGAGAACCTGGAGGCCTACCGGGTGGCCGTGGTCACCGAGAGTCCCCGGATGGTGATGACCTGGCAGGGCCGCACCATCGTGGACCTCTCCCGGGCCTTCCTGGACACCAACGGCGCCGTGAAGCACACCGCCATCTCCGTGGCGGCCAAGGACCGCTCCGCGTTCCGGAAGAGCGCCCAGACCTCCCTGCGGGAGCTGGCCGCCGCCCTGCCCTCCGCCTCCCGCCGGGGCCTTGCCGAGCGGTTTGACGCCACCATCGGCGCGGGCAGCGTGCTGATGCCCTTCGGCGGCAAGTACCAGCGGACCCCCACCCAGGTCATGGCGGCGCTGCTGCCGGTGCTGCCGGGCCAGGAGACGGAGGACTGCTCCGTGATGGCCTGGGGCTTCGACCCGGAGGAGCTGTCCGCGGACCCCTACACGGGGGCCTACCGCGCCGTGGTCACCTCGGTGGCCAAGCTGGTGGCCGCCGGCTGCGACTTCCACCAGGCCTATCTCACCTTCCAGGAGTACTTTGAAAAGCTGCGGGAGGACCCCGCCCGCTGGGGCAAGCCCTTCTCCGCCCTTCTGGGGGCGCTGGACGCCCAGCTGGACCTGGGCATCGCCGCCATTGGCGGCAAGGACTCCATGTCCGGCACCTTCCTGGACATGGACGTGCCCCCCACCCTCATCTCCTTCGCCATCGCCCCCGCCAAGGCCGGCCAGGTGCTCTCGCCGGAGTTCAAGGCGGCGGGGCATCCGGTGTACCTGTTTGCGCCGGAGGACGACACCCCGGCGGCCCGGACCGCCCTGTGGGAGCGTTTCGGCGCCGCGTGCGCGGAGGGCGCGGTCCTCTCCGCCTGGGCGGTGGAGCGGGGCGTGGCCGAGGGCGTGATGAAGATGTCCTTCGGCAACCGCATCGGCTTTGCCGGCGGCGCGGCGGTGGACTGGAACCGCGCCATGCCCGGCGCCATTGTGGCGGAGCTGGCTCGGGAGACCGATGATCCCTGCGCCGTCCGCCTGGGCGTCACCACGACGGAGCCCTGCGTGGCCATCGGCGGCAACAGCGCCTCCATCGACGAGCTGCTCTCCCTGAACGAGGGTGTGCTGGAGGACGTGTACCCCAACCGCACCCCCGCCGTGCCCTCCCCCCTTCCGGTGCTGGAATCCCCCGCCGCCGTCCGTCCCGCCCCCCGGGTGGGCGCGGCCAGGCCCCGGGTTTTGATCCCCGTGTTCCCCGGCACCAACTGCGAGTATGACAGCGCCCGGGCCGTGATCCGGGCGGGGCTGGAGCCGGAGATTCTGGTGCTGAACAACCAGACCCCCGCCGGCGTGGCGGACTCCGCCGCCCGCTTTGCCCGGGCGGCTCAGACCAGCCAGATCATCTTCCTTCCCGGCGGCTTCTCCGGCGGCGACGAGCCCGACGGCTCCGGCAAGTTCATCACCGCCTTCTTCCGCAGCCCCGCCGTGGCGGACGCCACCATGGAGCTGCTGAAGGCCCGGGACGGGCTGATGCTGGGCATCTGCAACGGCTTCCAAGCCCTCATCAAGCTGGGCCTGGTGCCCTACGGCGAGATCACGGACCCCGACGCCGGCGCCCCCACCCTCAGCTACAACGTCATCGGCCGCCACCAGTCCAAGATTGTCCGCACCCGCATCGCCTCCAACCGCTCCCCCTGGCTGGCCCGGCGGCAGGTGGGCGACGTGGTGAGCGTGCCCATCTCTCACGGCGAGGGCCGCTTCCTCTGCTCCGACGCGCTGCTCCACGATCTGGCGGAAAACGGCCAGCTGGCCACCCAGTACGTGGATCTCACCGGCGCCCCCTCCATGGATGTGGACTTCAACCCCAACGGCTCCGTCTGGGCCATTGAGGGCATCACCTCCCCCGACGGCCGGGTGCTGGGCAAGATGGGCCACGCGGAGCGCGTGGGTCCCGCCCTGTACCGCAATGTCCCCGGCGACTACGACCTGCACCTGTTTGAGGCCGCCGCCGATTATTTCCGCACGTAAGGGTTCCCTTTTCCCTTTTTTGTGGTAACATATCCCTATCGAATTTTAAGAAACGAGGTGGCCGCATGGCGTACTATTTCAACGAACCCTCTCATACCTTCAGTGAATATCTGCTGGTGCCCGGTTACTCCTCCTCCGCGTGCATCCCCGCCAACGTCTCTCTCAAGACCCCGGTGGTGAAGTTCCGCAGGGGCGAGGAGTGCCCCCTCACCATGAACGTCCCCATGGTCTCCGCCGTGATGCAGTCCGTCTCCGGCGAGCAGATGGGCATCGGCCTTGCCAAGGAGGGCGGCATCGCCTTCGTCTACGTCTCCCAGCCTGTGGAACAGCAGGCGGAGATGGTCCGCAGGGTCAAAAACCACAAGGCGGGCTTCGTCTCCAGCGACTCCAACCTCCGGGTGGGGGACACCCTGGCGGACGTGCTGGCGCTGAAGGAGCGCACCGGCCACTCCACCATGGCCGTCACCGACGACGGCACCGGCACCGGCCGGCTCCTGGGCCTGGTGACCAGCCGGGACTACCGGGTGAGCCGCATGGATCCCGCCACCCCCGTCGCGGCCTTCATGACCCCGGCGGAGAAGGTCATCTCCGCCCCCGAGGGCACCAGCTTAAAGGCGGCCAACGACATCATCTGGGACCACAAGCTCAACGCCCTGCCCATCGTCTCCGCCGACGGGCATCTGGTGAGCTTCGTGTTCCGCAAGGACTACGACTCTCACAAGGGCAACCCCCTGGAGCTGCTGGACTCCCAGAAGCGCTACGTGGTGGGCGCCGGCATCAACACCCGGGACTACGCCCAGCGGGTCCCCGCCCTGGTGGAGGCCGGCGTGGACGTGCTGGTGATCGACTCCTCCGAGGGCTACTCCGAGTGGCAGGCCGTGACCCTGAAGTGGATCCGGGACCACTACGGCGACACCGTGAAGGTGGGCGCCGGCAACGTGGTGGACGGCGAGGGCTTCCGCTTCCTGGCGGACGCCGGGGCCGACTTCGTGAAAATCGGCATCGGCGGCGGCTCCATCTGCATCACCCGGGAGACCAAGGGCATCGGCCGGGGCCAGGCCACGGCGGTCATCGACGTGGCGGCGGAGCGGGACAAGTACTTTGAGGAGACCGGCGTGTACGTGCCCATCTGCGCCGACGGCGGCATCGTCCAGGACTACCACATCACCCTGGCCCTGGCCATGGGCGCGGACTTCTGCATGCTGGGCCGGTACTTCTCCCGGTTCGACGAGTCCCCCACCAGCAAGGTCCTCATCGGCGGCAGCTATATGAAGGAGTACTGGGGTGAGGGCAGCGCCCGGGCCCGGAACTGGCAGCGCTACGACCTGGGCGGCGCGGCGAAGCTCTCCTTCGAGGAGGGCGTGGACTCCTACGTGCCCTACGCCGGCTCCCTGAGCGACGGCATGGCCACCACCCTGGCCAAGGTCCGCTCCACCATGTGCAACTGCGGCGCCCTGACCATCCCCGAGCTGCGGGACAAGGCCAAGCTGACGCTGGTCTCCTCCGTCTCCATTGTGGAGGGCGGCGCCCACGACGTGCTGCTGAAGGACACCACCAACTCCGGAAACCGCAACTGATCTCCCCACGCGCCGCCCGCCGCCGCATGCACCGCGCCGGGCGGCGCGTTTCGCTTCCGCCGGACCGCTTACCCAAGGAGGGAACACCATGGAACGCTTCGACTGGAAACGCGCCCTGCGGGCCGCAGGGCTTTTGCTGGCGCTGGCCTTGTTCGGCGGCGCCGCGCTATTTCTCCTGCTCCTCTTCGGCATGCTGGGGGCCTTCCCCCTGTACGTCACCTACGGCTGCTTCGCCCTGGGCTGCGGCGGCCTGCTGGCGGCCTTTCTGCTGGGCTGCGGGTATCTGCCCCGGCGGGGCCGCCGCTGGGTGGGCCGGGGCCTGGTGTGCCTGCTGGCGGCGGTGGCGGTGTTCATTGGCCGGGGCGTGTACCGGGACCGCCTCCCCACTCTGGACGACCGTCAGCTGCTGCTGTGGCAGTACGAGCCCTTCGCCCAGGACACCAAGGCGGCCTCCCTTACGGAGCCGCCGGACCTGCGGCTGGACGATTTCACTGCCCGGCACCTGCGGCTGGACGGCGCCACGGCCCTGTACCCCGTGTACGCCGGGTTTGTCCAGGCGGTCTATCCGCCGGGCACCTACCCCTTGTATGAGCAGGGCGGCAGCCTGGGCCGGGTAGCCTGCTCCGGCACCACCGAGGCCTACGCCCGACTCATCGCCCGGGAGGCGGACGTCATCTTCGCCGCCGCGCCCTCCCAGGCCCAGCAGGCGGAGGCGGAGGCCGCGGGGCTGACGCTACACCTGACCCCCATCGGCCGGGAGGCCTTCGTCTTCTTCGTCAACAGCAAAAACCCCGTCTCCGGCCTGACGGTGGCGGAGGTCCAGGGCATCTACACCGGCGATATCACCAACTGGCGCCAGGTGGGCGGGGAGAACCGGGCCATCCGGCCCTTCCAGCGGGCGGAGGGCAGCGGCAGCCAGTCCGCCCTCCAGCGCTTGATGGAGGGCCTCCCCCTCCTGGAGCCGGAGGAAGAGGACCGCATCGCCGGGATGGGCGGTATCATCCGGGAGGTGGCCAGCTACCGCAACTACCCCGGCGCCATCGGTTTCTCCTTCCGCTTCTATGCCACCGAGATGGTGGAAAACCGCAACATCCGCCTACTGGCGCTGGACGGCGTGGCCCCGGACAAGGAGCGCATCCGGGATGGCACCTACCCCATCTCCTCTGCGTTCTACGCCGTCACCGCCGCCCCCATCGGGCAGCCGCCGCCCCAGGAGGCGGACGCCGCCCTCTCCGCCTTCTTCGATTGGATGCTGTCGGACCAGGGCCAGGAGATCGTGGAACGGAGCGGCTACGTGGCCCTGGACTGAAAAGGTCCGCCCCGTCCCCCGGGACGGGGCGGATTTTTTGCCGCATTTCCCCCGGCGGGGAGAACCTTTCCCTAGATTTCCTGACTAGATAGGTGAGGGACCTGTTCAGCGAAAGGAGATGGATTTCATGGAGGACTGCCGGATTGTGGATCTCTACTGGCAGCGCAGCACCGATGCCATTGCGGAGAGCGAGCGGAAATACGGAAAATACTGCCACGCCATCGCCCTGCGCATCCTGGCCAATCCCCAGGACGCGGAGGAGTGCGTCAACGACACCTGGCGGGGGGCCTGGAACGCCATGCCGGTCCACCGCCCCCAGCACCTGTCCGCCTTCCTGGGGAAAATCACCCGCCGCCTGGCCCTGAACCGCTACCAGGCGGACCGGGCGGGCAAGCGGGGCGGCGGGGAGCTGCCGCTGCTGCTGGAGGAGCTGGAGAGCTGCCTGCCCCATGCCCCCAGCGCGGCCCAGGCCGCCGAGGACGCGGAGCTGGAGCGGGCGGTGGACCGCTTTCTCCACACCCTGCCGGAGCGGGAGTGCAACCTGTTCCTGCGCCGGTACTGGTATGCCGAGCCGCTTTCGGAGATCGCCGCCCGATACGGCCTCCGGCTGAACACCGTGAAAACCAGCCTGTTCCGCAGCCGGAACAAGCTCCGGGCACACCTGGAAAGGGAGGGATTTCTATGATGACCCCAGCGCAGCTGCTCTCTGCCCTGGGCGGCGTGGACGACGCCCTGCTGATCCGCTGCGGCCAGGCGGCAGCGAGGCGGAGGCGCCCCTGGCTCCGCCCCGCTCTGGCCGGGGCCGCCTGCCTGGCGCTCCTCCTCTCCGTCCGCCTCCTGGCCCCGGCACCCCCCGCTCCCCCGCCGCCGGACATTGGGGGCGAGGTCAATCGTCTGCACCTTAACGGCGGGGACACCGGCGCCTTCCACCTCCTCCAAATCCAGTACGGCCCGGCGGAGGCGACGGTGCCCGACTTCATCCTCTATGTGAATGCGGAGCGCTACCGCACCGTCCAGGCGGACGGGGTTTACGCCGTGGAGCCCCTGTCCTCCCCGGAGGGCCTGCCCGCCTGCGACCTGCGCATCACCCACCTGGCCAACACCTCCCTGTCCGCGGCGGCGGAGACGGCGGCGGCGGAGCTGGCGGCATCTTACGCCTCCGTCTCCCAGATCACCGCCTCCCCCCGGGCGGAGGGGCTTCTCTGCACCGGCAGCGACGGCTCCGCCTGGGACGACGCCCAGGCGGAGGTCCACCTGGTGGACGACGGGCAGGGCGGGGTCTTCCGCCTCACCGCCCGGTACTTTCTGGAGGCGGCGGAGGGCCACGGCGCCCGGTTTGCCGACATGATCGCCACCTTCCAGGTCCTCCCCCCCGGCATCCGGCCCCCCGCCTGGCTTTCGGAGCTGCGGGAGACCGTGGAGCGGCTGATTCCGGCGGTCTTCTCCGACGACCTCTCCGGCGCCGCCGACCTGCTGGCGGCGGGCGCCCTGGTGGAGGGCTGCGGGGAGGACGTGTGGCCGGATGTCAGCGTCCAGGCCATCGACTACACCGTGGACGACGACCAGGCCCCCGCCAGCGCGGTGGTCTCCGTCCGCTACCGGCTGGGGGCGGAGGACGCCGCCGACTTCCTCACCCTGGAATTCTCCCGCCGGGACGGGCGGTGGCTGGCCACCTGGGGCGGCCTGGAAAAATAGCCCGCCGGGCCATTCCCCCCAAGTGCCTGCGGCACTTGGGGGGAATGGCTGCGGCACTCTGGGGGAAGACGGCGGCGCTCCGGAGCAAGGTCTACAGCCCGCTGCCCACACGCGCGGTACCAAAGGCGTTCCCATCCGCACACCTGTGAGCCGGGAGGGATGTTCCGCCGCGCACGTGCCGGGGCGGAATGCGGCGGTATCCTTCTTCGCCGCTCCGGCGGCCAAACGCCGGACGGCGGTTTGGACCAGACAGCGGAGGCCCGGCCCCCCCGGGGGGCGGGCCTCCGTCTCCTCTGGCGGGAAAGTAAAAAAGTGAACTGCCGCCTCCACCCGATTGGCCCCCATTTCTGGGGTCCTTCGGTATTTTCCAACATTTCCGGGCAAAAACGTTCCCGGATTGGAAGTCTCCGCCAAATTGTTTAACTTTTAACTTTCTAAAAGGGCTTGTATTTTCTGTGTAAAGTTTTATAATAGACGTTACGAATTAATCGTTTACTTATGAAACAGGAGCGACTTTATCATGCAGAGAAAGCCTCGCATTTTCGTTGTAGGCAGCTTCGTGATGGACGTCATCGCCACCACGGAGCGCGTTCCCCATTCCGGGCAGACGGTTTACGGAAAGGCCTTTCACATGGCCCCCGGGGGCAAGGGGGCCAACCAGGCGCTGCAATGCGCCCGACTGGGGGCGCAGGTCACCATGATGGGCTGTGTGGGGGACGACCTCTTCGGCAAGACCCTGCTGGAGACGCCCCGGGCCGCAGGGGTGGACGTGAGCCGGGTGCTGGTGCGCCGGGGCGTCACCTCCGGCGTGGGCCACGTCACTCTGGAGGTGACGGAGCACACCGCCCAAAACCGCATCGTGGTGATTCCCGGTGCCAATCAGACGCTGACGGTGGACGAGGTGGCCTGGGTGCGGGAGGAGATTCATACATACGATATGGTGCTCTTGCAGCTGGAGGTCCCCCTGGAGGTAAACCGGGCGGTGGCCCGCTGGGCCAAGGAGGCGGGCGTGCCCGTCATGCTGAACCCGGCCCCCGCCACGGATTTGGACGACGAGCTGCTGAGCCTGGTCACCTACCTGACCCCCAACGAGCAGGAGGCCGCCGTGGAGACCGGGCTGCCCCTGGGGATGGAAAACGGCCTTCTCCGCCGGGCGGACCTGGAGCGCATCGCCGCCGCCCTGCGTGACCGGGGCGTGGAGAACGTCATCATCACCTTGGGGAGCAACGGCTCCGCCGCGGTGGAGGCGGACGGCATCCGCTACACCCCCTGCGTACAGATGGACCACGTGGCGGACCCCACCGCCGCCGGAGACTCCTTTGTGGGGGCCTTTTCCGTGGGCCTCACCATCGGCCTGTCCCGGGAGGAGGCCCTGGCCTTCGCCAGCCACACCGCCGCCATCACCGTCTCCCGCATGGGAGCCATGCCCTCCCTGCCCACCCTGGAAGAGGTGACGGCCCTGCTCCGGGAGCGGAATTACCGGGGCTTTCCCCTCTCCGCCCTGGACGTGCTGCGTTCGTAAGAAACTCGTAAGAAAGAAGACCACCTCTTTGTCAGAAGGACCTGGTATCCTTTTGGCAGAGAGGTGGTTTTGCATATGAATATCCGACAGCTGAAGCTCTTTGCCGTGGCCTGCATGATCTTTGACCACGCCGTTCGCATCTTTCCCATGCACGAGTGGCTCCTGCCCCTGGCGGTCCGGGTGGAGGCGGCCCACCCCGCCCTGGCCGTGTGGATTCTGGACGATTTGACCTTCGGCCTGAATTTCATCGGCCGGCTGGCGGCCCCCATCTTCCTCTTCTGCATCGCCCAGGGCTTCCTCCACACCCACAGCGTGAAGCGCTATCTGGGCCGCCTGCTGACAGCGGCCCTGGCCGCCCAGATCCCCTATGTCCTCTTCGACCTGGCGGAGATCCGGCTTTACGGCGCCACCGAGGACTGGTGGACGGTGCCGCTGAACATCCTGTTCACCCTGACCCTGGGTCTGGCGGCGCTGGCGGTCTACCGGCAGTGCGCGGCGGAAAACCGGCGGTGGCTGGGCCTTCTGGCCGTGGGAGCGGCGGCGGGCCTTGCGCGGCTGGCCCACATGGAGGGCAAGGAGGGGTATATCCTTTTGATCTTCCTCTTCTACCTCCTGCGGAACCTGCCCCGGTGGCAGCAGGCGCTGCTGTTCCTTCCGGCGGTGGCGCTGTCCCGGTGGGGCCTGGTCCTCTGGGTGATCACGGAGCCCTCCGCCGGCGCCGTCACCAACAGCGTAATCAATATCTTAGGCAACTATCTGGGCGTTTTGGTGACGCTTTTCCATAACGGCGCGCAGGGCAAAACCAGCCGGGCCTTCCGGCTGGGCATGTACGCCTTCTACCCCGCACACTTGGCCCTGCTGGCGCTGGTGGGCTTCCTCCGGCCGCCCCTGGTGTAAAAAAGCAGGTCCCCCGGGAACGGGAAGAGCGCGCGAAAAGCGGACAGGGAGGCCCTCTCGGGCCTCCCTGCGGTTATTCCTGGGGCGTCAGCTCGCCGGTCTCCGTGTCGATGATGTACCCCTTGATGATCACGTCCTTGGGCATCAGGGGATGGTTGCGCAGCAGGTCCACCGTCTCCTTGACGGAGTTCTCCACGCAGTCGAAGCCCCGGAGCCAGGCCTCAAAGTCAATTCCGCAATAGCGCATCATGTCGATGTGCTTTCGGGAGATGCCCCGCTGGATCATATGGTGAATCATCACGTCCGCGTTGATGTGGGACACGCCGCAGTCGGTGTGTCCGATCACCATAACCTCCTCCACCCCCAGCTCCATGATACCCACCAGCAGGCTGCGCACGGCGCTGTCAAAGGGGCCGGTGATCATGCCCCCGGCGTTTTTAATCATCTTCACATCGCCGTTCTTGATGCCCAGCGCCGCGGGAAGCAGTTCCACCAGGCGGGTGTCCATGCAGGTGAGAATGGCGATCTTCTTGTCGGGGTATTTGCTGGTCTGAAACTGCCGGTAGGCCCCGGATTGGACGAACTCCCGGTTATAGGCCATCATCTGATCGAACATGGCGGTTCTTCCTTTCTATGCTGCGTTTTCTCCATCATAGCGGATTTCACCCGAAATTGCAACCGGCGGAGGCCCTTGTCCCCCCGGCCAATTCATGGTATCCTGTCCGGGAGGTGATGTTCATGCGGACTGCGGATCCCGCTCCCACCGTCTTCTGCTTCGGCGACTCCAATACCTACGGCTACGATCCCCGCTCCCCTCTGGGGGAGCGCTATCCCCCGGAGGTCCGGTGGACGGGCCTGCTCTCCCGGGACGCGGGCTGGCGCGTTCTGGAGGCGGGGCAGAACGGCCGGGAGATTCCCCACCGGCCGCCGGAACTGGCGGCGGTCCGCCGCCTGACGGAGCGCTGTCCCCCGCCGGAGGGGGCGGTGCTCCTCCTGGGGAGCAACGATCTGCTCCTCCACCCGTCCTTCACGGCGGAGGACGCCGCCGCCCGGATGGAGGGGTGCCTGGCGGCGTTTCTGGAGCGATGGCCCCCCGCCGCCCTGCTGCTGACGGCGCCGCCGCCCATGGTCCGGGGCGCCTGGGTGGCTGAGGAGCGGCTGGTGCGGGAGTCCGCCCGGCTGGCGGCGTGCTACCGCGCCCTGGCCCGGCGGCTGGGCGTGGGGTTTGCCGACGCCGGGGCCTGGGGCGTGGATCTGGCCTTTGACGGCGTCCACTTCTCCCCGGCGGGCCACCGGGCCTTTGCCCGGGGCATCCGGGAGGCCCTGGCCCCCCTCTGCGGCTGAAAAAACCGAGGTCCCTATGGGGCCTCGGTTTTTTCTCTCACCACGTCCACCGTCTCCACGCCGTACCGGCGGAAGAGAGACACCGCCGCCGCCCCGATCCGCTCGCCGGAGACGGCGATGGGGATGGCGGGGGGACAGGCCACCGTAGGGGCGCCGCAGATGCGGCCCAGGGCCTCCGCCGCCGGCACCGTCTCCCGGGGGGCGAAGAGGGCCTGCCGGACGGACAGCACCCGCTCCCCCTTCGCCAGGGGCAGCG
>NZ_UQXD01000010.1 GCF_900544955.1 uncultured Oscillibacter sp.
CGGCCGCGGACGCCGCGCCCCCGGCGCCCCCCTCCCGGAGCCGGGAGGCCATCACCGCCCAATTGGAGGAGGTCCGCAGCCGCCGGGCCGCGGCCTGTTCCGCCGCCGACCGGCTGGCGGGGCAGCTCCACGCCGGCGGGGACCCGGTGGTGCTCCGCTCCGCCGCCGACCATCTCTCCCGGCAGATCGGCGGCCTGGAGGCGGAGTACGGCGCTATTCAGCTGGCCATGGAGGCGCTGGACCAGGCCAACACCGCCCTGCAAAACCGCTTCTCCCCCGCCCTGGGCCGCCGGGCGGCCCAGATCTTCCGGGAGCTGACGGAGGGCCGGTACGGCGGCGTGGTGCTGGACCGGAGCCTTCATCTCTCCGCGGAGCCGTCGGGGGACGGCGTGTACCGGGATGCAGGGCTGCTGTCCGCCGGCACGGCGGATCAGCTCTACCTGGCCGCCCGGCTGGCCATCTGCGACCTGGTTTTGCCGGAGGAGGCCGCGGTGCCCCTGGTGCTGGACGACGCCCTGGCAAACTTCGACGACCGCCGCTGCGCCGCCGCCCTCCGCTGGCTGAAGGAGGCCGCCGGAAGGCGGCAAATCCTCCTCTTCACCTGCCACAGCCGGGAGGCCGCCTTTTTTGCCGAAGACGGGGAGGTTTCCATCCGGCAGTTGACGGACGCGGCGGAGTTGGTATAAGATAGAGAAGATTATTGAACAATCGCCACCGGAACGGTAAGACATCAATAAAGGAGATCAGACTGTTATGAGCGAATGCACCCATGATTGCGCCTCCTGCGGCGAGAGCTGCGGTGAGCGGCAGGAGCCCCAGACCCTGCTGAAAGAGCACAACCCCGCCGCCAAGGTGGGGAAGGTCTACGGCATTGTGTCCGGCAAGGGCGGCGTGGGCAAGTCCATGGTCACCAGCCAGCTGGCCGTCACCATGCGCCGCCGGGGCTACCAGGTGGGCATCCTGGACGCGGACATCACCGGCCCCTCCATCCCCAAGGCCTTCGGCGTCCACGGCCAGGCCATGGGCAGCGAGCAGGGCCTCTACCCCATGGAGTCCCGCACCGGCATCCAGATCATGTCCACCAACCTGCTGCTGCCCAACGAGACAGACCCCGTCATCTGGCGCGGCCCCGTCATCTCCGGCGTGGTCCAGCAGTTCTGGACCGACGTGCTGTGGAACTGCGACTACCTGTTCGTGGATATGCCGCCCGGCACCGGCGACGTGTCCCTCTCCGTGTTCCAATCCATCCCCCTGGACGGCATCGTGATCGTGGCCTCCCCCCAGGAGCTGGTGGGCATGGTGGTGGAGAAGGCCGTGAAGATGGCCGAGATGATGGAGGTGCCCATCCTGGGTCTGGTGGAGAACATGAGCTACGTCTCCTGCCCGGACTGCGGCAAAAAGATCCACCTCTTCGGCGAGGGCAAAACCGCCGAGGCCGCAGCCCGCCACCGCCTGCCGGTGCTGGCGGAGATGCCCATCGACCCGGCCCTGGCCGCCCTCACCGACGCCGGGGACATCGAGTCCTTCCAAGGCGACTGGCTGGACGGCGCCGCCAACCGGCTGGAGGGCAAGTAAGATTTCCAGAAAAAGCCGCGCCGTGTCCTTCCACGGCGCGGCTTTTCCATCCCTTTTGTCCATTTCATACAAGATCGCTCCTGCCCCGACAGGGGAAGGCCCCTGTTTTTGTCTGGAAAAACAGTTGCAAAACCTGGGATAATTGGCGATAATAAAAGGTAAGCGACACTTCGTCAAAAATCGACAATATCATCAGGAAACAGAGGGGGAGCAACGCATGCAGGAACTGAAGGACCGCATCGTGCAGGAGGGCAGAGTGCTGCCCGGCAACATCATCAAGGTGGACGGCTTTTTGAACCACCGCATCGACACGGGGCTGATGACCCACATCGCCGAGGAGTTCGGCCGGCACTTCAACATGGACGAGGTCACCATGATCCTCACGGCGGAGGCCAGCGGCATCGCCCTGTCCGCCATCGTGGCCCAGCACTTCGGAAAGCCCATGATCTTCGCCAAGAAGGCCAAGAGCGACAACATCGAGGGCGGTCTGTATCAGAGCGACATCTTCTCCTACACCTATAAGAAAAAGGTCACCCTGCTGGTGAGCAAGGAGTGGCTCTCCTCCGAGGACAAGGTCCTCATCATCGACGACTTCATGGCCAACGGCGAGGCCATGCGGGGCCTGTGCGATATCGTCACCTCCGCCGGCGCCACTCTGGTGGGCATTGGCTGCGCCGTGGAGAAGGGCTTCCAGGGCGGCGGCGACCGTCTCCGGGCCGCCGGATACAACCTGAAGTCCCTGGCCATCATCGAGTCCGCCGAACCGGGCAACATCGTCTTCCGGGACGAGGACTGACTCCCCCCGCGAACCCCCCCGCCTTCTTTTCTCGTCTTCTCTTTCAGAACGACGAAAGAGGAGGCATTCTGATATGAAACAGCGTCTTTTGCTCCTGGCGGCCGCCGCGCTGCTGTGCGCCGCGCTCTCCGGCTGCCGGCCAGAGGAGCAGACTTCCGCCAAGCCGGTGATCTACCTCTACCCCACGGCGGAGACGGAGGTCACCGTCACCCTGGACTACGGCGGCCGCCTAACCTGCACCTACCCCGCCTACGACGGCGGCTGGACCGTCACCGCCCAGCCGGACGGCACGCTGACGGACGGCGGCGGCCAGACCTACCAGTACCTCTTCTGGGAGGGCGCGGATACGGCGGTCTACGATTTTTCCCAGGGCTTCTGCATCCCCGGGTCCGGCACCGCCGCCTTTTTGGAGGACGCCCTGGCCCAGCTGGGCCTCAGCCGCCGGGAGGCCAACGAGTTCATCGTCTACTGGCTGCCCCGGATGGAGGCCAATCCCTATAACCTCATCGCCTTCCAGGACGAGGCCTACACGGAGCACGCGGTCCTCACCGTCACGCCGGAGCCGGACAGCGTGCTGCGGGTGTTCATGGCCTGGAAGCGCCTGGAATCCCCCGTGGAAGTCCCCGCTCAGCCCCTCCCCGCCTTTGCCCGCACCGGCTTCACCGTGGTGGAATGGGGCGGCGCGGAGGTTCCCCAAGACCATTAAAAAGGAGGAATCCCCTTGTCTCACCAGACTGTCATCGTTCTGGACTTCGGCGGTCAGTACAACCAGCTGATCGCCCGCCGCGTCCGCGAGTGCGGCGTCTACTGCGAGGTAAAGCCCTACACCGTCTCCCTGGACGCGGTGAAGGCCATGAACCCCATCGGCATCATCTTCACCGGCGGCCCCAACAGCGTGTACGACCCCAAGTCCCCCCAGGTGGACCCCGCCGTGTTCCAATTGGGCGTGCCGGTGCTGGGCATCTGCTACGGCTGCCAGCTCATCGCCCACCATCTGGGCGGCAAGGTCATCGCCGCCACCGGCGACTCCGCCCGGGAGTACGGCAAGACCGAGACCTATTTCGACACCGGCTGCAAGCTCTTCAAGGGCCTTCCGGCCCAGGGCATCACCTGGATGAGCCACGGGGACTATATGGAGAAGGTGCCTGAGGGCTTCTCCCTGGTGGCCCACTCCGACGCCTGCCCCAACGTGGCCATCTGCGACGAGGCCCGGGGCTTCTACGGCGTCCAGTACCACCCCGAGGTGAACCACACCCAGCACGGCACCGACATGATCCGCAACTTTCTCTATGAGGTCTGCGGCGCCAAGGGCGACTGGACCATGGGCGACTACAAGGAGACCGCCATCCGCCAGATTCGGGAGAAGGTGGGCACCGGCCGGGTGCTGCTGGCCCTCTCCGGCGGCGTGGACTCCTCCGTGGCAGCGGCCCTGGTGGCCGAGGCCGTGGGCAGTCAGCTGACCTGCGTGTTTGTGGACCACGGCCTCATGCGCCTCAACGAGGGCGACGAGGTGGAGGCCGCCTTCCAGAAGTGGGACATCAACTTCGTCCGGGCCAACGTCGAGGAGCTGTTCCTCTCCAAGCTGGCCGGCGTCTCCGAGCCGGAGCGCAAGCGCAAGATCATCGGCGAGGAGTTCATCCGGGTCTTCGAGGCGGAGGCCAAGAAGATCGGCCAGGTGGACTACCTGGTGCAGGGCACCATCTATCCCGACGTCATCGAGTCCGGCACCGGCGATGCCGCCGTGATCAAGAGCCACCACAACGTGGGAGGCCTGCCCGACTACGTGGACTTCAAGGAGATCATCGAGCCGCTGCGGATGCTGTTCAAGGACGAGGTGCGCCAGCTGGGCCGGGAGCTGGACCTGCCGGAGTACCTGGTCATGCGCCAGCCCTTCCCCGGCCCGGGCCTGGCCATTCGCGTCATCGGCGAGATCACCAAGGACAAGCTGGACACCCTGCGGCTGGCGGACTTCATCTTCCGGGACGAAATCGCCAAGGCCCGTCTGGAGGGCACCATGAACCAATACTTCGCGGTGCTGACCAACATGCGCTCCGTGGGCGTCCAGGGCGACGGCCGGACCTACGACTACACCCTGGCCCTCCGCTCTGTCACCACCACGGACTTCATGACGGCGGATTGGACCAGAATTCCCTACGACGTGCTGGACCGGGTGAGCGTCCGCATCGTCAACGAGGTCCCTCACATCAACCGGATCGTGTACGACATCACCAGCAAACCCCCCGCGACCATCGAGTGGGAATGACGCTTGAAACGGCGCAAACCCGCATGAATACAGGCTTTTTTGCCCGTCCAAAAGGCTCTTGATACTGGATTGATACTATTCGTGTCTGCCCGGTACTCCCAAGAGAATAATCCCAAAAGGACAAGCAAAACCGCCCTGCTGAACGACAAATTCAGCAGGGCGGTTTTTTGCTTGTCTTATTTATTTTTTCGCCATAGAACACTCGGTTCACATTTCCCGCAATCGTCGCAGGTTCTCGGCCAATTCAATTTCCATTCAAAGTATTCGTCCCTGGTGATCTCCCCGGCGTGTAACTCCTGTTGACGCAAGAGCCATTCGTGCATGAACTCGTCTACAAGCCCATAGTTGAAGTAAATGCCCACGGGAGGTTGTGCAGGCCAGTCGTAACTGTCGTTATACTGGACAACGGTTTCTTCTTTGATTTTACCGGGGACACGGACAAGCGGAAACAGGCAGATAGAGCCGGGGCTGTCCTCGTCGAGCCAGAAGAATGTCCGCATGAAGTCCTCAGCACAGCCGGGTCGAATGGTATAGAAGTTCTGGCGGTCTACCCGCAGCGCCTCCGCTATCTTATCCAGCAACTCCCGCTTGGGCACACGGTAATTCGTCTCGTACTGTGCGATACGGTTGTCCGCTCCCTTTTCCTCAAAGCCGATGGCGATCCCTAATTCCTTTTGCGTCATGCCTCGAAAAGCGCGGATTTTCTTTATTTTATCTCCAACTGTCATTATGTAACACCGCCTTTGAAAATAGTATAGCGCAAAAAAGCGAAATACGCAAGAAAAAGTTTAACAAAAAAGCGAATTAAATTCTTGACATTAACTCTGATGTTAATGTATAATGAGGATGCAATCATTAACATATTTGCGAAATATAAATGAGGAGGTGCAGAACATGAGCAAGGAACTGTTTGTAAAAGCGGAGGAGGTAGCCAGCGAACTGGGTATCTCCAAGCCCTACGCCTACAAACTGGTGCGGGAGATGAACGAGGAACTGAAAGAGAAAGGTTTTATCACCATCCCCGGACGGGTGAGCAGGCGCTACTTCGAGGAAAAATTCTACGGACTGCGGGACAGGCAGTAAGGAGGGAACGACAATGCCAGCATACAAAGACAAGGCAAAGGGTACATGGTATGCGTCCTTTTACTACGAGGACTGGACAGGCAAAAAGGTCAAGAAGATGAAACGGGGGTTTCCCACCAAGCGGGAGGCGCTGGAGTGGGAGCGGACATTCCTGCAACAGCAGACCGCCGACCTGGAAATGACCTTTGAGAACTTCGTGGCCATCTATGTAGCGGACATGAAAGGCCGTATCAAGGAAAACACCTGGGGGACAAAAGAGCACATCCTCTACAAGAAGTTGGTGCCCTACTTCGGCAAACGGAAGATGTGCGACATCCACTCGAAAGAGGTCATGGCGTGGCAGAATGAAATGCTCAACCACCGGGATGAAAAGGGCAAACCCTATTCCCCGGTGTACCTGAAAACGCTCCATAATCAGTTGAGCGCCGTGTTCAATCATGCGGTGCGGCACTACAATCTGAAAGTCAATCCCGCCGCCCAGGTAGGCAACATGGGCAAGGCCAAGGGCCGGGAAATGCTGTTCTGGACAAAGGCAGAGTACCTGAAATTTGCCGAGGCCATGATGGACAAGCCGCTGTCCTACTACGCCTTTGAAATGCTCTACTGGTGCGGCGTGCGGGAGGGGGAGCTGCTGGCCCTCACCCCGGCGGACTTCGATTTTGAAAAGCAGACTGTTACCATCTCCAAGTCCTACCAGCGTATCAAGGGCCGGGATGTTATCACCGACCCCAAGACGCCAAAGAGTAACCGGGTCATTCAAATGCCTTCTTTCCTCTGTGACGAAATGCAGGACTATATCAAAAGCCTGTACGCCGTGGAGCCGACAGACCGCATTTTCACGGTGACGAAATCCTACCTCCACCGGGAGATGGACAGGGGAGCGAAAGAGGCCGGGGTCAAGCGGATCAGAATACACGACCTGCGGCACAGTCACATTTCCCTGCTGATTGACATGGGTTTTACGGCCCTCGCAATCGCTGACCGGGTGGGGCATGAGAGCATTGATATTACCTACCGCTACGCCCACCTGTTCCCCACCCGGCAGGCGGAGATGGCGGACAGGCTGGACATGGAGAGAAAGGGGGCCTAAATCATGTCAGCGAAAAATCTTGATAACCACAATCGCTGGAGAAATCGTCAGGTAGCGTTCAGACTATCGCCGGAGGAGGCTGATTTACTGGACACCTATGTGCTTCTGTCGGGGCTGACGAAACAGGACTATATCACCCGGCGGCTCTTGTGCCGGGAGGTGATAGTGCAGGGCAATCCACGGGTCTACAAGGCATTGCGGAACGAGTGTGCCGCTGTACTGACGGAACTGCAACGGATAGAGGCCGGTGGTGGTGTGGACGGCGAACTGCTGGACACCATTCGACAGATCGCCGCCATCATGGACGGCATGAGGGGGGATTGATAGATGGATAGAGGAAAAGAGAAAACGACTGCCCCATATCCGCCTGTTGGCGCAGACGGGGGACAGCCGCTCTCACAAAAACCTAACCAAAGTATAGCAGAGGAACAGACCGAACACAAGCCCCAAGAGCGGGATTTTAGGGAAATCCTGCGGCAGATAGACCGGGTCAATGACCCGGCCTATCTGCCCTCTCTCTCCATGAACGAACTTTATGACCGTGTGTTTCCCAGCAAGCCCCCCGTGGTGGAGGGCTTGCTCTATCCGGGGGTGTACCTCTTTGTGGGAGCTCCCAAAGTCGGCAAGTCCTTCCTCATGGCCCAACTTGCCTATCATGTGAGTATGGGCCTCCCCCTGTGGGGGTACGAAGTCCGACGGGGTGCCGTCCTCTATCTGGCCCTGGAGGACGATTACCCCCGCTTGCAGGAGCGCCTATACCGAATGTTCGGGGCAGACAGCGCCGGGGGGCTGTTCCTCTCCATCAGCGCCCACACGCTGGGCGGCGGTTTGGAAAAGCAGTTGGAGGGCTTTGTCCAAGAACACCCGGACACCCGGCTTATCATCATCGACACCCTGCAAAAAATCCGGGAGACCGGGGACGAAAGGTACAGTTATGCCAGCGACTATGAGGTGATAACCAAACTGAAACGGTTTGCTGACGCAAGCGGGGTCTGCGTCCTGCTGGTACACCATACACGGAAACAACAGGCCGATGACAGGTTTGACAAAATCTCCGGCACCAATGGCCTGATGGGGGCGGCAGACGGGGCCTTCCTGCTCCAAAAGGAGCGGAGAACGGACAGCGCCGCCATGCTGGATATTTCCGGGCGTGACCTGCAAGACCAAAGGCTATATCTAAAAAAAGACGAGGAGCGGCTTGTGTGGGAGTTGGAGCGGCGGGAAACAGAACTGCACAAGGAGCCGCCCGACCCGGTTTTAGAGGCCGTGGCCGCTCTGGTGACGGCGGAGCGGCCCGAATGGAACGGGACAGCCACCGACCTTGCCGCTGTCCTGGGGCTGGATATTCAGCCCAATGCGTTGACAAAGCGGCTGAATGTCCGGGCTGGGAAGTTGCTCCTTGACTTCCATATCGGCTATACAAACACCCATATCCGCACCGGGAGCCGTATCAGGCTGGTATGGGTAGAGGAAGTGTGACGATGGTGACGGTTGTGACGATGAAATAGAGAACGGGGCGGTGCCTGAAACATCGTCACCATCGTCACAACCGTCACGAGGAGCGGGGGCGAAAGTCAAGGGGGCATACCTGCGGGTGGAGATTGCCGCAAGGCAATACAACCCGTACCCCTTGACTTTCGGCCCACGGACAACACTCACCGGGTGGGGGAAAAGGCCGCTGGCCTTTCCCCCCTGCCCAACGGCGAGTGACAAAGTTTAGGCGGGGTGCAGGGTGCCCTTTTCAAAGGGCACCCTGCTGGGGGAGCCGTCCGCAGACGGCGGGGGCAAAGCCCCCACACCACCCCGTAGGGCGCAAATGCGCTTTTGATGGCCGTTAGGCTGTCAAAAGTGCTTTTGCGTTACTTTCGCAGAAAGTAACAAAGGCCCGCCGCTGGCGCGGCGGAAAAGGAAGGAGGGATTGATTTGAAAAGGACGATAAGCGTCATGGTGGGGCGTGGCTCGGTCAATCATAACAGCAGGAAGTTTCACGCCAAGAATACCGATCCAGAGCGTTCACACCTGAATGTAACATACTGCCGGGAGAATATCAAGGCGGTGTACCATGAACTCTTTGACGAGGCTTTGGAGCGATACAACGCCAAGCAGACCAGGGCAGACCGCAAGATTGAAAACTACTATGAGAAAATCCGATCCGGCAAGCAGGAAAAGCCGTTCCATGAAATTATCCTGCAAGTGGGCAACAAGGACGATATGAGCGCCGATAGCGACGAGGGGCGGCTTGCCTTGACGGTGCTGGACGAGTATATGAAAGCGTTTCAAGAGCGCAATCCCAACCTCCGTGTATTCTCGGCCCACCTCCACATGGACGAGGCTACGCCCCATCTGCACATCGACTTTGTGCCGTTCACTACCGGGAGCAAGCGGGGGCTGAACACACGGGTATCTCTGAAACAGGCGTTAGCGGCCCAGGGCTTCAAGGGCGGCACCAGGGGCGACACGGAGTGGAGCCAGTGGGTACGCTCTGAAAAGGAACAGCTTGCCGCTGTGATGGAGCGCCACGGGATAGAGTGGGAGGACAAGGGCACCCACGACAAGCACCTGTCTGTGCTGGACTTCAAGAAGGAGCAGAGGGCGAAAGAGATCGCCGCCCTGGAAACGGTCAAAGCGGAGAAAGAGGGTCAGGTGGAGCGGCAGGAGCGGCGGCTGAAAGAACTGGCCCCGGCGGTGAAGAACATGGAGCGGCTGGCGGCGGACTTCTCCACTGACCCGGAGGAAATATTGCCGGAGGCCGGGACGCTGGAGAGCGGCAAGTCCTACCGGGAGAAAAAGGCAAAGCCCCTGCTGGCGAAAATTGTCCAGGTGTTGCGCTCTTTGTACCGGGCCTACATCGAACTGAGCGAAAGGCTGGTGGATGTTCAGATGAAATATAACCGGGTATGTGGGGAGAACAGCCGCCTGAATGATCGAATGACAGAAATATGGCTGGAGAACAAGAAACTGAGGCAGATCTCCGCCGACTATACACGGGTCAAGCGGGTCTTTGGCCCACAGCAGGTAGCGGCGGCGGTGGAGGCCGACAAGCAGAGGGAACAGGCAGAGAAAGGCCGCAAGCGGCCCCGGCGTTCTCTTGAGCGTGGCGGGCGTTGACTTCAAAAAATTTTGATTGAACTGTTGACAAATGCTTACCTGACACATATACTAATTACATCAAAATAATTTGATGCGAGGTGAGACATGGATACGGCATATCAGGAGCAGGCCAAGGTATTTAAGGCTCTCTGCGATCCAAAGCGCCTTGCGATTTTGGAACAGTTAAGGAGCGGTGAAAAGTGTGCCTGTGTCCTGCAAGAGCCGTTAGGCTTGACACAATCTGGGCTATCCTACCATATGAAAATCCTCTGTGACTCTGGCATTGTTGCCAGCCGTCAGGAGGGTAAATGGACGCATTATCGCCTAAGTTCTTCGGGACGGGATTATGCGGTGGAACTACTGAAAAAGTTGACAACTCCAAACATAGAGCCAGAGGTGTCCTGTTCTCGGTGCGGATAGAAACGCCATCTAAGTAGATGGCGTTTCTATCCGCACGATACATCAAAAATTTTTGATATATTTCTATCTATGGAAAGTGAGGTTTTTTTATGGGCTTGTGGGATTTCATTCAAGACCAGGTGCTTGGCATGAAATGGCTGAATGAATTTCTTGGCGGTGGGCTGTCGGCGCTGGGCTTAGATGTAAATGGACGCATAGGCGGCAGTATTCAGTTTTTCATCTATGATGTTTTGAAAATCACGGTGCTGCTCTGTGTGCTGATTTTTACGATTTCCTATATCCAAAGTTATTTCCCTCCAGAACGGAGCAAACGCATTTTAGGGCGTTTCCGTGGGATTTGGGCAAATATCATTTCCGCTCTGTTGGGAACTGTAACGCCTTTTTGCTCATGCTCATCTATTCCGCTGTTTATTGGTTTCACAAGTGCGGGGCTTCCTTTGGGCGTGACATTTTCTTTTCTGATTTCGTCTCCAATGGTTGATTTAGGAAGTCTTGTCCTGCTCATGAGCATTTTCGGGGCAAAAGTGGCTGTTGTCTATGTGATCCTTGGGCTCGTGATTGCGGTAATCGGCGGTAGCATGATTGAAAAGTTTCGTATGGAAAAGTATGTTGAAAGTTTTGTACTTTCGGCTGGCAGCGTTGACATTGAGTCTCCAGACCTGGCGATCCGGGAACGGCTCACCTACGCAAAGGAACAAATGCTTGGCACATTCAAGAAAGTGTTTCCCTATATTTTAATCGGTGTCGGGATTGGCGCTGTGATCCACAACTGGATACCGGAAAGTTGGATCGAAATGGTGCTTGGCAGCAGTAATCCCTTTGGTGTGATCCTGGCTACTATCGTTGGTATTCCGATGTATGCGGATATTTTCGGCACAATTCCTGTTGCGGAGGCATTGCTTTCTAAGGGGGCACAACTCGGCACCGTCTTATCCTTTATGATGGCTGTTACTACCTTGTCTCTGCCGTCCCTTATCATGCTCCGCAAAGCCGTCAAGCCAAAACTGCTGGCGTTGTTTATCGCCATCTGCACCATTGGTATCGTCATCGTCGGCTATCTGTTCAATGTGTTCCAATTCATTTTGATTTAATTTTTAGGAGGTAATGAAACATGAGACTGTTCAGCAAGAAGAAAGAAGAACCCGCGTCCTGCTGCTGTGGCGGCAACTGCACCCCAGAAACGATGGTCCATGCAGAGGCGGTCAAGGCTTCCGGTGGCGTTAAGGTGCTTGGCTCCGGGTGCGCCAAGTGCAACGCTTTGGAGGAGGCCGCCCGTGAGGCGCTGGCCGAGTTGGGGATGGACACCGCTATCGACCATGTAACAGATTTCACGCAGATTGCCGCCTACGGCGTAATGACGACTCCTGCTCTTGTGGTGGATGGTAAGGTCGTGTCTTATGGTAAAGTTTTGAAAAAGGGCGAGGCCAAAGCCCTCATTCAGAAAGTCAGAGGATAATGTATGGGGCAAAAACCCAAGGTGGCATTTATCTGCGTCCACAACTCCTGTCGGAGCCAGATGGCCGAAGCACTTGGAAAGTATCTGGCCTCCGATGTATTTGAAAGTTACTCCGCTGGTACGGAGACTGTGCCGCAGATCAATCAGGACGCAGTTCGGCTGATAAAACAACTCTATGGCATTGACATGGAACAGGCGCAATATAGCAAATTGCTGAACGAACTTCCGCCTGTGGACATTGTCATAACAATGGGGTGCAATGTGACCTGTCCCTACCTGCCCTGCAAGCATCGGGAGGATTGGGGGCTTGATGATCCAACTGGGAAAGTAGACAAAGTATTTTTAGAGATAATCCAGTCCATTAGAGAAAAAATTAACGATCTAAAAAATCGAATAGAGCAGAACACTTTTTTAGACGGATAGCAAAACCAGCCATGGCTGTCAATGGTCGAGATGAACGGCGCACAAGTGCGCCGCCATTGACCGCTCCGCCCGGTCTTGCTTTTCAGTTATCAAGGCGTGCAAGCCCCAAGGGTGCTTGCACGCCTCCTTTGATTTTGGGCGGGAGCCGGTGGTCGAATTGTGTCTCATGGTGGGATTGATTTCCGCTGGGGGCGGAAATCAATCCCCTATTGCCTGGGTGCGTCTACGCTCCCAGGCGGTGGTCGAAATCGGTCTCGAATTGAGACCGATTTCGACAGAAACTTACATCAAATTGAGGTAAGTTTTGATTGTGGCCGTTTATGGCCTGAAAACCTTGCAATTTCAGGATTTTTGTGATACTATTTTGATACTAAGAAAATGAACTGCCCCAAATAAGCGGGCGAAATATTAACATATTTGCGAATGTTTTGCCTATAAAATTACCCTAAATACACCCCCATATACTTGAATTTGCCGAGTGGGAATAGTGACAGGAGCTGTCAAGCCGCTGCAATGCAGCGGCTTGACAGCTCCTTTTTTCTGAATAGCAGTATTTTGACAAGTGAGAAATCCCGCCACTGTCTCTGCGGGAATCCCCCATCCGTCAGGGAAACCGTCCAGCCATGCAGCGTAAATCGACTTTTGGTCGGTTACAATCCCCCTGATCCTAAAAGGTAAATTCATCCGGCGCATCTTGCCCGTCTAACCCTGACACACCAGCCAAAACCGCTGTCCCGCAGCATAGTCCGCAGAGCACACCGCACGTTCCTGCGTGCGCGCATAGCAGGCGTCGAACCGAGCCGCCGTGTCCGCCGCCTGTCGGTAGAACCTGCGCCCCAGCTTCTCCGAGCGGTATGCTCCGTCCTCCCGCCACAGGGGAAAGTCCCGGGGAAGTGCCAGATGCAGCCTGTCGGTCTCCTCGGCCCGTTTTTTGCAAAACGTCCAGGCCCCTACTGCAAAGGCAAACCACTTCTCCTAGTCCCACAGCCGTATCCCATAAGAGAGACACCGCTGGAGCAGGCCCGCCCCGCGATCCGGCGCGATAAAGGCCCAGCACCGCAGCACCGCCCCCAGATACCCCCAGTCGCCGGGGTCCTCCGGCGCGCTGGCCGCAGACAGGGATTCCGCCAGGGATTCGGCTTTCGATCGCTGGCCGAGATCCAGCGCCTGCTGGAGGTAGAGCAGCCACACGTTGCGGGGCACCTCATGGCACTTTAGCAAGTCGTCCCAAATGGGACGGGCCAGCTAAGCGGCGCGGGCCAGGTCTCCCATTTGGAAAAACAGGCGCACCACATCCGCCTGTTCGCAGGCGCTACAGTCTGAGAAGAAGTCCCGCCGGGTGCTCTGGAAAAGTCCGAACTGCTCCAGGGCCTTCTGGGTTCTGATGTTCCCGTAGAAGCGGAACGCCCGCTGATAATAGAGCTGCAGCCCCCAGCCCTGAGACCGGAGCATCTGCTCAAACTGCTGCATCATGGCCTCGGCCTGCCGGAGCGTGATCTGGGGCAGGTAGTTCAAAAGCTCCAGACCGAAGTCCGCCATGAAGATCAGGTCAGAATCTCCAAAGGCCTCCACGGCTGGCGCCTCCTTCTCCCGCAGGGTCAGGTACTCTGCCGCAGTGGGGAAGGCCTTGCCCGCGTCGCCATACCCCATCCGCTCGGAGGCATAGGTGCGCCGCAGGCTCATTTGGAGGCCCCGCGTCTGGATCAGGTCGGCCTGGCGGATCAATTCCGAATAGGCGGCGATCCGCTCCTTGCCGTGGGGCAGCGACTCGCACGCCCGCAGACGGGACAGCAGGGCTTCCTCCGTCATCTTTCAACACCTCGCCCTTCTTCCAATCTGAGGGTCACGTTACCGCGCGCTGTGGTCGATCATGTTCAGCAGTTCCTGGTTGAGGGTTTTCAGCTCCCCGCCGCGCAGGGGATGGCCCCCGGCCAGAAGTGCCTCGCCGTAGTCCCGGAACACCATGCGGCGCCCCGGCGTCAGGAAGATCGTGAACTTTCCGCCGCTCCACCCCGGCTGCTCCTTCTGCCGCAGGGTGACGGCATCCACGCCGTTTTGCAGGCGCTCCCGCAAAAAGACTCCGGGCTCTTATAGAGATGGTTGGACAGCACGTCCAGCATGCCGCCCAGGTTCACTTGGAAATGATACGCTTCCCCCACCTTGTCCTCTCCTCCCTGCGTCTCAGGTCCTTCCGGAGCATTTCGTCAAAGCCCTTCCCCGGCAAATTTCCGGCAAAGGCGGTCAACTGAAGTTCCCTTACTCTACTGTCCGCCCGGTGAACTGTCAAACGGCTTCCCCTCTTTCGCCGTACCGCCTTGGGATTCTCCGCTGAGCAGAGGCATCGGCGCTGCAAAGGGGAGCCAAAAAGCGGAGCGGGTCATCCTTTCGGATGACCCGCTCCGTCTCCTCATCCCGGCAGCACGTTTCGTTTCATGCTCACATAGGCCAGGAGAATATATACGAAGTAGATGAAGAAAAAGATGCCCAGGGTGGCACCCAGAACCAGCAGAAGCTGCGCCGGTCCGGTCAGCACGCCGGGGTCCAGGGCACTGCCCAGAGCCAGGATAAAGGGAACGCCGATCAGCAGCGGCGGCACGGCGGGCATGGTGTAGTAGATGGCAAACTGACGGTTCAGCGTCCGCCGCATCTCCCGCCGGTCCATGCCCAGCTTCTCCAAGAGCTGAAACTGCCGGCGGTAGCGGTCGGTGTCGCTGAGCTGCTGAATGGTCAGGATCGTGGCGGATACCATGGTGAGCACCAGCGCCAGATAGAAGAGCGGGAAGACGATCACGGCGTACATGGCGGCGTTTTCCGCCTCTGCGGCGGCCTTGGAAAAGAGCGTGTCGTAGCTGTCCGCAAGGCCGCCCCGGGCATCCCGCAGGTCTTGCATGGCCTGGAAGTCGGCCGCGGGCACCGGCTGGGGCGTCATGGCGGCGTAGATATGGTGGCTGACGGGCCGGCTCTCCGCCACGGCGTCGGGCACCACCAGGATAAAGCCCCGGCCGTTGCCGTCCCAGAGGGACTGGGTGAAATGCTCCGTGCGGACGCCGCCCGGAGTCAAGGTCGCCCCGCCCACCGTCAGCGGCTGGGCGTAGGCGGTCATCGCCTCCTCCAGATACGCCATGCAGTGGATCAGATACTGCCCCGGCCCCAGCGTGACCGCCGGGTAGCCCAGCATGGCCCGCAGGGCGGCATAGTCGCTGGCCCTCATCAATGTGTCAAATTCGAAAGTCCTGTAATAGCCGGTGTTTTCCTCGATATATTTCGTCACCTGTAAGTCCGCGCCCCGATAGACGGCGTACGTGTGGGACGCGTCCACCGGGACATGTCCGTCCAGATAGGCGAGGTACTGGTCAAAGCGGGTCTCGTCCCGGCCCGTGGAGGCGATGAAGAGGTCGAAGCAGGTGGTCTGCTCGGCCCGGCTCTGGAACAGGGCGTTGAACACCATTCCACTGCCCTCGGAGATCAGCGTGGCGGTGAACAGCAGCGCAATCGTCGCCATCGCGACGCCCATGGTGGCCAGCTTGGCCGAGAGGCCCCGGAAAATGAGGAGCGTGTGGCCCCGGTACTTCCGCTCTTTGCGCCCCTCAAAATAGGCGGGCACGCCGGAGGAGAAGCTGATGAAAAACCCATAGAGAAAGAAGATGATGAAGAGGGCGCCCAAAATGCCCAGGGTCAGGTTCCGGAGAAGCAGCAGCGCCGTGCCGACGACACCGGAGACGAGGGAGGCCGCAAAAATTCTTCTGCGGCGGCGGCTCTTCTGGATGACCGCCTCCTCATTCTGCCGGTCCAAGGAGAACAGGTCGCAGATCTTCATGCCGCGGATGCGGCGGCGGCTTTTGAAAAGGGCCAGCAGATAGATCAGCCCGAAGTAGAGCAGGGTCAGCCCCACGGCCCGGATGGAAAAGGAGAAGCCGAAGGTGTACGGCACGTGGAACAGCGCCAGGGTCACGGCCCGCAGCGCCTGAAAAACCAGATTGCCCAGCAAGGTGCCCAGCACCAGGGCCACGCCGCCCACGGCCAGATTTTCCAGGAAGAAGAGCCTTGCCACCTGCCTGTTTTCCAGGCCGATCAGGATATAGGTGCCCAGCTCCCGGCTGCGGCGGGAGAGCATGAAGCCGATGGTGTAGTGCACCAGCCAGCCCAGAATGCCCACCACCGCGATGCTGACCAGCACGATGACCAGCGGCAGGCTGTCCATCATGCCGGAGAGGGCCCGGATCTCCTGGGAGAAGACCAGGCCGTTGAAGGCGTAGACCAGGGCGGCGGCCATGACGATGGTAGCGAAGTACACCAGGTAGTCCTGCGCCTGCCGCCGGGCGTTGCGCAAGGACAGCTCAGATAACGTCACTGACGTCACCCCCCAGCAGCGCCAGCACGTCCAAAATCTCGTGGTAAAACACCGGCCGGGTGCGCCCGGCGCGGATCAGCTCGTTGAAAATGCGCCCATCCTTCAGGAAGAGGACCCGGGAGGCGTAGCTGGCGCTGTAGGCGTCGTGGGTGACCATGAGGATGGTGGCGTGCATCTCCCGATTCATCCGCGTCAAAATCTCCAGCAGGTTTTTGGACGCCTTGGAGTCCAGCGCCCCGGTGGGCTCGTCCGCCAGCAGCAGCGACTGTCCGGCCACGATGGCCCGGGCGCAGGCCGCCCGCTGCTTTTGCCCGCCGGAGACCTGATAGGGGAACTTCTCCAGGATGTCCTCGATGCCCAGCTTTTGCGCCGTCTGCCGCACCTGCCGCTCCACGGTCCGGGCGTCCGCATGGTTGATGGTGAGGGCCAGGCCGATGTTCTCCTCCAGGGTCAGGGTGTCCAGCAGGTTGAAGTCCTGAAAGACAAAGCCCAGCCGCTCCCGCCGGAAGCGGGCCAGTTCGCTCTGGGGCAGCTCCGCGATGTTCTCCCCATCCAGCAAAATGCTGCCGGCGCTGACGGTGTCGATGGTGGAGATGCAGTTGAGCAGCGTGGTCTTGCCGCTGCCGGAGGCGCCCATGATGGCGATGAACTCGCCGTCGTCCACCTGGAAGGAGATGCGGTCCAGGGCCTTGGTGACGTTGTTCTTGCTTCCGTAATACTTTTCGATGTTCTCTACTTGCAGCATATCGTTGCCTCCTTTGTTCTTCTCCAGTGTACGCCAAAAGCAACGACGGTGGTATCGAATCGGTATGGCGCTCCCTTACAATTTTGTAAGGTTTTCCTGGGCGGGAAACGTCAAGACGGCCTCGGTCCACTGGCCCTCCTCGGACCGGATGCGCAAATCAATCTCCAGCGCAGCGGCAACCTTGCGGCAAAGGTACAGCCCGATGCCGGTGGAGCCGCCCCGGCTGCGGCCGTTGCTGCCGGTAAACCCCCGCTCAAAGACCCGGGGCAGCTCGTGGGCCGGAATGCCGATGCCGTTGTCCCGGACCGTCAGCTCCACCCGATGCCCCAGCTGCCGGGCGGACAGGGCGATCACCGGGTGCTCCCCTCGGTAGCGCACCGCGTTTTGCAGCAGCTGTCCCAGCAAAAAGCACGCCCACTTGCCGTCGGTAAACACGGTGCGCTCCAGGCCCTCCGTGTCCACGCGCACGCCGCTTTGGATCAGCAGCGTCCGGTGCTGCCCGATGGCCTGGTCCGCCAGCTCCGAAAGCTGCGTCCGGCGGATGACCAGGTCCTTTTCCGGGCTCTCCGCCCGGGCATAGAACAGTGCCCGCTCCACATGGGTTTCGATCCGGGCCAGCTCCGCAGACAGGGCCCGCCGCGTCTCCGGCTCCGCGCTGCGGCAGAGGAGCTGGGCCGCGGTGATGGGCGTTTTGATCTCATGGACCCAGCTCTCGATATACGCCCGGTACTCCCGCTGGGCGGACCGGGCCTCGGATACGGCCCCGATCATCGCCCTGCCCGACCGGCGCATCAGCGCGAAGAGCCCGCGCTCATAGGCCCCCCGGGGAGGCGGGGCGCACTCGGCGAAGAGCTGCTTTTGGTCCAGCCCGTCCATGACGGCCTCCAGCTCCTCCAGCCGGCTCCGGCACCGGAGATAGTCCGCCGCCTGCACGCCGGCAAAGAGCAGCCCCCCGGCCAGCAGAAGAATCGCCAAAACGCCCGGCGCTGTGCCGGTGGCCAGCAGAAACACCCCTCCGGCGGCCGCGCCCCCCAATTGGAGCACCAGCCGCCCCAGCCGGTCGGATAAAAATGCGCCAACGCTCATAGCTGATACCCCATTCCCCGCCGGGTCTTGATCGCGCCGGGCAGGCCCAGCTCCTCCAGCTTTGCCCGCAGCCGGGTCATATTGACGCTCAGCGTGTTGTCGTCCATGTAGATCTGGCTGTCCCACAGCGCCTCGATCAGATCCGCCCGGGAGACGATCTCCCCGGGGCGGCGCATGAGATATGCCAGAATCCGAAGCTCGTTCCGGGTCAGCTCCACAGACCGCCCCCCAGCGGAGGCGGTACCCCGCGTCAGGCTGAGGGTGATGCCTGCGGCCTCCAGCAGCTCCGGGTCCGGCGCACCGCCCCGCCGCCGCAGAACGGCCTTCACCCGGGCCAGCAGGACGGGGATGTTATAAGGCTTTGTGATGTAGTCGTCCCCGCCCAGGCTCAGCGCCCGGAGCTCGTCCAGGGCGGAGTCCCGGCTGGTGACGAAGATGACCGGCGCATCGGACGCCCGGCGCAGCTCCGCGCACAGGGAAAATCCGTCCCGGCCGGGCAGGCCCACGTCCAGCAAAACCAGGTCCGGCCCCACCTCCCGCACCTGCTCTGCGGCCGTGGAAAAGTCCGTGACCGTCCGAGTCCGGTAGCCCTCATTCTCCAGCAGCAGGGCCAGTTCCTCCCGGATCACCGGGTCATCCTCCAAAATCATGATGGTCTGCATCTCACGCCGCCTTTACTCCGTTTTTCTCATTTTAGCACAGAGGGAGAAGGGCTGTCCACGGAAGATTGGGAGCGGACCGCCCCCCGGTGCCGTCTTTTCTCGCAAAATAGCGGCAGGGCAGGCCGCGGCGGACCCCCACCCCGTTTTGCACGCACTACATCCGCCGGAGCCGCCACAAATGCGGCCTCCGGCCCTCCCGCTCTTCCCCGGATTCTTTTACGAAAGTTATTGACCACATGGTTTGTTTTTGCTATAATACAGATAATAGACCACGTGGTCAATTATTTTGAGGAGGCGATTCCATGAAACGGGAGGAGAAGAACGCGCTGTCGAGGCAGCGGATCTTGGGGGCCGCCCTGCGGGAATTTTCCGAAAAGGGGTATGCGGCGGCTTCTCTGAATACGATTTGCGCGGAAAACGATATCTCCAAGGGAATCATCTATCACTATTTTGCGGATAAGGATACACTCTATCTCCTGTGTGTAACGGCCTGCTTTGACGCGCTGACGGCCTATTTGACACAGGCGCCGGATGCCGTCAGCGGCTCTGTGGAAACACGGCTGCGAGGCTATTTTGACGCAAGACTCCGCTTTTTTGCGGAAAACCCGCTTTATCTCGGAATATTCACCGATGCCGCGCTCCATCCGCCGGAGCACCTGATTGCCAGGATATCCGAAACGCGAAAAAGCTTTGACGACCTGAATATCCGCATCTTGACCGGGCTTTTGGAAAGCGCCGCGCCCCGCAGGGACCTGAACATCTCCGCGGTGGCGGACGATTTCAGACTGTACATGGACTATTTCAACCTGCGGTTCCAGCGGGAGCTGGCGGGAATCCACTCCCCGGAGCAGGCGCTCCGCGAACACGAGGAAAGGTGCCACCGGCAGATTCATATCCTGCTGTACGGGGTGTTGGGTGATCGGGATGGCACCAGATAACAGCGCGGAATCCCTGCTGGCCTCGGCGAAGCCGTCGCGCGCCATCGTCCGTCTCGCCGTGCCGGCCACGCTGGCCCTGCTGGCAAAAGCGGTCTACAACATCGTGGACACGGCATATATCGGGATGCTGGACAGCGATATCGCCCTTGCGGCGGTGGGCGTGACCCTGCCGCTGCTGCTGATCATGGTTTCGGTGGAAAACATCTTCGCGGCGGGGGCGTCGGTGCTGGCGGGCAGGCAGCTGGGCGCAGCGGACAACGAGGGGGCCAGCCGCACCGTGACCACCGTCGTCGGAATCTCCATGCTGATCGGCGTCGGTCTCTGCGTATTTGGAATTCTTTTCATGGAGCCGCTGCTGCGGGTGTTCGGCGCCTCCGATGCGGTCTTGCCCCAGGCAAAGGACTACGCTTTCTGGATGTTGATCGCGGCCCTGTTCAATCTGCCCGCCCAAAGCCTCAACTGCGCGGCCCGGGCGGAGTCCTCGGTCAAGATCTCCTCTGTCGCGGTCATCACCGGCGCGGCGCTGAACGTGGTGCTCGACCCGGTGTTCATGTTCTCGTGGGGCCTTGGCATGGGGGTGGAGGGGGCCTCCCTCGCCACAACGGTCTCCCAATTGGTCACCTATGGAATCCTGCTGTGGTTCTATCTGAGCGGCCGCTCCATCATCCAGGTCCGGCCCCGGTATTTCAAGTGCTCCGGCAACCTGGTGTGGACCGTCGTCTCCATCGGAATTCCAACGGCGGTCATTCAAATCTGCCTCGCGCTGGCGACCTCACTGACCAACATCGCCGCGAAGCCCCTGCCGGACGCCGACCTGATCATCGCGGCCTACGGCGTGGTCCAGCGGCTGATCCTGATTGGCTGCTATGTCATCATGGGATTTATGCAGGGGTATCAGCCGGTGGCCTCCTATGCCTTCGGCGCGAAGCAGGAAGAGCGGTTTCACCAGTCGGCCCGGTTCGCCCTGCGGGGAGCCCTGCTGCTCACCGTGGCGGTGGCGGCGGTCTATATCGCGCTGGCCCAGCCGCTGATCCTGCTGTTCAACCGCAATCCGGCGGTGGTGGCGTTTGGAAAATGGCTGCTGATCTCACAGGTGGCGCTGTATCCGGCGTTCGGACTGTGCTACATGATGACCATCACCTTCCAGACCATCGGCTCCTCCAAAATGGGGCTGCTGCTCTCCCTGATCCGCCAGGGGCTGTTCTATGTGCCGTTTATTCTGGTGCTGCCGCGGGTTTTCGGCGTGTCCGGCATCTACTTTTCGCAGCCCGCCGCCGATATCCTGACGCTTTTGGTCTGTGCTTTCCTGGTCCGGCCCATGAGACGGATGGCGGCGAGAAACATGGCGGCGCATGAGCAGAAGGCCGCAGAAACCGGCGGCGGAGAGCGTGGCGAAGATGGATAAAATTGTTGCGATCAGCCGCCAGTACGGCAGCGGCGGCAGACGGATCGGACAACTTGTGGCGGAACGGCTGGGCATTCCCTTTTACGACAAAGAGATCATTCAGCAAGCCGCCGGTCAAAGCGGCATCCACGCAAGCCATTTTACAGAGGCCGATCAAACCGGAGCGGGAAGCCCCCTGTATCCCCTCGCCCCCGGCGTGCCGTTTGAATTGCCCATCCAGGACCGGCTTTACTTCGCCCAGCGCAGCGCCATTCTCGCGTTGGCCGCCCCAGGGCCCTGCGTGATGGTGGGCCGCGGCGCCGGCGAGGTGCTGAAAGGCCGGCAGCCGCTGCTGCGGGTGTTCATCTACGCAGAGATCGAGGCAAGAATTCAACGCGCATTGGAAGAATATCAGGCGCCGCCGGAACACATTGAGCGGCGGATCAAGGAAATTGACAAAAAGCGCATGGCCTACTATGCCTTCTACGAGGGAGCTTCCAAGCAGAGAACGGACCATTTTGACCTCTGTATCGATAGCGGCAGCCTTGGGATCGACGGGGCCGTTCGGGTCATCCTGTCTGCCTGTCGTTAGAAGTCCGCGGCTGCGAAAAATCGCTTCCCATTCTCCTTGCAATCCCGCTTCAAAAGCCGACGGGGACCCCGCAATGCAGGGTCCCCGTCGGCTTTTTCAAGAAGGCGGCCTCATCTCCCGCCCCTGTTGGCCAGGTCCTGATAGCTCTCCCCCCAGGCCTGCATGGCGTCCAAAATGGGCCGCATGGACTCCCCCAGCTCCGACAGGGCGTACTCCACCCGGGGCGGCACCTCCGGATAGACCGTGCGGGTGATGATGCCGTCGGCCTCCATGGAGCGCAGGCTGTCCGTCAGCACCTTTTGGCTGATGCCCGCCAGGTCCTTTTTCAGTTCATTGAACCGCCAGGTCCGGCTGCACAGGTTCCGGATGATGAGCAGCTTCCACTTGTTGCCGATGATCTGCACCGTGGTGGCCACAGGGCAGGCCGGAAGTTCCTCCTTGGTCAGCATTCCGCATCCCTCCTCCCAGGATTTCCATGGTCTCATTATAGGGCAAGCCCCCGCCGCTTGCAAGCGGTCACCAAAAGGTGACTCCGTTATAAAAAAGTGCGTACTGTTCAGCGGCCCTCCTTTGCCCTATCATCTCAATCAGAGGCCGGGAGGCCGGTTTCAAATTACAGAGAGGAGGATATGCATGGGACTGGAAAAACTGTTTGACTGGACCGCCAAACAGGCGGACCAGGCGGCCGGCTCCGCCTGCGCCAGCGCCTGCGGCGCCGGAGACCCCAAGCCCGCGGAGCCCCCCACCGCCTGCGGCAGTGCCTGCGGCGCCGGGGACCAGACGTAAGGCACCCCTTCCCCGCGCTCCCGCGGGAACCCTTGCGGGGGCACGGCGCCGGGAGGGCGGTCTCCCGCCGCCTTTTGGGCGCTGCGTCCTCAGCCCACACCAACTGGAGGCATCCCCTATGAACGACTTCGCCTTTCAATGGCACATCACCGAGAGCTGTGACCAGCGGTGCAAGCACTGCTACATCTACGCCCAGGGCTCCCACGCGCAGTTTTGCGAAATGCCCCTGGCGGACATGGAGAACGTCCTGGAAAACTGCCTGGCCTTTTGCCGGAAGGCCGGGAGGCGGCCCTACTTCTACCTCACCGGCGGCGATCCCCTGCTCCACCCCCAGTTCTGGGCGCTGGCGGAGCGCCTGCGGGAGCGGGACCTGCCCTTTGCCATTCTGGGCAATCCCTTCCACCTCACCGACGAGGTATGCCGGCGGCTGCGGGCCTGCGGCTGCCGGAAATATCAGCTCTCCCTGGACGGCCTGCGGGAAACCCACGACCGCATCCGCCGTCCAGGCTCCTACGACGCCACCCTGGCGGCCATCCCCCTGCTCCGCCGGGCGGGCATCCGCGTGGCCGTCATGGCCACCGTGTCCCGGTGGAACCACCTGGAGATTCCGGAGCTGATCGACGTGGCGGTGGCGCACCGGGCGGACCTCTTCGCCTTCGCCCGCTACTGTCCCTCCCGGGAGGACCGGGACACCCTCTGCTCCCCCCAGGAGTACCGGGCGCTGCTGGAGCGGTGCTGGGAGAAGTTCCAGCGGTACGAGGCCCAGGGCTGCCGGACCGTCTTCTCCCGCAAGGACCACCTGTGGACGCTGTTCTTCTATGAAAAGGGGCTTTTCGACCCCGGCGCCTACCCGGCGGACGGCCTGATCCACGACGGCTGCGGCTGCGCCAACCGCCACATGACCATCCTCTCCGACGGGGCGGTGTACGCCTGCCGCCGCATGGAGAGCCGGGTGGGCAACGCCCTGACCGACGATCTCTGGACGCTGTTCACCGGCGAGGCCTTCGACGCCTTCCGCCGGTACGACGCCTTTGAAACCTGCAGCAACTGCGAGCTGCTGCGGTTCTGCCGGGGCTGTCCGGCGGTGGCCGCGGGCTGCTGCGGGGACCCCTACGCCCCGGACCCCCAGTGCTGGAAGGAGGTGGCGGGATGGACGCCCAGACCTGTCTGAAAAAGCTGAAGCAGGCGGGCGTGCTGGCCTTTGCCACGGTGGACGCCCAGGGCGCCCCCCAGGTCCGCAGCATCAGCGCCATCCACTACGAGCCCGAGGCCCTCTTCTTTTTCACCGCCCGGGGCAAGGACTTCTGCCGGGAGCTGCTGGCCGACGGACGGGTGCAGATTCTGGGCCTCACCGCCTCCAAGGAGATGATCCGCCTGTCCGGCCAGGTGGCGCCGGTCCCGGAGGCAGAGCAGTCCCGCTGGATCGACGCCATCTTTGCCGAACAGCCCTATCTCGCCAACGTCTACCCCGGCGAAACCCGCCGCGCCGGCATCGTGTTCGCCCTCCGGCAGGGGGAACTCTCGTATTTTCACCTGGGCGTGCGCCCCATCTTCCGGGCCTCCTATGCCCTGGGCGGCGGAGCCGTCCGCCCCAAGGGCTACCGCATCACGGCGGATTGCACCGGCTGCGGCCTGTGCGCCGCAGGCTGTCCCCAGAGCTGCATTCTGCCCGGGACGCCCTATGCCATCCAGGAGCACCACTGCCTGCACTGCGGCGCCTGTGCCCGGCTCTGTCCCGCCGGGGCGGTCCGGCGGCTGGGCGATGGGTGAACATCCCCTCCGCCCCGGGGTCCCGCCCTGTTCCAAGATAAGAAAGGAGCCATCCCCCATGCCAGATAATCGGCAATCCCCATTCCCCGCCCGGGAGACAGCGCGGCTGCGCGCCGCCCTGGAGGCCGCCGACGCCATTGTGGTGGGCGCCGGGGCAGGGCTGTCCGCCTCCGCGGGCCTCTCCTACGGCGGAGCGCGGTTCCACCGCCACTTCGGCGATTTTGAGGCCCAATACGGCTTTCACGACATGTACACCGGGGGCTTCTACCCCTTCCCTTCGCCGGAGGCGCACTGGGCCTATTGGAGCCGCCTCATTCTCCTCAACCGCTACCAGGACGGTCCTCTGCCGGTCTACGAGGCCCTGCGGTGCCTGCTGGCGGGCAGGGAGTTCTTCGTCCTCACCACCAATGTGGACCACTGCTTTCAAAAGGCGGGCTTTGACAAAGAGCGGCTGTTTTACACCCAGGGGGACTACGGCCTGTTCCAGTGCTCCGGCCCCTGCTGCCAGCGGACCTGGGACAATGAGGACGCCGTCCGGCGCATGGCGGCGGAACAGGCGGAGGGGCGGATTCCCCAGGCCCTGCTGCCGGTGTGCCCCGTCTGCGGCAGGCCCATGGCCATGAACCTGCGCTCCGACGACACCTTCGTGGAGGACGCGGGCTGGCACCGGGCCGCCGTGCGGTACCGGGACTTTCTCCGCCGCCACCGCACGGGGCGGGTGCTGTTCTGGGAGCTGGGCGTCGGGTACAACACCCCCGCCATCATCAAATTCCCCTTCTGGCAGATGGCCGCGGCCAATCCCCGCGCCGTCTACGCCTGCGTCAACAGCGGCCAGGCCGGCTGCCCGGAGGCCCTCCGGCGGCAGGCCGTCTGCATCGACGCCGACATCGGCGCGGTGCTGCGGGAGCTGGAAGCTCCGGCGGCGCCGGACGGAGAGGGAGGTGTCGGGCATGGACCGGTTGCATGAGATCGAAGCCCTGAACGCCCAGCTCCTCGCGGAGCTGCCGCAGTACCGGGAGGCGGCGGCCCGCTTCCCCGGCGACCTGCCCTCCCGGCGGCGGCTGCTCCGCAGCCTGATGAACCTGCGCCCGCCCATGCCTCTAAATCCCGGCTTTCTCGCCCGGCAGGACAGACTGCTCTCGGCGGAGCGGGAGGAGCGGGGGGTGGTGGACGCCATGGACCTCCCCCCTACCGCCGCCGATCCCCGCATCGCCATCTGGCAGGGGGACATCACCCGCCTGGCGGCCGGCGCCATTGTGGACGCCTGCAACAGCGCCCTGCTGGGCTGCTTTTGCCCCTGCCACGGCTGCATCGACAACGCCATCCACTCGGCGGCGGGCCTCCAGCTGCGGGACGCATGTCACCGCCTCATGGAGGCCCAGGGCCATCCGGAGCCGGTGGGCCGGGCCAAGCTGACCGAGGGGTACAACCTGCCCGCCGATTTTGTGCTGCACACCGTGGGCCCCCTGGTCCAGGGCCCCCTCACGGCCCGGGACTGCCGAGACCTGGCGGCCTGCTACCGCGCCTGCCTCCGCCTGGCGGCGGAGCGGGGAATCGAGAGCGTGGCCTTTTGCTGCATCTCCACCGGGGAATTCCACTTCCCCCCGGAGCGGGCGGCGGAGATCGCGGTGGAGACGGTGCGGGACTTCCTCTCCCGGGACGCCGCGCTGCGCCGGGTGGTATTCAATGTGTTCACCGATGCAGACTTGGACTTATACCGCCCGCTGCTGGCCCGCTGACGTCCCAAACCGCCGGTTTTCCCATCCGCCCCCCTGTTTTGCCCCGCCCAACGGCACAGCCGGTCCAAAAAGTGGACCGGCTGTGCCGTTTTTTTGCCGGAGCGGCCGGGTTTTCTCCGCTTTACCTGTCAACTTTCTGCTAAAATTCAAAAATCGTTTCAATACGCCCCGGAAGAAACCCTCTATAATAAAACCAAATCATTCATCCGCGCCGTCCCAGCCGCCCAAATTTTTTAGAACCAACAGGGAGGAACCGCACATGAGCCCCAAAGAACTGCTGTTTGCCGCGCTGTCCCACAAACCCACCCCCCGCCCCGCCTGGGTGCCCTTTGCCGGGGCACACGCCGCCAAGCTGCTGGGCTACACCGCCACGGAGTTCCTGCAAAGCGAGGACAAGATGGTGGAGTGCCTGCTGGAGGTCCACCGGATGTTCAAGCCCGACGGCGAATGCTGCATCTTCGACCTCCAGGTGGAGGCCGAAATTTTAGGCTGCGACCTGGTGTGGGCGGACAACGGCCCGCCCTCCGTCTCCTCCCACCCCCTGGCCTGCGACGAGGACGACGAGCCCATCGTCCCCTGTGAGTGCACCATTCCCGGCCCCGGCGACGGCCGCATTCCCAAAATCTGCAGCGCCATGCGCCGCATCAAGGCCGCCGTGGGCGACACCACCGCCCTCTACGGCCTCATCACCGGTCCCTTTACGCTGGCCTCCCACCTCCGGGGCAGTGATATCTTTATGGACATGTTTGACAATGACACCTACGTTCACGACCTGCTGCACTACTGCAACCAGGTGGCCTGCAAAATGGCCGACTACTACATCGACGCAGGCATGGACGTCATCGCCGTGGTGGACCCGCTGATCTCCCAGATCTCCACCGCCGCCTTTGAGGAGTTCATGACGGAGCCCTTCTCCGCCCTCTTCGCCCACATCAAGGAGCGGGGCGCCTTCGCCTCCTTCTTCGTCTGCGGCGACGCCACCCGCAATGTGGAGGCCATGTGCCAAACCGGCTGTGACGCCATCTCTGTGGACGAAAACGTAAACCTGAAGGCCGCCAAGGCCATCTGCGACCGGCACGGCGTCAGCATCGGCGGCAACATCCCCCTGACCACCACCATGCTCCACGGCACCCAGCAGGACAACATGAAGTGGGTGGTGGAGCTGCTGGACTCCATTGAGGACAAGACTGGCCTGGTGGTGGCACCGGGGTGCGACATGCCCTTCGACATCCCCTTTGAAAACACCATCGGCTGCGCCCAGGCGGTCTTCCAGACCGACGCGGTGCGGGAGATGGTAAAGGATTACGTGGCGGTGGACGACACCATGGATGTGGACTTGCCGGACTACGCCCACCTGGACCGCCCCCTGGTGGAGGCCTTCACCCTGGACCCGGCCACCTGCGCCGCCTGCACCTACATGGTGGCCGCCGCAGACGAGGCCAAGGCGGCCTTCGGCGACCGGATTCACTACAAGGTCTACAAGTACACCGTCAAGGAGGACATCGCCCGGACGAAAAAAATGGGAGTGCCCAACCTCCCCTCCCTGTATATCAACGGCCAGCTGGCGTTCCAGTCCATCATTCCCTCCAAGGAGGAGCTGGACGCCGCCATTCTCAAGCACCTGTAACCCGCCCCGGCAAACTGCCCGGCCACTCTTTTTTTGACGAGGTGAATCCCATGCCCATGCTGCCCGACTCCCATCAGATGGACCTGATGGAGACCGCCTGCCTCGCCCTCTTTGACGAGGGCCGCCCCCTGTCCGCCCTGGCGGCGGCGGAGGCGCTGCTGGCCCTTCCCGACCTGCCCATGCACTGTCCCGGCCACCACTATCTGACCCCCGCCGCCCTGCTGACCGCCGCCCACCGGGCCTGCGGCAGTCCTCGGGAGCGGCTGTGCGCCGACCTGAAGCTGGCCAAGGAGCGCTCCGCCATCATCCCCGGCGGCGTCTGCGGCCAGTACGGCTGCTGCGGCGCGGCCATCGGCGCCGGTATTTTCGCATCCGTCTGGCAAAAGACCACCCCCCTGTCCAAAACCGGCTGGGCCGCCGGAAACCGGATGACCGCCCGGTGCCTGGACGCCATCGCGTCGGTGGAGGGCCCCCGCTGCTGCAAGCGCGTCACCTATCTCACCCTCTCCGCCGCCGTATCCGCCGCCCGGGAGCTCCTGGAGCTGGACCTGGGCGCCGCCGGGGACATCCGCTGCCCCTACTCTGGGAAAAACCGGGAGTGCCGAAAAGACGCCTGCCCCTTTTTCCGGGCAGAGCCCGCCAAGGAGGAAGCCGTATGCTGACCATCGCCCCCCAGCTCCAGGCCATTTTGGACAAGGCCGCTCAGCGCCTGCCCCTCACCCGGGAGGAGTGCCGATACCTCCTGCTCCAGCCGGCGGCGTCCCTCGCCTCCGGCGTCATCCGCAGCGCGGCCAACGCCCTGATCCGGGAAAAGACCGGGAACGCCGCCATTATCATCGGCCAGGTGGGCATCGACATCCACCCCTGCGAGGCCGCCTGCCGGTTTTGCTCCTTCGGGGAGGGCCACACCGCCATGCCCGCCCTGCGCCTGGACAAGCCGGCCCTGAAGGCGGCGCTGGACGGCTTTCGCCAGGAGGACGACCTGTACGGCATGTACCTGATGACCATGGCCGACAGCGAGGAGGCCCTCCTGCTGGACATGGTGTCCTACGCCCGGTCCGTCACCCCCGCCACCACCCAGATTTGGGTGAACACCGGCGACCGCGACCGGTCCTTTTTCCGGGAACTGGCCGCCGCAGGCGCCAGCGGCGCCTACCACGTCTGCCGCCTGAGGGAGGGCACCGACACCCGCCTCTCCCCCCAGGCCCGCCGGAAGACCATGGAGGCCATCCGCTCCGCCGGTCTCCAGCTGTTCAGCTGCTGCGAGCCCATCGGCCCGGAGCACACGGTGGACGAGCTGGTGGAGAGCATCTTCCTGTGCCTGGATCTGGAGGTCTCCCAGTTCGGCGCCATGCGCCGCATCGCGGTGCCCGGCTCCCCCCTCTGGGACAAGGGCCAGATCAGCAATCTGGAGATGGCCCACGTGATGGGCTGCGTGGGCCTGGTGTACGCCTCCGTGGAGAGCGCCCGCTTTTTCGGCGTCCACGAGCCCTGCGAGTCCGGCTACCTCTCCGGCGCCAACTTCGTCACCGCGGAGACCGGGGCCAACCCCCGGGACACCCGGCAGGACACCAGCAAGGGCCGGGGCTGGGACATGAACCGCTGCCGGAAGCTGCTGTTCGAGTGCGGCTTCACCAGCCTCCTCCGGGGGGACGAGAGCCGCATCCCCCTGGACTACGCGTATCTGGCCCAGACAGATTCCCTCATGTAATTTGAAAGGTTGGAGGCTGCTCCCATGGCAAAGCTCTATCTCATCACCGGCTTTCTCGGCGCGGGAAAGACCACCTTTCTCCAAGAGCTGGTCCGCCTGTTTCCAGGACAAAAAATCGCCCTCATCATCAATGAATTCGGCAAGACCGGCGTGGACGGCACCCTGCTCCAAACGCTGGGCATCGCCCTGACGGAGATCAACAACGGCTCCATCTTCTGCTCCTGCCAGATCGGGCAGTTTGAGGAGGCCCTCCGGGCCGTGGCGGACCAGGCGCCGGACCTGGTGTTTGTGGAGGCCTCCGGCCTCTCGGACCCCACCGCCATCTGCGGCATCCTGGCCCAGCCCCAGGTGGGCCGGAAGCTGGAGTACGCCGGGGCCGTCTGCCTGGTGGACGGCGTCCGCTTCCAGAAGGTCTACCAGACCGCCCGGGTCTGCCGGATGCAGCTGGCGGTCAGCGACCTGGTGCTCATCAACAAGGCGGACCAGGCCACCCGGGAGCAGTTGGACGCCATCCGCGCCGTCGTCCAGGCCCAGAGGCCCGGGCGGCCCGTCTATGAGACCACCTTCGGCCGGGTGGAGGCGGCCTGGCTGGAGGCCATGGCCTGCCCGGCGGAGGGTGCCTCGGACCTCCAGATTCACACCCGGGACATCACCCTGCAAAAACTCACATTGGAGGTGGGCGGCTTCGACCTCACCACCCTCACCGCCTTTCTCAGGATGTTCGCGGAGGACACCTACCGGATCAAGGGCTTTGCGGACCTGCCGGAGGGCCGGTACTTCGTGGACTGCGTGGGGCCGCTGGTGGCGCTGCACCCCTTCTCCGGCCGCGTCCGGGAGCCCGGCCGCCTGGTGGTGCTGTTCGGCAACGGCCTGCCCGCTCGGAAGAGTATCAAGGCCGCCTGCGTCTGGTACCCGGACTGCACCGTGACCATGGCCTGAGCCCCCGAAAAAAGACCGCCCGCACCCGCCGAAACGGCGGGGGCGGGCGGTCCTCGTTTTTCCTCAGTGCTGCTTTTTCGACCAGCCCTGCTCCCGGTACTTCCCCGGGGCAATCCCGGTCTGGCGCTTGAAAATCCGGGTGAAGTAGCTCTGGTCGCCAAAGCCCACGGCGCTGGCGATCTCCGCAATGGGGACGTCCGTGTTGCGGAGGAGGTACTTGCTCCGGTCAATGCGCAGGCGGTTGACGTACTCCGTAAAGGTGCAGTTCAGCTCCTCCTTGATGATGCGGCAGAAATAGGACTTGGAGAGGTACACCCGCTCCGCGGCCTTGTCCAGGGAGATCTTGTCCGCCAGGTTCTCCTTGATGTAGGCCGTGGCCTTGAAGATCACGTTCTGGTGCTTGATGTCGTTGAAGTCGAAGACGAAGCTGATGAACTTGTTCAAAATGGCCCCGATCCAGCGGTTCAGCATCTCCACGCCGCTGAGGGACTCCACCTCGTTGGCGTACTGCTGGCACAGGTTCAGAATCTCATCCACGTCCGCGCCGCCGTCGATGGCCGCCCGGCCCATGAGGATCAGCAGCTCCCTGGCCCGGGACTTCATGCGCACCACGTCGTTTTCCGACTGGTCGAAAATATAGGCCAGCAGTTCGTTGAGCAGGTGCTGGGCGGCGGCCTTGTTGCCCGTGCGGATATGCTCCTGCAGCTGCCGTTCGCTCTCAATGGGGTATACCTTTGCGTGGGGGGCGGTCGTCAGATCGTACATCATTTGTAAAAGCTCCGCCTGGCTGCCGGAGTCCACATCAGGCGGAAGGGTCTCCATGGTACAGGCATTCACCGCCATGCTGAGGGTCTCGCTGAGGGCGCGGACCTGCCGGGTGGTCATGCGGGGGACCTCCGGCGTCGCGCAGACGTTGTTCAGCGGGTCTTCAAAAGGCTCGTTGTCGTTGGTCATGATGATGGGGCCGGCAATCACGCAGTACTCCATAGGGCCCTCCAAAAAGGCCGCCGTGGCGGCGACAAAGGTGAAGCCCCGGGGACAGTAGTAAATATATTTCCCATCCCAGCGCTCCGCCTCGCAGGCGCCGTAGAAATGGGTTTTGTAGGCGCTGCACTGCGCCGGCTCCAGCGGGCACGTATCCGTGAAGGCGGGGACCACAAAGGTGCCGGACGGAACGTCCATCAGCGCCGTATGTACAGTTGTCAACTCCTGGATGTACTCGCAAAGTCGCAGATACCGGTCCAACAGCTCCATCTTCACCCCTCCTCAGCTCCGCTGGCAATTCCATCCGTCGTTCGTTTAGTATTGTATTTTATATGGGGGTCGAAGTCAACATTTCATTTTTTCCAGCTTCAGTTTCCGGAAGTTTCCGCCGGGTTTTTGGTGTTATATTTTTATTTTTTGGAGTATGTGATGCAAAGAAGTTGGAAGTATTGCAAGAATTGAAGACGATCGATTACAATCGCTTTAGTGATTGTGACGGCAGGCAGCCACGCGGAGCGGACGGGCGGATTTCCCCAGCTCCCCCCGGCGGCGAAACGGCGGACCGGTCCAGAGAGAGGTCCGCTGTCCCGCCCGCACCGGAGCGCGCAGCAGCGGCAACAGCCGCTCCCCGGGGCAGGGCCGCGCCCAGCAGTCCAACATGAAAAGGATGGGGAAAAGACATGAAAAAGCTTCTCACAATCGTTCTGGCCCTCGCGCTGCTCTCCTCTCTTGCGGCCTGCGGCGGCAAACAAGCCGACACCGCCCCGCCTCCCGCCGATCCCGGCACCAGCGCCCCTGCCGACACCGGCGGCGATACCGGCGGCTATACCGGCGGAGAGTACAAATTCGTCACCTCCTCCCACATCGCCAAGGAGGAGCTGGCCACCGTATACATGGACCACTTCTGCGATCTCGTGGAGGAGCGGACCGGCGGCAAGATCACCTTTGACCGCTTCTACTCCGGCCAGATCGCCAACCAGGCCGAGTCCGCCGAGGGCCTGAAGGTGGGCTCCATCGACATCGCGGTGAACGACTGGCCCAGCATGTCCTCCGTCAACGGGTTTGCCAAGGGCGACATCATGGCGCTGGGCTACCTGTTCAACAGCTTCGACCACGTGAAGGCCTTCGCCGCCAGCGACGACTACAAGCAGATGTGCGACGAGCTGGTGGACCAGGTGGGCATCCGCTGCCTGGCCGTGGGCGCCAGCGGCTTCCGCCAGGTGGCCACCAAAAACGCCCCCATCACCTCCATCGACGACTTCCAGGGCCTGCGCATCCGCGTCCCCGATATCGCCATCTACGTGAACACCTTCCAGGCCCTGGGCTGCGCCACCACCATCGTGGCCAACTCCGAGGTCTATACCGCCCTCCAGACCGGCATGGTGGACAGCGTGGAAAACCCGGTGCAGGGCATGTACAACATGTCCTGGTATGAGCAGCTGGACTACATCAACGAGACCAACCACATCTTCTGCGACATCGACCTCTTCATGAACGAGGAGCGCTTCCAGAGTCTGGACGCCCAGGCCCAGGCCGTCCTGCTGGAGTGCGCCCAGGAGGCCAGCGCCGCCAACCTGGAGCTGACGGAGAGCAAAAACGACGAGTACGTGGCGCTGTGCGAGGAGGCCGGCACACAGTATAACACCTTCGACACCGCCCCCATCGTTGACGTGATGAAAAACGAGGTGTGGCCCGCATACTTTGCCGCCGTCGACGGCGGCGAGGAGCTGGTCAACAGAGTCCTGGCCCTGGGCTGATTGTTTCGGCGCGGCCCCGGCCCCTCCCCCCACGTCTCCGCGCGGGCTTCGCCTCCTCTCCAAACAGGTGGAAGGAGGCGGAGCCCGCCGGCGGTTTTGCCCGCCCGCAAGGCGCTTCCCTCCGGGGGCGCGGCACCTGCGCCGCCCCTCCTCCGGCCCCCGTTTTCCGGAAAACCGGGCTTGGCAATTTGTGTTATATTTTTATTTTTTGGAGTATGTAACGCAAAGAAGTTGGAAGTATTGCAAAGATTAGAAATAGTATATTACAATCGTTTTAGTGATTGTGACGGCAGGCGGCCGCGCGGAATAATCTTACAGTTTTTCCCAGTTCTCCCGGCAGTTTACCGGCGGACTTTCTCTGGATGGTCCGTCGTCTTGCATATGTCGGGACAGCCGCAGCCCCACTCCGCGAGGCACGCCGCGCCCAGCAGTCCAAAACAAAAAGGATGGAGAAAAGATATGAAAAAGCTTCTCACAATCGTTCTGGCTCTCGCGCTGCTCTCCTCTCTTGCAGCCTGCGGCGGCAAAAAAACCGAGACCACCCCGCCCCCCGCCGACACCGGCGCCCCCGCTGAGACCGGCGGCGACACCAGCGGCTACACCGGCGGAGAGTACAAGCTCACCGCCTCCTCCCACATGGCGCCGGAGGACCTGGTCTCCGTTTACATGGACGACTTCTGTGACCGCGTGGAAGAGCGCAGCGGCGGCAAGATCACCTTTGACCGCTTCTATTCCAGCCAGATCGCCAACCAGACCGAGTCCGCCGAGGGCCTGAAGGTGGGCACCATCGACATCTCCCTCAACGACTGGGCCACCATGGCCTCCGTCAACGGCTACGCCAAGGGCGGCGTCGTCTCCCTGGGCTATCTGTTCAACAGCTACGACCACGTGAAAGCCTTCGCCGCCAGCGACGATTACAAGCAGATGCAGCAGGAGCTGATTGACCAGACCGGCGTCCGGAACCTGGCCATCGGCGCCAGCGGCTTCCGCCAGGTGGCCACCAAGAACGCCCCCATCTCCTCCATCGACGATTTCCAGGGCCTGCGCATCCGCGTCCCCGACATCGCCATCTATGTGAACACCTTCCAGGCCCTGGGCTGCGCCACCACCATCGTGGCCAACTCCGAGGTCTATACCGCCCTCCAGACCGGCATGGTGGACAGCGTGGAAAACCCGGTGCAGGGCATGTACAACATGTCCTGGTATGAGCAGCTGGACTACATCAACGAGACCAACCACATCTTCTGCGATCAGGACCTCTTCATGAATGAGGAGCGCTTCCAGACCCTGGACGCCGAGGCTCAGGCCGTCATCCTGGAGTGCGCCCTGGAGGCCAGCGACGCCAACCTGGAGCTGGCGGAGACCAAGAACGACGAGTTCCTGGCCAACTGCGTGGACGCAGGCGTGGAATATGTCACCTTCGACGTGGCCCCCGTGAAGGAAGTCATGAAGGAAAAGGTTTGGCCCACCTTCTTTGAGTCCGTCGAGGGCGGCGAGGCGCTGGTGAACAACATTCTGGCCCTCTCTTAACGCCCCCCGGGTTCCTCTCTGCGGCGCGGCGGTGCATCCCCGCACTGCCGCGCCGCCGTTTTGAATGCCTCGCTCCCGCCGCACATCATAAGGAGATTGACAGATATGCAGAAATTTTGCAACTTGATTGATCGGACATACAAGGGCTTCTTCTACCTCTCCGCCGCGTTTCTGGCGAGCATGTTCGCCGTGTGCGCGTACAGCGTCATCATCCGCATCCTGGGCTCCCCCTCCATCTGGGCGGACGAGCTGATCCGCTTTCTCATGGTGTTCATGGCCTTTTCCGGCGCCCCTTACATGATCTGTACCAAGACGGACCTGATGGTCGACCTGACGGAGATCTTCTTCCCCAAGCGGAAGAAGCTGCTCCACAAAACCCATCTGATCGGCGATCTCATCCTGCTGGCCATTTTGATCTATCTCATCTTCCCCACCTGGGACATGTCCATGAAGAACATGACCTCCGCCACCTCCGCCATGCAATGGACGCTGGGCTATGTCTACCTGTGCATGCCCGCCAGCTTCGCATTCTGCGTGGTGGCCGAGGTGAAGAACATCATCCAGCTCTATATCCTGCCGAAAAAGGCGGCCGGCATCGCCGTGAAGGGAGAGTAATACGCATATGGTTTTGGCATTACTGTGCTTCGGCATTTTCCTGTTCCTGCTCATCTTTGCAGTCCCCCTGGGCCACGCCATGGCCGCCGCCGGCATCGTGGTGATGGCGGCGGACGGCATCAACGCCGTGGGCGCCGTCCAGCGGATTTTTGCGGGCATCAACTCCATTTCGTTGATCGCCGTGCCGTTTTTCATCCTCTCCGGCCTTCTCATGGAGGGCGGAAACATCTCCAAGGGCATTGTGGACTTCGCCCGGGCCTTTTTCGGCCACATCCGCGGCGGCCTGGGCCACGTCTGCGTGGTGTCCTGCATGATCTTCGCCGCCGTGTCCGGCTCCGCCATGGCTACGGCCCTGGCCTTCAGCAACCTGCTCTCCCCGGCCATGAAGGAGGACGGTTATGAGACGGAGTTCATCGCCGGCCTCCAGGCCTGCGGCGGCACCCTGGGCCCCATCATTCCGCCCAGCATCCTGATGATCATGTACAGCTCCTTCGCCGGCATCTCCGTCTCGTCCCTGTTCATGGCCGGCATCGTCCCGGGCCTGCTGATGGGCATCGGCCTGATGATCTGCTGCTACCGCTACGCCAAGCGCCGGGACATCCCCCTGCTGCCCAAAATCGCGGGCAAGGAGCGCGCCAAGATCGTCGGCAAATCCGTCTGGGCGCTACTGATGCCCGTCATCATCATCGGCGGCACCATGGCCGGCTTTTGCAGCCCCTCCGAGGCGGGCATGGTGGCCTGCCTGTACGGCCTGATCGTGGGCAGCGTCGTCTACAAGGGCCTGAAGCTGAAGGACCTGCCCAAGATCTTCGGCAAGGCGGCCATCACCTCCAGCACCGTTTTGATTCTGATGGGGCTGGCCAACATGATGGGCTATATGCTGGCAAGACTGAATTTTGCCTCCATCATCGCCGACTTCTTCGCCTCCTTCACCGACAGCGCCATCCTGGTCTTCATCATCATCGTGATCTTCCTGCTGCTGCTGGGCATGGTGATGGAGTCCAACGCCGCCACGGTCATCTTTGCGCCGGTGCTGTACCCCGTCGCCAACGCCTTCGGCATCAACCCCATCCAGTTCGGCCTGGTGGTGGTCATCTGCGAGTGCATCGCCCAGATCACGCCGCCCGTCGGCGCCCTGCTCTCCGCCACCGCGTCCATTCAGGGCGTCACGCTGCAAAGCACCATCAAGCACGTGATCCCCATGCTGATCGCCCAGGTGGCCGTTTTGATCCTGGTCATCTTCATCCCGCCCCTGTCCACGCTGCTGCCCAGTCTTCTGGCCGGCTGACCCCAGTTCCGGAGGACGCACGGTTTTTTGTATGGAGGTACATCAATGATTTCTTACACACAACAGGATGTGGACCGGCTCCGCGACCTTGGCCGCAAGGTCCGGGAGCTTGCGGACCTCCCCATCCAGCAGGAGCGCATCGCCCTGTGGCGAAACGTCAACGACCTGCACATGACCAAACCCGTCCTGTACCACCGGGACACGCCCCCCGCCGTTTTGAATTATGAGAACGAGCTGACCACCGAGATTTCCGACCCGTTCCTCGCCGCCGTGGAGGCAGACCTCCTCATGCGGCTGTACAACTGGAAGCACATGCCCCTGGACTATGTGGTGGTGGACTATGTGAAGTGCGAGTGCGCCATCAGCGACAACGGCTGGGGCGCCCTGGTCCAGTACGACTCCGATTTAAGCAAGGACCGCCAGGGCCAGGCCACCATCCACTTCCACTCCGTCATCGACACCATGGACGACGTGGAGAAGATCCCGGCGCCGGTGGTGACCCACGACGAGGAGGAGACCCGGGAGCGCTGGCGGGTTCTGAACGAAATCTTCGACGGCATTTTGAAGGTCCGCCTGTTCGGCCGCTGCTATTTCAACATCGCCCCCTGGGACGACATCCTGGAGTGGATGGGCATGGGCGACGCCATGATGCGCTTTTACGAGGACCCGGACCTGATGCACGCCTGCGCCAAGCGGTATCTCGACTGCTGCATCCAGCGCTTCCAGACCTACGAGAAGATGGGCCTTCTATCCTCCAACAATGAGTATGAGAACATCATGAACAACCACCCGGGCTACACCTCCCAGCTGCCGCCGCCCACGGAGAGCGGCATCGGCTGCGCGCTCAAGGACATGTGGGGCGGCTGCTCGGACCAGATCATGACCTCCGTCAGCCCCGCCACCTCCCGGGAGTTCGGCTTCGCCCACGAGCGGCCCTACGCGGAGCTGTTCGGCAAGTTCGGATACGGCTGCTGCGAGCGGCTGGACCACAAGATCGCGGACCTGATCGAGGCCTTCCCCAACCTGCGCATGGTCTCCATCTCTCCCTTCAGCAAGCTGGAGCCCGCCCTGGAGGCCCTGGGCAGCGGGTACACCGTCTCCTTCAAGCCCAACTCCAACTACCTCTTCCAGCCCAACTTCGAGGAGGCCAAGGAGCTGCTCACCAAGGAGATGGAGACCGCCCTCCAGCTCTGCCAGAAGTACCACAGCAACATGGTCATCAACATGAAGACCATCATCACCCTGCGGGACGAGCCCCAGCGGCTGTGGTGGTGGAGCGAGATGGCCCGGAACATGGTGGAGAAGTACTACAACTGAACCGGACCTGCGGGGCGGCCATTCCGGCGCCGCGCAATGGAAATAGGGGATAGCGACCATATCGCCATCCCCTATTTCCCGTTTCCGCGGCAAATCCGCCCTCACTCGGCCTCCGCCAGGGTCATCGCATCCAAGTAGCGGTCCATGAAGACGGGGCTTTCGGAGAGGGAGAGCTCCTCCGCAGCCGCCGCCAACGCCTCCGCCTGCCGCCGCAGGGCGCCGTTCAGCAGCAGCATCACCGCCCCGCCCAGGGCGCCGTTGCCGATAAACGCCGTCTTCGGCCCCAGCGCCGCCGGAAACAGCCCGACGGCCACGGCGGCCTCCTGGTTCAGGGAGCTTCCAAAGCCCCCGGCGATCACGAAGCGGTCCACGTCCGCCGCCGTCAGCCCCTCCGTTTGGAGCAGCGTCTGGATGCCGGCGCAGATGGCGGACTTTGCCAGTTGAATTTGCCGGATGTCCCTCTGTATAATCGAAATACCGCTGTCGCCGATGGTCCAGGGCGCCTCCAGGTAGCCGGATTCCTCCAGGATCTCCGCCCGCCGCATCACCGCCAGGGCATCCAGAATGCCGGAGCCGCAGATGCCCGCCGCGGGCCGGCGGTCCACCGTCTCGTAGACGGCCCGGCCCTCCTGCCAGTCCACCGCCCGGATCGCCCCGGCGGAGGCCGGCATCCCGCAGCTGAGGCCCGCCCCCTCGAAGGCGGGGCCCGCCGCCGTGGCACAGCAGATCAGCCGCCCGTCTCTGGCCAGGACGATCTCGCCGTTGGTGCCGATATCCGCCAGCAGCTGGGTCCCTCCCCCTGTCAGCCCGGCGGCCAGCACCGCGCAGACGATGTCCGCCCCCACATACGCCCCCACGCAGCGGGGCAGGTAAACCGGCTTCCCCGCCAGCGTCCGGCGGCTCCGGCCCCCGAAATGGGACTGCACCGCAAAGGGGGCCACGGCCAGGGTGCTGGGGTCCAGCCCCTCGTAGAGGTGCAGCATGGTGGTGTTCCCCGTGACCACGGACTCCTCCACACCGTCCACCCCCGCCTCCTCCAGGCAGGCGGCGGCCATGGCCTCCAGCTGGTCCCCGATCCGGGCGGAGAGGGTGTCCAGCCCGGCGGTCCGGCAGGCCTCTATCCGGGAGATCACGTCGGCGCCGAAGCCCCGCTGGGCGTTTTCCGCCAGGCGCTCGGCGGCGACCTTGCCGCTGCCCCGCTCCATCAGCCGAACCACTACGGTGGTGGTCCCGATGTCCACGGCGAAGCCAAAGCCCGTCTCCGTCCGCCGGAAGGGGGGCACGTCGTACCAGGCGAGGACCTTCCCCGCCTCCTCCGCCGGGGGCGTCACCGCCACGTCCCCCAGGACGCGGCAATCGCAGGCCAGGCGCAGGCCCTGTCCCAGGGCCGCCTCCCCCAGCAATGCCCGCTCCTCTCTGCCGGGCCGGGAGACCCGCCCCCGGACGCGGACGCGGCATTTGCCGCAGGTGTGGTTTCCGGCGCAGGGCATGGCGAAGCCGGGGACATGATGCCGGAGGACCTCCGACAGGAGGGTGTTCTCCTCCGCCTCCGCGGCAACGACGCCCGCCCTTGTGTGGATGGTTACGGAATACATGGCGCTCCTCCTTCTTGCAGCAAACAGGTTTCGGCGGTGACGGAGATGGAGAGCCCCAGCTTCACCGTGCCCGTGCGCAGCGGCGCCGTCTCCTCCCGCCTCTCCACGGTGAAGGACAGGGGGCCCTCCGCCCCCTGGGCCCGCACCCGGCGGGCAGTGGACGCCCGCAGCCGCTCCACGGCCCAGGCGGCGGCCGCCGCCTCCCCGTCAAAATAGCGCACCGCCTCGCCGTCGCACAGCACCTCATAGTCCAGCCCCCTCCCGTCTGCGGGAGAGCAGCCGTGGGGCGAGATCCTGGCGGAGCCGGAGGCCGTCATCCGCCCCGTCACCGCCCCCACCGCGTTGGCCACCGCGGCGCAGGGGGGAATCCGGCAGCCGCACCCCAGCGCCCGGGCCGCCTCCGGCAAAAACAGGTGCACCGGGCCGCCGATGCCCACCAGCTCTGCGGGCATATGGAACCGGTAGTGCAGCAGGGCGGTCCCGCCCGTCCCCCGGTTCTCCCACTGCAGGCGCAGCAGCTCCTGAACCCCCGGGTCCACGCCGTGGCGCCGGTAGTAGGGGGAGGCGTGCTCCAGCAGCAGGCGGCTCACCCCGTAGAAGACCTCCCGGGAGACCCGCTCATAGACCAGGGCACCGAAGGCCTCCATATCCAGGTGGAGGGAGTTGGCCGCAAACCGGGCCGCCAGGGCGGCCGCCCGCCGGTCGTAGGCCGTGTAGTCCCCCCGGACATGCATGATGTCCGTGGGCGTCAGCCCCGCCCGGAGCACGGCGCCGCGCTCCTCCAGGGCGCGGGTGTCCAGGCGGTACTTGTCCACGCCCAGAAGGTCCGCCGCCTCCTGCACGCTCAGGGGACCCTCCTCCAGGGCGCGGCAGAGCGCCGCGCCCGCCGCCTCCATGGGGATTGTCTCCCAGTCCCTGCGGTTCAGCGTCAAAAACTCGTGGAGCGGCAGCGTGTGCAGCGGAACGCGCCGCACCTGCTGCTCCAGCCGCTCACAGAGACCGGGGCACCGGGCGGACAGCACGCACAGGGGGATCACCCGCTCCGGCCCCAGGGTCAGTTGGTTGTTGCGGTCCCAGCGGATCACGCTGTCGCCGCCCAGGGCGAAGGAGGCGGAGAACAGCCCCGCCACCTGGGTCTTCCACTTGCCCACCCGGATGCCGTCCGCCGCCGGCAGCGGCGCCCCGTCCTCCACAAGGGCGATGTCCGTCGTGGTGCCGCCGATGTCCACCACCACCGCATTGCGCTGCCCGGTGAGGGCGCTGCCCCCCAGGGCGGAGGCGGCGGGGCCGGAGAGGAGGGTCTCCACCGCGTGCTCCGCGGCGTACCCCAGGCCCATCAGGCTGCTGTCGGAACGGACGATATAAAGCTTGGCGCCAATTCCCCGGCGCCGGAAGGCCTGGCGCACCGCCTCCAAAAACGCCTGGGTGATGGGGAGGAGGCCCGCGTTGAGCACGGCGCCGGCCGCCCGCTCCAGGCTGGAGAGGCCGCCGAACAGCCCGCTGGCGCACACCGCGGGAAGGCCCGTCTCCTCCTCCAGAATCCGGGCCGCCTTCCGCTCCAGCACGCCGCCGTTGCGGACGCCGTAAATCTCGCAGACCGTGCAGCTCTCCATGCCCGCAAACCACGCCTTGGCATTCGCCCGGAGCAGCTCCCAGTCCGGCTCCTGCCAAATCTCCCCGGTGATGGAGCTGCCGCAGGGCAGATAGCGGATATCGTCCGGGTCCGTGAGGCCGTACGCCGCCCCGAAGCGGGCGATTCCCGTGCGGTCGATGCCCAACAGCAGCAGCCGCGTGCGGCGGAACTTCCCCTCCACGCAGGCATTGGTGGCCAGGGTGGTGGAAAGCCCCGCGGCGACGGCCTGGCGGCACAGCGGCCCGTCCAACTGGTCCAGCGCCTGCAAAATGCCGCGCGTCAGGTCATCGTAGGTCGTCAGGGCCTTGCCGTGGCCCAGGATGGCATTCGCCTCCAAATCGTATAGAACGGAATCCGTATAGGTCCCGCCGGTGTCGATTCCAATGGCCAGCTTCATCGCGTCTCTCCTCCGTCCCGGCTGTCTCCGCCTCTCTCTTTCATTATAAAAACGCCCGGAAAAAAATATAGAACAATTATCTACTGCTTATCACAAAATTGTCCGAATTTTTCGGCCAGCAAAGGAGGTCCCTATGCGTATCGCTCTGGTCGGCTGCATGGTCATGTGCCGGGAAATCAGTTACCTGATCTCCAAAAGCCCGCAAATTGTCCGCCCGTGGTGGCTGAAGCAGGGGCTACACAACACGCCGGACATCCTGCACGCGGAGCTGCAGCGGCTGATCGGCGAAATCGAGTTGGAAAACCAGAAGCTGCCGCCCCACCAGCGGTTCGACACCATCGTGTTCGCCTACGGTCTTTGCTCCAACAGCCTCATCGGCCTGAAAAGCCAGTCCCTTCCCATCGTGGTCCCCCGCTGCGACGACTGCATCGCCCTGCTGCTGGGGTCCGTCCAGCGCTACCGGCAGTACTTTCAGGAACTGTCCGGCACATTTTGGTACAGCAGCGGCTGGATTGAGCACGGGGACCCGCCCTCCCGGGAGCGGTACGCCCGGGAGCGGGCGGAGTACGCGGAGAAATTCGGCGAGGACAACGCGGACTACCTGATGCAGTGCAGCAACCACTGGCTGACCAGCTACCGCCACTGCGGCTACATCACCTGCCCCATGGGGGACTTTCCGGAGCATCTGGCCTACGCCAGGCAGGCCTCCCGGGACTTCGGCTGGTCCTACGAGGAAATCCCCGGGGACCTCTCCTACCTCTCCGCCCTGGTGAACGGCCCCTGGGACGACGGCCGCTTTTTGACCTGCCCGCCGGAGAGCCGCATCGAGGCGGAGTACTCCAGCCGGAAGTTCCGCAGCGTCCCCTGCCCTTCTCCCTACCCCGGCGGCGGTTCCGGGGCAGAAGAGAAAATTGTTCAAAAAGATCGCAAGGAATTTCAAGATCTTTCCGCGAAAAACGATTAAAGTAGATGATATCAAGGAATCGTTCTGCCCGGCACTTGTGAAATCTAACAATGGAGGAATTCATCGTGACAACTTTGAATGAAATCAGTTCTGCGCTGCAACAGGGCCGCGTCCCCAAGGTGAAGGAATTTGTGCAGAAAGCTCTGGACGAGGGAATTCCTGCCGGCGAAATTCTGGAGCAGGGCCTTTTAAGCGGCATGAACATCATCGGCGAGAAGTTCAAAAACAACGAGGTCTTCGTCCCCGAGGTGCTGATCGCCGCCCGGGCCATGAGCAAGGGCACGGACATCCTGCGCCCCTATCTGGTGGCCGCAGGCGTGGAGGAGAAGGGCACCGTGGTCATCGGCACCGTCAAGGGCGACCTGCACGACATCGGCAAGAACCTGGTCCGCATGATGATGGAGGGCAAGGGCCTGAAGGTCATCGACCTGGGGGTGGACGTCCCCGTGGAAAACTTCTTGAACGCCGCCCGGGAGAACGACGCCCAGATCATCGCCTGCTCCGCCCTGCTGACCACCACCATGGGCGAGATGCGGAACATCGTGGAGGCCGTGGAGGCCTCGGAGATGAAGGACAAGGTGAAGGTCATGATCGGCGGCGCCCCCATCACCCAGGCCTACTGCGACCAGATCGGGGCCGACTGCTACACCCCCGATGCCGCCACCGCCGCCGACGCGGCGCTGGCGCTGTGCACAGGCTGATCTCTCCTCCTTTTCTACGCACCCTTTGGGGCTCCGAACCGCTTTCGGGGCCCCATTTTTTTGGCCGTGTCCCCGCTTCCGCACGGACAGCCGCCTCCCGGGCGGCGCCCCGGCGGGGGCCTTGGCCCACCCCCGCCGGACGCACCTGCCGCAGGGAGACCCCTCCACGGGATCAGGCGGCCCTCTCCGCGGAGGGGAGGCGCCCGGCCCGGACGGCGGAGCTGCCCGCCTCCCCCGCAGTCCCGGCAACACGACGGCCCGCGAAAAGGCCCCCGCTCACAGGAGCGGGGGCCTTCCTCTTTATAAACGGCCCGGTGTGCCGGGCGACAAGGCCAGTGCGCCGGGCAGCATGGCCGGTGCACCGCACATGCCAGGGGCGCCGCACCTGGCGGAGGCGGTCCGCCCCACTGTGTGCGGGACGGCGACAGCCAGGCGGTCCCGTCAAACCGCACCGCCGCGCCAGGTGCGGCGCCGCCTTAGCGGCGGCCGTCCGTACAATTCCCTCCGGCTCCCGACGGGCGCAGTTCCCCGGCGGAAAACATTCCCCCAGGGGAATGTTTTTTGTGTCGTTTTTGCGAAAAAATTGTCGAAAAAAGCCATGGCAGCCGGAAAAACACGTAAAAATTAGCGGTTTATTTATGCAATATTTCCATGTTGACCATGACGCATGTCGGGAGCCTACACTAAAACCAAACGGGGGATTCCACGGCGGAAAGCCCACGGGAAACGGATGAAATTCCAAGGGATTTGATCCGGTGCAGCAGGCGTCCCCCCATGCGGGAACCCCGTCCGCACAGGGGCCCCCGCAGACGAATCGTCCAAACAGGGAGGGAGCTATGGAACATTCCGATCTTGTGAGAAACTGGTCGTTCATCAACCCCGGCGACTATCCCCACTACTACAGCAACCAGGACGGCCTGTGCAGCGGGGAGCTGGCGGGCATCATCATTATGGGGGCGTGGCTGCCCAATCCGCCCGGCCACATCTGCAACGCCTACACTTTTGATTTTCCGGTCCGCTACCAGAAAGCACAGGGCACCAACCAGCAGAAGGTCCACGGCGGGGAGACCTCCATCCTCGGCAGCATCATTGCGGCGGCGCAGCAGCTGGAGCGGGACGGCTGCCGCTTCATCTGCTCCAGCTGCGGCTATTTCGGCAATTACCAAAAGGAGGTGGCCGCCTCCGTCCGCATTCCGGTCTACCTGTCCAGCGTCCTCCAAGTGCCCTGGATTCGGGCGGGCCTCAGGCCGGATCAGAAAATCGGCATCCTCTGCGGCGACGCCCCCCATCTCACCTACAAGCTCTTCGAGGCCTGCGGCGTCTCCCGGGAGGACTACGACCGCTGCGTCATCGTCGGGGCCCAGGACCAGCCGGAGTTCAACAAATTCGACAAGAATGTGGGCAACTACGACGCCGCCAAGGTCCGCGGCGAAATTGTGGGTCTTGCCAAACGCCTTCAGCAGGCGCACCCTGACATAGGCGCCATTCTGCTGGAGTGCACGGACATGCCCCCCTACGCGGCGGACGTGCAGGCCGCCACAAACCTGCCCGTGTACGACGTGGTCGGCATGGTCAACTACCTCTACCACGCCGTCACCCAGCGCCCCTACGGCGGCTTTGTCTGAGCCGCCGGCGGAGCTTTTCCCATCACCATTCATTTGCCTTTCGGCTGATCAAACAAGGAGGACGTTATGGACAATTCAGATCTGGTGCGGAACTGGGCCTACATCAATCCCGGTGAGGACCGCCACTACTACAGCAACCGGGGCGGCCGCTGCGGCGGCGAGCTGATCGGCATCATCTCCCTGGAATCCTGGCTTCCCATCCCGCCGGGCCACATCTGCCACGCCGGCACCTTTGATTTCCCCGTGCTGTACATGGAGGCGGACGGCACCAACCAGAAAAAGGTCCACGGCGGCGACAGCTCCATCGTGGACAGCATCATCGAAGCCGCCCAAAAGCTGGAGCGGCACGGCTGCCGCGCCATCTGCGCAGACTGCGGCTATTTCGGAAACTTCCAAAAGGAGGTGGCCGCCTCCGTCCATATTCCGGTCTATCTCTCCAGCGTCATTCAGGTCCCCTGGATTCGGGTGGGCCTCAGGCCGGAGCAGAAGATCGGCGTCATCTGCGGCGACGCCCCCCATCTCACCTACAAGCTCTTTGAGGCCTGCGGCGTCTCCCGGGAGGACTATGACCGCTGCGTCATCGCCGGCCTTCAGGATGAGCCGGAGTTCTTCAAGTTCGACAAGAACGTGGGCAATTTCGACTCCGCCAAGGTCCGCAGCGAAGTGGTGGGCGCGGCGAAGCGGCTCCAGCAGGAGCATCCCGACATCGGCGCCATCCTGCTGGAGTGCACGGACCTTCCCCCCTACGCGGCGTCGGTCCAGGCCGCCACAAACCTGCCCGTGTACGACGTCATCGGCATGGTGAAATACGCCTACCATGCCATCGCCCAGCGCCCCTACGGCGGCTTTGTCTAAGCCCGCATCCGCCCTGGGGATGTCCCGGCATCGCGTGCCCCATCCATCGCATGGAAAAAGAGAACGAGAGAAGAGAGAGGGATTTTCATCATGAGTGAACAGAAAAGCTCCTTTTTTGGCGGCCGTGTCAGCTTCAAAGACAAACTGCTCTATATGTGCGGAAACGCCGGAGACAGTCTCCCCTATGCCCTGTTCTATACCTACTTCATGTTCTATTTGACCGATGTCGCCGGCATCAACGCCGTCATCGCCGGTCTCATCGCAGGCGTCGCCGCGTTCTGTGACGGCGCCGTGGACCCCGCGCTGGGCATGCTCTCCGACAAGAGCTACCGCAAACACGGCACCCGCCGCCCGGTCATGGCCAAGAGTCTGCTCCCCCTGTGCCTGGTCACGATTTTCATGTTCCTGCCGGTGGATTTCGGCGCCGTCGGCCTGTTCTACTACATTTTGATCGCCTGCTGCTTCGTGGCCCTGTACTCCCTGTTCACCATGAACTATGTGGCCATGGGCGGTGAGATGACCGACAATCCCATCGAGCGCAACAACATCCGCCTGATTTGCAGCCTCAGCTCCCCCCTGTGGAACTATATCGGCCGCGGCGGTCCCCAGCTGGTCCAGAACGCCATGCCGGACCTGGCTCCCAAAATGCAGTGGTTCATCATCGCCCTGATCGTCACCGCCGCCTATGCCGTGTTCTCCGTCGTCCCCATCTTCATGGCCAAGACGAAAAAGCAGGTGGCGGAAATGCGGGAGCGGGGCGAGGTGGAGCTCATTCCCGTGGAAGAGGAGGACGACGACGAGGACAACGGCCTCGGCTTCCTGGCCAACATGAAGTCCGCGCTGAAGCTCAAGCCCCTGCGCATCAACTGTGTGATGATCGTCATGTACACCCTTTCCGAGGGCTTCCTGTACGCCCTGATCGCCTACGTTCTGGATTACTCCGTGGGCCTCACCCCCGCCCAGCAGGCCACCTTCTACCTGGTGGGTTCCATCTTCAACTACGTCGGACTGATCGGCGGCACCTGGATCGCCAACCACTTTGGCAAAAAGACGGTGTTCTGCGGCTCCTTCCTCCTGGCCGCCGCCCTGTGCGCGGTGTATCTCTTCATCGGCATGCACACCCTCGTAGAGGCCTGCATCTTCTATGCGCTGTGGATGTGCGTGGAGACCCCCTTCTGGGCGCTCTACTGCACCAACGGCTACGAGATCGCCGACCTGGACGAGTTCATCAACGGCAAGCGGCGCACCTCTTTGATGCTGTCCATCGCCTCCTTCTTCGTAAAGGTGGGTCCCACCTGCTCCCTGATCTTCACCGGCGCCCTTTTGAAGGCCATCGGCTACATCGAGGGCGGCGCCGTGCAGCCCGAAACTGTGGCGGCGGGACTGAACGTCCTCGTCTGCATCATTCCCGCCATCTGCCTGAGCGTGGGCGCCGTCGCCTTCCTCCGCTACCCCATCAACAACAAGAACCTGACCGCCCTCACGCAGGCCCTGGAGGCCAAGAAAGCTGGTCTCCCCTACACAACCGAGGGCTTCCAGAATCTGCTCCCGAAGGACTACAAGGGCTGAGCCGAGATGCCTCCCACCTTGTGACAAGAGCAGCAGAAGGACCCGTTTCACGACGTGAAACGGGTCCTTCTGCTGTCTGCGGAGTTCGCTCCGCATTTGCCGGGCTTCTACTGGGAGCGAGCGGAGGGCTGCTCAAGGCCGTTCCGGCGGCGGGGCAGTCGCGGCTTGTCCCATCCCGCCCCCGGACATGGCGCGCAGCAGTCGGGGCACCGGGCAGTTCCTCTGCCGCGCCGCGGGCGCTCCGCAGCAGGGACGCCTCTGGGAGACACACCCTCGGATGCGGTCCCGAGGGTTACCAAGACACCAGGGCCTAAGGGCGGTCCGCTCGAGGTCGCCCCGGCAGCGGGGCAGGGACGGTTTGTCCCATTCCGCCCGGTCCTGGACACGGCGCGCAGCGGACGGGGCATTTGGTCAGTTCCTCCTCCACGCCGCAGGCGCTCCGCAGCGGAGATGCCCCTGGAAGCCACGCCCCCGGATGCGGTCCCGAGGGTTGCTAAGACACCAAGGCCCGGGGCGGCCTCTCCCGCCGCGGGTCTCCAGTTGCGGACGGTCTGTTCCCCGTCCGCCCTCTTGGCCGGAACCGACCGCCCCCATCGCCGTCCCCAAGCCAAAAACAGGAGCCTCTGCGAAACGTCCCGTTTCGCAGAGGCTCCTGTTCCTCCGGCAGAGGGATCAGGCGCAAAAGGCCCACACCAGCAGGTAGCCCACCGTCACCGCCACCAGGGTAAAGGGGACGCCGATGCGCATAAACTGCCCGGTACTGACCTCATATCCCGCCTTGCGCAGAATTCCGCCGGCGGCAATGTTGGCGGACGCCCCCACAGGGGTCAGGTTGCCCCCCAGCGTGGCGCCGGTCAGCAGCCCGAAGCACAGCACCGCCTGGTCCACGCCCATGGCCGCGGCCACTCCCCCTACCACCGGAAGCATGGTGGCCGTGTAGGGGATGTTGTCGATAAACGCGGAGGCCAGGACGGAAAACCACACGATGATGGTATAGGTCCAAAACAGGCTGCCGCCGCCCAGGTGGGCGATCAGCTGGCTCACGTCGCCGATGATGCCCACCCGGTTGATGCCGTCGATCACCAGGAACAGACCCGCCAGCAGCAAGAGCGTCACATAGTCCACGCCCTTGAGGACCTCCACCGCCAGTTGGGCGTCGCGGTGCCGGACGCACTCCGCTGCCAGGCCCACCGCGAAGAAGGCCATACAGATGGCCCCGTTGGTAATGCCGGGCTTTTCCGGCAGAAAGGAGGCCAGAATCAATCCGGCCACCGTGCCCAGAAGGCAGAAGGAGGGCAGGTAATCCGTAACCGGGGTGAGCTGTGTGCCGCGGAGGGCCCCCTTCTCCTTGCGGAAGAGGAACATCATCACCGGCACCGTGGCAACCGCCCCCGCCTGCACCACCCAGAACATTCCGGGGGCGCCCTTGTAGGCGAAGAAATCCATGAAGTCCATGCCCATGTGGCCGCTCAGCAGAATGGAGGTGGTGTCCCCCACCAGCGTGGCCGCCCCCTGCAGGTTGGAGGAGACCGCAATGGCCAGAATGGGCGCCACCGGGGAAATTCTCAGCTTTTTGGCGATGGCCATGCCCACCGGCGCCAGCATCAGCACCGTGGCCACGTTGTCCACAAACGCGGAAACAAACCCTGCGAACAGCGCCAGCACAATGATCAGCGCCTTGACACTGGGCAGCACCCGCACCAGCTTGTCCGAAAGGCGGTTTGGCATCTTGGAGCGTATAAAGAGGTCCACCGTCCCCATGGTGCCCGCCAGCATCAAGAGCACGTTCCAGTCGATGGTGGACAGCGCCTCCCGGGCCGGAACGATCCCCAGCGCCAAAAACACCACCGCCGCCGCCACGGCCACCGCCGCCCGGTACTTGGGCAGAAGCAGCAGCAATCCATAGACCGCGATAAACACGATCAGCGCAATCGTTTTTAACATTCTTGATTCCTCCCGCCGGCGAAGCGGACGCAACGCGTCTCCGCCGTCTCTTTTCTCTCAGGCGCCCCGTCTCTCAGTCTGCGCCCTTTCTTTGATATCGCACAAAAAGGAACACCGTCAGGCACAGGCACACGCTCTCTGAGAGCAGCGGCGCCCACCAAACGCCCTCTCCGCCCAGGAGATGGATCAAGAGCACCAGGCTGCCCAGCAAAAACACCACGCCGCGTCCCAGGGAAATCAGGGTTGCGGATCCCGCGCGCTCCACGGAGGTGAGGTAGCCGCTTATGACAATGTTATAGCCCACCAGCAAAAACGACAGGAGGAAAATGCGCAGAACATGGGCCGAGTACTCCCGCAGCTCCGGCAAATCCGCCCCCACATAGGCGGAGACGATCACCCCCGCCCCGGCGCTGCACAGCACCAGCGCCGCCGTGCAGAAAATCCCCGCGGAGACCACGCCGTACCGCAGCAGCCTCCGGCACGCCTCCGGGTTTCTCTGTCCGTAGCAATAGCTGATCAGCGGCTGGCTGCCCTGGGCAATGCCGGTGGCGGACAGCACCACGATGCTGTTGATATAGGAGACGATGGTATAGCTGACCAGCGCCTCTCGGGAGAGGTAGCGCAAAATCACCTGGTTGAACACAAAGACCACCACACCGGCGGAGAGCTCCGTAAGGCCGGAGGAGAGGCCGTTTCGGATCTGTCTGCCCAAAACGGCGGGCTGAAAGCGAAACCGCCGGAACCGGAGCTGCCCCTGTTTGCCCAGGAAGTGCCAGAGGTACAGCAGAATCACCGTGCACTGGGAGAGGCTGGTGGCAAAGGCGGCCCCCGCCACCCCCCGGTGCAGGACGATCACGAACAGCCAGTCCAGCACCACGTTCTCCAGAGCGCCCACCGTGACGATCACCACCGCCCGCTTGGGAAATCCGTCGGTCTTCATCAGGATCTCAAAGGTGTAGGACAGGAGGAACGCCGCAGAAAACGGCACGATATACGCAAGGTACTCCCGGACGTACCCCAGGGTCTCCGGGTCCCGCGCCCCCAGGAACCCCGCCACCTTGTCCAGGTTGGCCATCACGCCGATGGAGAGCCCCGCCGCCACCACCAGTTGGGTGACCACATTCTGCGTGAACACCTGGTGGGCCCGTTCCATCCGGCCCTCCCCCATACAGATGGCCACGATGGTGGACGCGCCCACGGCGAACATCAGCGAGAGCGCAAACATCGTCTGCACAAGGGGGTTGGACAAGTTCACCGCCGTCAGCGCGATCTCGTTGACGCCCCTTGCCACAAACATGCCGTCCACCATGGTGTACAGCGCATAGACCCACTGCGCCAGGATCGACGGAATCACATAGTGAAAAAATTTCTGTTTTAACGAACTGTCATCCAAGGACATCATGTATCTCTTCTTCCTTTAACACCGTTCCACCAGCTCTTCCAGGGGTTTGCGCAGGGCGTGCTGCTCCCCGGGGCCCTCCTTGTCATATCCCAGCATCAGCATACAGGCGGGCTCCCAGTTTTCGGCCAGGCCGAAGGTGCGCTTCGTCTCCTCCCCGTCAAACCAGCAGACCCAGCAGCTGTCCACCCCCAGCTCCGCGGCCGCCAGCATGGCGTGGGTGGCTGCGATCACGCTGTTGGTCAGCCCCACGTCCACCCCGTTGATCTCCAGGGCGGAATCCGGGTGCCCCCGGTCATAGGAGAACAGCAGCACCGCCGGGGCGCCGTACACGCAGGTACTGCACCGCTCCGCCCGCCGGAGTCCCTCGGCGCTCTCTATCACCAGCACCTTCCACTGCTGCGCGTTGCAGCCGGTGGGCGCCAGCCGCGCCGCCTCCAGAATGGCCGTCATGCACGCCGCCGGAACCGGGCGGCTCCTGTCGAAGGCCCGGGCGGAATAGCGTTTTGCACAAAGCTCTGAGAAATTCATACCAACTCTCCTTTTATGAAATCCACCGGCGGCAGCGCCGCGGTCTCCCGCAAACGCCGCCCCCGGTATCCTGCGGGGCCGCATGTTCCGCCCCGCGCCCCGGGGCGCCGGGGCATACACCGGGCGGGCGCCGCCCCGCCCAACAGGGCGGCGCCGCAAATCCTCTGCGGGAGATTCGAAGCGGGGGGGCCCCTCCTCCGAATCACCGCCGCAGGAATCGCGGCGCCGAAACTCTCCCTATCCAATCGCAGCGCGCCGGGCGAAACCCGCGGGTGCGGCTCCAAAATGCATCCGTCCGCACCCCGCCCAAGGGGCCTTATGCCCTCCCCCGCCGGAGAGGGAGGCGCTCAGTCCTTCAGGCCCACAAAGATGGCGATCTCAAACAGCAGCTTCTCCTCCACCGGCGGCGCCACCACGGTATACCGGGCAGGGCCCGCCTCCTGGTCGCCGAAAAACTTGAAGTAGGCGGTGTTCATGCCGTCAAAGTCCTCCACTTTCTGCAAGAAGCAGCGGCACATCAGGGCGTCGTCCAGCGTGCCGCCGGCCGCTTCGATGATATGCTTGGCGTTTGTGATGGCCAGCTCCACCTGTGCCTCGATCCCCTCGGGCACGTTGCCCTCCAGGTCTTCGCCCACCTGGCCGGAGACGAAAAGCACGTTGCCAAAACGGATGGCCTGGGAAATTCCCCTGCGGGGGATGTCCACCAAGGCCGTCTCAATCTTTTCCTTTTTCCACTCCATGTCGCGTCCTCCTTCTCAGTTTGTCTCCGCCGCGGACCGCAGAATTTCCACGGTTCCGTTGATCCCGTCCAGGCGGATGTAGTCGCCGTCGTGAATCTCCGCGCAGGGGTCCACGCCGTCGGGGAAATCGCAGACGCAGGGACAGTTGTTGACCAGGACCACCACGCCGCATTTGGAGTCCATCTTGGTGAAGATATAGCCGATGGGCCCCACGCCGTTGATATGGCTGTTGATGAAATAGTCCGACCACCCCAGAGAGCCGCGGCTGCAGGGGACCACCAAAATCTTCCCCGCAAAGCTGTCCCCCTCGTGCACGTGGCCCTTTTCCAGCACCACGCCGGTCTTGACGTCGATGGAGGACCACCCCTGAATGCTGGTGGGGCAGACAAAGGCGGCTCCCTCCACCACAGGGCCCAGCGCCGGCCGGCCCTTGAGAATTTTGCCGTTCATACAAAGCACCTCCTATCGAACCTGCCAGTAGCCTGAGATGGCGGCGTCCATCACTTCCCGCTCCGTGCCGTAGTACACCGGCACGTCCCGCTCCGTCTTGCTGTAATGGGCCAGCTTGGCCGCGGAGAGGCCGATGCCCTTGGCGCCGTAAGCCACGTTGACGCACCGCAGGATGCAGCCGCTGGTGAGGACCTCCACGCCGCTCTTGCGGAGGGACTCAATCAGATGGGACAGCCTTGCCAGCTCATACTGGGCCACATTGGTGAACACGCAGAAGCGGACGCCCTCCTTCACGTGTTTGCCCCGCATGTACCGCTCGATCTGCTGAATCTCCTGTACGGAGCTGTTGGGGCAGCCGATCTGCAAAAAGTCCACCGGGCCCGACACCGGGTGGCAGAGCTCCCTCCGGTAGCCCTCCAGCATCTCCTCGTCAATGTCGAACTCCGCCGCCGGCGCGTGGCCGGCCATGGCCGCCTCGTAGGTGGGCGCCTCGGGAGAGGTCCCCACGATCAGGCACATCTCGCAGCCGCTGGCCGTGGCCAGGGAGGTGAACATGGTCTTGAGCTTGATGAGATCCGGCGGATCAAACTCCCCCGTCAGCACAGGGATGGCGTTGGGCGCCAGGCGCCGCCCCACGGCGATGCCCACCATGTCCCAGAGCAGCTTCGTATCCAGCTTGCTGTGGATGCGGAAGACGTGGGTCCCGTGCCGGTTTTCCGTGAGGTGCAGCCCCCACTTCGGCGCCCGGCCGCACACCGCCGTCATCATGGAGGTGGCGCCGCCGCCGCCGTTGCCCCGGGCCCCCAGAACGGAGTTGCAGTAGAGCACGTTGGAGGACTCCGTGGTGACGAAGTACTCCCCCATGGTGGGCAGCCAGCCCGCCAGGTAGGGGGCGCAGGTGCTGCCCGCCACACAGCCGTTTGCAATGGCCGTCTCCATGATCTGCTGATTCATCTCCCAGAATTCCTTGGTCTGCTGGGTGTACGCCCACTGATAGCTGTCGCTGGTGTGCACATCGTCGATCAGCAGCGCCTTTTCATAAAATCCGGAGAACTCCCCCCGGTTCAGCTCGGGCAGGAAGTGTTTGATGTGGTGGTCGTAAAAGTCCTCTTTCAGATAGTCCTCCCGGTTCAGCTGTCCGTCCGGGAAATCCGCCGGCACCGCCTCGCTGCCGCAGCAAAGATGGGTTTTGGTGACCTCCACCAGCTCCGTGGCACCCAGGATTTCGGCGTACCGGATGATCCCCTTCAGTGCAGCCTGCTTGCTCTTTCCGCACTTCCCCTCCAGCATGTCCTGTTCTTCCGATGTCAGTTTTACCGCCATAGCCAGCCCCGCTTTCTTGTTGTTTCTTGAGGTGTTTTTCCAGTTCCAGTGTATCTGTCCGACACGCGTCATAGTCAACACGGAAATATTGCACAAAGAATCCCCTCCTTTTTTCGGGCAATTTTCTTCTATCCTATGGCAATTCTACGATTTTCTGCAAAAGGACAGGAAAAAAACTCTCCCTCAAGGGAGAGTTTTTTCGCCTTTTTGACATTCCCACCGGCCGATGCTATAATCCGTTCATAAAGAACGGCCCCGGACGGGGCCGGAAGTGAGGAGGGGCTTCCCTTGTCAAACGACCACCTGACCATCGGCAAGGTCTCGGCTTTGACGAGCATCTCTGAAAAGCGCCTGCGGTACTACGACCAGCAGGGACTCTGTTCCCCGGCCTACCGGGACCCGGCCACCGGCTACCGGTACTACACCGCAGAGCAGATTCCCCGCCTGATGTGGATTTCCTATATGCGCTCCCTGGATCTCCCGGTGAGCATCATCGCGGAATTTTTCAGCGCGGACGACCTCCTCTCCCTCAAAAAGGCGCTGGACGTGCAGGTGGCCAAAAACCAGGAGGCCTTTTCCACGGCCCAGTACCGCTATGAGCAGATTTCGGAGTTTCGCCAGCGGTTCAGCATCGGCCTCTCCCACATCCGCTCCCGGGACCAGCCGCGCTTTGTCTCCCTGGTCCATACGGAGCCCTTCCCCGTGCTGTGCCTCGACTGCGACGTGGACAGCGGGGAGATGACCGGCGCCTACCGCCTCCGGATGTTCAACCTGCTGGACGAGCAGACTCGGAAATATAAGTTCGTCTCCGTGGGCGGCCACGACATCATCTACCGCAACTCCCCCCTGCTGGGCGCTTCTCCCGCCAGGCCCGGCAAGACCACGTTCGACATCCAGATCAAGAATCCCCCCTCCGTCCCCATGGAGTTCGTCCGATACAACAAGGGCTTTCTGGCGGCCACTGCGGTCCACGTGGGGCCCTATGAGACCCTCCCCGACACCTACCGCCTCATCACAACCTGGGCGGCGGAAAACGGGCACAAGCTGAACACCGACGCCCTGGAGGACTATCAGATCACAAGCCAGATGGTCAACGACCCCGAGCTGTATGTCACCCAGATTTATGTCCCTCTGGCCGGGCACAGCCTCTGACCCGGCGGGTCTGCGGGCACATGGCGCCCTCCGCCAGTAGGCCCGCCGACCCCCGCTTTTGCAGGTGCATCCGCCCTCCAAGAAAGAGCCCCGGCCGCATCCAGGATGCGGCCGGGGCTCTCTTTGCCAGAACCGCCCTCCACCCGGACCGCCGGTTTCCGGGGGCGCAGGCCTGCCCTCCACGCCCGGGAAGGGCCGCAGTGCTTTTTGGGCGGAGGTCCTTCTCACCAGCCCCGCCGGACCGGGTCCAGAGTGTCCTCCGCCAGGTAGAGCAGCGCGTTGCAGATGGCGGCGGCCACGTTGCTGCCGCCCTTGCGCCCCAGGGCCACGATGGCCGGGACGCCGTGGGCCTCGCAGGCCGCCAGCAGCCGCTCCTTGCTCTCCACCACGTTGACAAACCCCACCGGCACGCCGATCACCAGCGCCGGGCGGGCGCCCTCCTCCAATAGCGCGGCAATGCGCAGCAGCGCCGTGGGCGCGTTGCCCACCGCCAAAATCCCCCCAGGCCAGCGGCGCAGGGCCTCCTCCATGCACACCGCCGCCCGGGTGGTGCCCCGGGCCCGGGCCGCATCGGCCACGGCCTCCTCCGCCATGAGGCAGTGGACCTCCCCGCCCAGATGGGCCAGGGCCGGCTTGCTGACGCCCGCCCGGGCCATATTGGTGTCCGTGATCACCGCCGTCCCCCGCCGGAGGGCCTCCACCCCCCGCTCCACCGCGCCAGGGGTGAAGCGGAGGCTGGTCCCGTAATCGAAGTCCGCCGTGGTGTGGATGACCCGCTTCACCACCGCCTCCGTCCCCGGGGCGGGCACCATCCTCCGCTCCGCCAGCTCCCTGGTGATGATCTCCATGCTGGCCCGCTCGATGTCGGCGGGCCGGGTGTGCTTGAGACTCATGCCCTCTCTCCTTCCAGAATGCGCCGGACGGCCTCCATGTCCAGCGCCTGCCGCAGTCCCCGGGCCAGCAGGTCGTACTGCCGCTCCTTGTACGCCCGGTGGGACAGGGGGGCGGCGTCCCCGGAGTCCAGCCCCTTCCTGGCGCAGAGCCAGCGGGCCAGCCCGTCCGTCAGCTCGCCGCTGTCAAACAGGCCGTGGAGATAGGTCCCGAAAACCGTACCTTGGCAGCAGCCGTCCCAGCGGCCGTCCTCCAGGCGGCAGAAGGGGGCGCCGGAGGCCTCCGTATGGCCCATGTGAATCTCGTAGCCCTCCAGTTTGGCGCCGGCAAAGGGGCCGGCGGAGACCTCCGCCCGGAGCTGGGTCCGGGTCTTTTTGGGGGTGAAGAGCGTCCGGCAGGGCAGCAGGCCCAGTCCCCGCAGCGCCGTCTGCTCCCCCTCCACCCGGTCCGGGTCCTCCAGCAGCTCCCCCAGCATCTGGTAGCCGCCGCAGACGCCCAGCACCGGCGTCCCGGCGGCGGCCAGCTTCTGAACGGCGGCCTCCAGGCCGCTCTCCCGCAGCCACAGAAGGTCCGCCATGGTGCTCTTGGTGCCGGGGAGAATCACCAGGTCCGGCGTCCCCAGGCCCCCGGCCCGCTCCACATACCGCACCCCCAGGGCCGGGTGGCGCTCCAGGGGAGAGAAATCCGTGAAGTTGGAGATGCGGGGCAGGCGCACCACCGCGATGTCCACCGGCCTATGGACCCGGCTTTGCACAAGGCAGGGCGCCAAGGAGTCCTCGTCGTCCAAATCCACCGGCAGGTAGGGCACCACCCCCACCACCGGAATTCCCGTCCGCGCCTCCAGCTCCCCCAGGCCCGGCCGCAGAATCTCCGGGTCCCCTCGGAATTTGTTGATGAGTAGGCCCTTGATCCGCCGCCGCTCCGCCGCCTCCAGCAGCGCCACCGTGCCGTACAGCTGGGCGAACACGCCGCCCCGGTCGATGTCCCCCGCCAGCAGCACCGGCGCGTCCACCAGCTCCGCCAGGCCCATGTTCACGATGTCGTGCTCCCGCAGGTTGATCTCCGCCGGGCTGCCCGCTCCCTCGATCACAAGGAGGTCGTACTCCGCCGCCAGGGAGCGGTAGGCCGCCAGAATCTCCGGCACCAGCTCCCTCTTGCGGCGGTAATACGCCGCCGCCGTCATCTGGCCCCGGACCTCCCCGTTGACGATCACCTGGCTGCCGGTGTCGCTGGAGGGCTTGAGGAGAATGGGGTTCATCCGCACGTCCGGGGCGATGCCGGCGGCCTCCGCCTGCATCACCTGGGCCCGGCCCATCTCCAGTCCCTCCGCCGTCACATAGCTGTTCAGCGCCATATTCTGGCTCTTGTAGGGCGCCACCCGCCAGCCCTCCTGGCGGAAGAGGCGGCACAGCCCTGCGCACAGCAGGCTCTTCCCCGCCCCGGACATGGTCCCCTGGACCATGATGCACTTTGCCTGTCTCACGACAGCACCTCCTTCAGTGACGCAAGCAGCCGCTGGTTCTCCCCGCCGGTCCGCACCGCCGTGCGGTACCAGGACGCGTCCAGTCCCTCGTAATCCCCGCAGCCCCGCAGCAGAATGCCCCGCGCCTCCAGCGGCTTGCCCAGCGGCCGCGGGCTTTGGAAGAGCAGGTAGTTGGCCTCTCCGGGCACCACACGCAGTCCCAGGGCCGCCAGGGCCGCGGACAGCCGGGGCCGCTCCGCGGAGACCAGGGCGCGGACGCACGCCACATAGCTCTCCTCCCGGAGGGCCGCCGTCCCCGCCGCCTGGGCCAGGGTGGAGACCCCCCAGGGCTGCCCGGCGGAGCGCATCGCCGCCAGCAGCGCCCTGTCGGCGCAGAGCACATAGCCCAGCCGCACCCCCGCCATGGCGTACAGCTTGGTAAAGGCTCTGAGCACCACCACCGGCTGCTGCGCCAGCGCCCCCCGCAGGCTGTGGGCCGCCGGGTCCGCCAGAAAATCGCCGAAACACTCGTCCGCCAGCAGCCGCGCCCCGGTCTCCCGGCACCGCTCCAAAATCCGCAGCAGCAGCGGGCGGGGGGTGGTGACGCCGGTGGGGTTGTTGGGCTCGCACAGTATCACCAGCTCCGTCCCCGGGGTGATGGCCTCCAGAATGTCCGGCCGGATGCGGAAGTCCTCCGCCGGGTGCAGGGCGTACCGCACCGTCTCGCAGCCGGCGCAGCGGAGGGCCGCCGCATACTCCCCAAAGGCGGGGGCCGTTATCAGGGCCCGCCGGGGCCGCAGCGCCAGCACCGCCCGGAAGATCAGGTCCGCCGCGCCGTTTCCGCAGAGAATCCACTCCGCCGGAACGCCCTCCCTCTCCGCCAGGGCGGCGCACAGCTCCCGGCACAGGGGGTCCGGGTAGCGGTCCGCCTCCTCCGCCGCCTGCCGCAGCGCGGCCCGGACCCCCACCGGGAGGCCCAGCGGGCTGAGATTGGCGGAGAAATCCAGGGGCAGGCGGCCGTATGCGGCCCGGTATCCGGCCCAGTCGCCGCCGTGGGTCTGTATGGGTTCCATGGTCTCCTCCTTCACAGGGCCGCCAGCAGGGACCGCCCGGCGGCACAGGCCGCCAGCAGCAGTCCGGAGGCGGCGTACAGCATCCGGTTCGCCCGGCGGATGTCCGCCGGCTCCGCCGGGCGAATGGCGTCTCCAATGGTGGGTTTCTCGCAGTACTGGCCGAAATACCAGGCCGGGCCCGCCAGCTGGATCCCCAGGGCTCCGGCACAGGCGGACTCCGTCTGGGCGGAATTGGGGCTAGGGTGGCAGCGGGCGTCCCGCCGCCAGATGCGGACGGCACCCCGGCCGTCCTGCCCCGTCACAGCCGCGGCGGCAATCCAGAACCAGGCGGCGATTCGGGCGGGGAGATAGTTGGCGGCGTCGTCCAGCCGGGCCGCCGCCCGGCCGAAGCGGAGGTAGCGGGCATTCCGGTAGCCCACCATGCTGTCCATGGTGTTGATGGACTTGTACACCAGGGCCAGGGGGGCGCCGCCCACGAACATGTACAGCAGGGGGGCGGCCACGCCGTCGGCGAAGTTCTCCGCCACGGTCTCCACCGCCGCCTTTGTGACGCCCTCCGCCGTCAGTCCCTCCGTATCCCGGCCCACGATGCGGCTCACCGCCCGCCGGGCGGCGGGCAGGTCCCCGGACACCAGCG
>NZ_UQXD01000011.1 GCF_900544955.1 uncultured Oscillibacter sp.
CATCACCGCGCCACTGGTGGGCACCTTCTACGCCGCCCCGGCACCGGACCAGCCCCCCTTCGTCTCCGTGGGCGACCGGGTGAAAAAAGGCCAGACCGTCTGCCTCATCGAGGCCATGAAGATGATGAGCGAGGTCCCCGCCCCCTGCGACTGCGTGATTGAGGCCGTGCTGAAGGCCGACGGCGAGCTGGCCGCCTTCGGCGAGGCGCTGCTGCGCTACCGGCCATGCTGAAGCGGGTTTTGATCGCCAACCGGGGCGAGATCGCCCTGCGGGTGCTGCGGGCCTGCCGGGAGATGGACATCGAGACCGTGGCCGCCTATTCCCAGGCGGACGCGGAGGCCCTCCACGTCCAGCTGGCCACCCAGGCGGTGTGCATCGGCCCCGCCAAGGCCAGCGAGAGCTACCTCAACCAGGACGCCCTGCTGACGGCGGCCCGGGCCACCGGCTGCGACGCCGTCCACCCCGGCTACGGCTTCCTGTCTGAAAACGCCGACTTTGCCGACGCCTGCGCCGCCGCGGGGCTGGTGTTCATCGGCCCCTCCGGCGACACCATCCGCAAGGCCGGCTCCAAGTCCGCCGCCCGGGACCTGATGAAGGCGGCGGGCGTCCCCACCACCCCCGGCTCCGACGGGCCGGTGGACAGCGTGGAGGCCGCCCTGGCGGCAGCGGAGACCGTGGGCTACCCGGTGCTGCTGAAGGCCAGCGCCGGCGGCGGCGGCCGGGGAATCCGCCGCTGCGACAGCGCGGCGGTGCTGCCCGCCGCGTTTGCCGAGGCCAAGGCCGAGGCCAAGGCGTGCTTCGGCGACGACGAGATGTATCTGGAGAAGCTGGTCCTCTCCCCCCGGCACATTGAGTTCCAGGTGCTGGCGGACCGCCACGGCAACGTGATCCACCTGGGGGACCGGGACTGCTCCGTGCAGCGGCGCAACCAGAAGCTCATCGAGGAGGCCCCCGCCCGGTGCCTGACGCCGGCGCTGCGCGACGAGATGGGCCAGGCCGCCGTCCGGGCGGCCCGGGCCGTGGGGTACGAGGGCGCCGGCACCGTGGAGTTCCTGCTGGACGCCGACGGGACCCACTTCTATTTTATGGAGATGAACACCCGCATCCAGGTGGAGCACGGCATCACCGAGCTGATCACCGGGGTGGATTTGGTGCGCCAGCAGCTGCGGGTGGCCTCCGGGCTGTCCCTGGACATCGCCCAGGAGGCAGTGCGCCTGGAGGGCCACGCCATCGAGTGCCGCATCAACGCGGAGGACCCGGCGAAGAACTTCCAGCCCTGCCCCGGCCAGGTGGACTTCCTCCACTTCCCCGGCGGCGCCGGGGTCCGGGTGGACTCCTGTCTGTACAACGGCTGCCAGCTCTCCCCCTACTACGACTCCATGGCGGCGAAGCTCCTGGTCCACGCCCCCACCCGGCTGGAGGCCATCCGCAAGATGCGCCGCTGCCTGGAGGAGTTCGCTCTGGAGGGCTTCCCCACCAACGCGGAGCTGAGCTACCAGATTCTGTACCATCCCATTTTCGTCCGGGGCGGCTGCACCACGGCCTTCCTGGACGAGCACCTGCCCGAGCTGCTGGACTTCAGCCGCCGGGTAGGGGAACGTGAGGAGGGCGTATGAACAGCATTTTCGCCAAGCGCCGGGCCCGGCTTCTGGCCATGAAGGCCATCCGGGACAACTACGTTCCCGGCGACAAGCTGACCACCTGCCCCAAGTGCGGGCAGGAGAGCGAGCGGAAGGCCGTGGCCGAGGGGCTGTCGGTTTGCCCCAAGTGCGGCTACCACTGGCCCATCGGCGGGTACTACCGCCTCAGCACCATTCTGGACCCCGGCTCCTTCCGGGAGCTGAACGAGAAATACCCGGCGGCGGACCCCCTGTCCTTCCCCGGCTACCGGGCCAAGCAGGACGCCGCCCAGCGCAAAACCGGCCTCACGGAGGCCGCCGTCACCGCCACCGGCGCCATTGGCGGGCGGCGGTGCGTGGTGGGCGTGCTGGACAGCCGCTTCCTCATGGGCAGCATGAGCGCCGCCGTGGGGGAGAAGATCACCCTGGCCATTGAATACGCCGCCAAAAACAAGCTCCCCCTCATCCTCTTCGCCGCCAGCGGCGGCGCCCGGATGCAGGAGGGGATTTTGTCCTTGATGCAGATGGCCAAGACCAGCGCCGCCCTGGCCCGGTTTTCCGACAGGGGCCTGCTCTACATCTCCGTCTTGACGGACCCCACCACCGGCGGCGTCACCGCCAGCTTCGCCTCCCTGGGCGACATCATCCTGGCGGAGCCCGGCGCCCTCATCGGCTTTGCCGGCCCCCGGGTGATTCAGCAGACCATCGGCGAGACGCTGCCCGAGGGCTTCCAGCGCGCGGAGTACCAGGAGGCCCACGGCTTCGTGGACGCGGTGGTGCCCAGAGCGCAATTGCGGGAGACCCTGGCCCGGCTCCTGCTTCTCCATGAGAAAGGAGGCCGCCCATGAATCAGCTCACCGCCGCGGAGCGGGTGGCCATCGCCCGAAACCCCCAGCGGCCCAATATCACCGACTTGATCGACGGCCTGTTCACCGACTTTTTTGAGCAGAAGGGCGACCGCCTGTGCGGCGAGGACGCCGCCATCCTGGGCGGCGTGGCGTCGTACCACGGCCAGAGCGTCACCGTCATCGGCACCCGGAAGGGCAAGACTCTGGAGGAGAACCTCCAGTGCAACTTCGGCATGCCCAACCCGGAGGGCTACCGCAAGGCCCTGCGGCTGATGCGCCAGGCGGAGAAGTTCCGCCGCCCCGTCCTCACCTTCATCGACACCTCCGGCGCCTATCCCGGCCTGGAGGCCGAGGCCCGGGGCCAGGGGGAGGCCATCGCCCGGAACCTGCTGGAGATGAGCCGCCTCACCGTCCCCGTCATCGCCGTCGTCACCGGCGAGGGCAACAGCGGCGGCGCCCTGGCGCTGGGCGTGGCCAACCGGGTGCTCATGCTGGAAAACGCGGTGTACGCCATCCTCTCCCCGGAGGGGTTTGCCTCCATCCTGTGGAAGGACGCCGGCCGCAGCGCCGAGGCCTGCGAGCTGATGAAGCTGACGGCCCCGGACCTGATGCGCCTGGGCGTCATCGACGACATCATTCCGGAGCCGGAGGGCGGCGCCCACACCGCCCCCGTCCAGGCCATCCGCCAGATCGACCGCTGCCTGCGGCGGCACCTGGCCGCCCTCTCCAAGGAGAGCGGCGCCGCCCTGGCCGCCGCCCGCTACCAGAAATTCAGAAAGATGGGGGCGGCCGCTCCCCAGAAGGAGGAGCCATGAACGGCATCAAAATCCGTGGCACCGGCCGCTGCGTCCCCGAGCACCTGGTCACAAACGAGGACCTCGCCAAAATCGTGGACACCAACGACGAGTGGATCACCACCCGCACCGGCATCCGCCACCGCCACCACTGCACCGGCGGGGAAAGCCACATCGCCCTGTGCACCGGCGCCGCCCGCCGGGCCCTGGAGCGGGCGGGCATCTCCCCCGCGGACATCGGCGCGTGCATTGTGGCCACCGTGTCGGCGGACACCATCGTGCCCTCCGCCGCGTGCCTGCTCCAGCGGGATCTGGGGCTGCCGGAGGACATCCCCTGCTTTGACCTGAACGCCGCCTGCACCGGCTTCCTCTTCGCCCTCCACACCATGGAGTGCCTGCTGAACGCCTCCCCCCGGAAATACGGCCTGGTGGTGGGGGCGGAGGTGCTGAGCCGCACCATCAACTGGGACGACCGGGGCACCTGCATCCTCTTCGGGGACGGCGCCGCCGCCGCGGTGGTGGAGTGCCGGGAGGGCTGGCCCTCCATCGGCGCGGTGCTGGGCAGCCGGGGGGACGACGAGCTTCTGCGCCTGCCGGGCATTGAGACCGGCGAGCGGGGCTTCATCTCCATGGAGGGCACCAAGGTCTTCAAGTTCGCCGTGGAGACGGTGCCCGCCTGCATGGACGCCGTGCTGGAGAAGGCGGGCAAGACCGCGGAGGACGTGGATTTCTTCGTCTTCCACCAGGCCAACGCCCGCATCATCGACCTGGCGGTGCGCAAGTACCGCATCCCGCCGGAGAAATACTACAAAAACATCGACGAATACGGCAACACCGCCGCCGCCAGCGTCCCGCTGGTGCTCAGCGAGCTGGAGGACCAGGGCAGAATCGGCCCCGGCAGCCGGATGCTGGTGGTGGCCTTCGGCGGCGGCCTCACCTGGGGCGGCGCGCTGATTGAATTTGCGTAAGGCAAGAGAGGATACTCCATGAAGAAATTGAACGAGCTCCTGGGGACCGAGTTCCCCATCATCCAGGGCGGCATGGCCAACATCGCCACCGGCGAATTCGCCGCCGCCTGCTCCAACGCCGGCGCCCTGGGTATGATCGGCACCGGCGGCATGCGGGAGGCCGGGCTTCTGCGCCAGCAAATCCGCGTCTGCCGGGAGCGGACGGACAAGCCCTTCGGCGTGAACCTGATGCTGATGAACCCCTGCGTGGAGGAGATGGCGAACATCCTCATCGAGGAGCAGGTGCAGGTGGTGACCACCGGCGCCGGCAATCCCGGCAAGTACATCCCCGCCTGGAAGGACGCCGGCATCAAGGTGCTGCCGGTGGTGGCCGCCGCGGCCCTGGCCCGGCGCCTCTCCCGCTACGGCGTGGACGCCTTCATCGCCGAGGGCACGGAGTCCGGCGGCCACGTGGGCGAGATGACCACCATGGCCCTGGTGCCCCAGATCATCGACGCGGTGGACGTGCCGGTGGTGGCCGCCGGCGGCATCGCCGACGGGCGGCAGATGGCCGCGGCCCTGGCCCTGGGCGCCTGCGGCGTCCAGGTGGGCACCTGCCTGCTTGCCAGCGTGGAGTGCCCCATTCACGAGAACTACAAGCAGGCCATCCTCAACGCCAAGGACAGCGACACCGTGGTAACCGGCCGCAGCGTGGGCGGGCCGGTGCGGTGCCTGAAAAACAAGATGACCCGGAAGTACCTCAGCCTGGAAAAAGAGGGCGCCACCCTGGAGGAGCTGGAGCACGTGACCCTGGGCGGCCTCCGCCGGGCCGTGTTCGACGGCGATATGGAGACCGGCAGCGTCATGAGCGGCCAGGTGGCCGGCATGCTCCACGAGATCAAGCCCGTCCGCCAGATTCTGGAGGAGCTGTTCGGCGGCGGCCAGACCGTTTTGGAGGCAACCGGCAGAGCATGGCAGTGATGATTCGGGGGAAATCCCTCCCCCTTCCGATTGTACAGGGCGGCATGGGCGTGGGGGTCAGCCTGGACCGGCTGGCCGGCGCCGTGGCCGCCTGCGGCGGCATGGGCACCATCTCCACCGCCATGTGCGGCTTCCGGGAGCCGGACTTCGCCGCCGACCCCAAGGGCGCCAACCTGCGGGCCCTGGCCGCCCAGGTCCGCCGGGCCAAGGAGCTGGCCCGCGGCGCAGGCCTGGTGGCCATCAACGCCATGGTGGCCACCACCCAGTACGCCGACAGCATCCGTACCGCCCTCCGGGCGGGGGTGGACGCGGTGGTATGCGGCGCGGGGCTGCCCCGGGACCTGCCCGCCATCGCAGCGGAGGTGCCGGAGAGCGACGCCGCCATCGCCCCCGTCGTCAGCGGCGGCCGGGCGGCGGGCCTCATCTGCAAGCTGTGGGATAAGCACTACCGCCGCGTGCCGGACTTCGTGGTGCTGGAGGGCCCCCTGGCCGGGGGGCACCTGGGCTTCTCCAAGGAGGAGGCCCGGGAGGCCCAGGCGGGGCGGTCCAAGCCCCTCTCGGACCTCCTGCGGGAGGTGCTGGAGGCCCTGGCCCCCTTCCGGGAGCAGTACGGCCGGGACATCCCGGTCTTTGTGGCCGGAGGCGTGAAAAACGGCGGCGAGATGCGCCGCTACACCGACGCCGGGGCCGCCGGGGCCCAGTTTGCCACCCGGTTCATCGCCACGGAGGAGTGCGACGCCCGCGACGGCTACAAGCAGGCGCTGCTCCGCGCCCGCGGCGAGGACGTGACCATCGTCCAAAGCCCCGTGGGCATGCCGGGCCGGGCGCTGCACAGTCCCCTGATCCAGCGGGTGGAGGCCGGTTCCCAGCCCCGGATAGCCACTTGCAGCCGCTGCCTCACCGTCTGCGACTGCAAAACCGCCCCCTACTGCATCTCCAAGGCGCTGATCGCCGCGGTGGAGGGGGACTGGGAGAACGGACTCTTTTTCTGCGGCGCGGGCGCCGGAGAGGTGAACACCCTCTCCACGGTGCCGGAGCAGATGGAGCAAATCATGAGAGAATGGAGGGCCGCGCCATGAAGCTCGGTTTCCTATACGCCGGACAGGGCAGCCAGCACCCCGGGATGGGGGCGGACCTGTACGAGGCGTTTCCCGCCTTCCGCGCCGTGATTGACGGCGCCCCGGTGGACTTTGACCTGAAGGAGGTCTCCTTCACCGACAGCCGGGGCGTTTTGAATCAGACCCGGTACACCCAGCCCTGCATGGTGGCTTTCGCCGCCGGGCTCACCGCCGTGCTGCGGGAGCGGGGCATCGTCCCCGCCGCCGCCGCCGGGCTGTCCCTGGGCGAGTACTCCGCCCTCCACGCCGCCGGCGTCTTCGACGCCGCCACCGCCATTCGCCTGGTGGCCTTCCGGGGCCGGGCCATGGAGGACGCCGCCGCAGGCCGGGAGAGCGCCATGATGGCGGTCCTGGGCCTGGACCGGGAACCCCTTCAAGCTGCCTGCGAGGAGGCCGCGCCCCTGGGCTGCGTGGTCATCGCCAACTACAACTGCCCCGGGCAGCTGGTGATCGGCGGCGAGAAGGCCGCCGTGGAACAGGCCGCCGCCCTGGCCAAGGAGCGGGGCGCCAAGCGATGCCTGCCGCTGAAGGTCAGCGGCCCCTTCCACACCCCCCTGATGGCCCCCGCCGGGGACGCCCTCCAGGCGTATTTCCAGGGCGTGGACTTCGCCGCCCCCGCCATTCCGGTGGTGTTCAACTGCCTGGGCGACGTGAAGGGAGACGAGACCGCCATTCCGGAGCTGCTGGTCCGCCAGGTCCAGAGCAGCGTGTATATGGAGGACTCCATCCGCCGCCTGGCCGCCATGGGCCTGGACGCCCTGGTGGAGATCGGCCCCGGCAAGGCCCTCAGCGGCTTTGTGAAGAAAACCGCGCCGGAGATGCCCGTCCACGCCGTGGAGACCGCGGCGGACGTGGAGGCCCTGGTGCAGCTGGTAAAGGAGAACGGATGATGGATTTTTCCAATAAGACCGCCGTGGTCACCGGCGGCAGCCGGGGCATCGGCCGGGCCGTGTGCCTGGAGCTGGCAAAGGGCGGCGCCAACGTGGTGCTGTGCTACGCCGGCAACGCCTCCGCCGCCCAGGAGACCGTATCCGCCTGCGAGGCGCTGGGGGCCAAGGCCATGGCCGTGCAGTGCGACGTGGCGGACAGCGCCCAGGTGAAGGCCATGATGGACGCCGCCCTGGCCGCCTTCGGCCGGGTGGACATTCTGGTGAACAACGCCGGCATCACCCGGGACGGCCTGCTGATGACCATGAAGGAAGAGGACTTCGACGCCGTGACGGCCACCAACCTGAAGGGCACCTTTCTGTGCATGAAGGCGGTGGCCCGACAGATGATGCGCCAGCGGAGCGGCCGGATCGTGAACCTGTCCAGCGTGGTGGGCCTGCGGGGCAACGCCGGGCAGGTGAACTATGCCGCCAGCAAGGCCGGCGTGGTGGGCATGACCAAGTCCCTGGCCAAGGAGCTGGCCTCCCGGGGCGTCACCGTCAACGCGGTGGCTCCCGGCTTCATCGAGACGGACATGACCGCCGCCATGCCGGAGGCCGCCAAAACCGCCACCCAGGCCGCCATCCCCATGGGGCGGCTGGGGGCCGCGGAGGACGTGGCCCGGGCGGTGGCCTTCCTGGCCAGCGACGAGGCCGGGTACGTCACCGGCCAGGTACTGGCCGTGGACGGCGGGATGAGCATGTAACTTCCCCCGCCTCCGCCCGGCGCGCAGCCGCCGGTCTCCAGCGCCCCCCGCGAGGGGGATCTCTGACATTCTCACTTCTAGGAGGTACACTATGGAACGACGCAGAGTCGTCATCACCGGCCTGGGGGCCGTCACCCCCGTTGGCCTCACCGCAACCGAAAGCTGGCAGGCCGTGAAGGACGGCGTGTGCGGCGTGGCGCCCATTACCCAGTTCGACGCCTCTTCCATGAAGGTGAAGCTGGCCGCCGAGGTTAAGGGCTTCGACGCCGACGCCCTGCTGGGCAAGCAGGAGGCCAAGCGCATGGGCCGCTTCACCCAATTTGCCGTGGTCTCCGCCCGGGAGGCGATGGCCGACGCGGCCTTCGACATCCAGGCGGCCGACCCCGACCGCTGCGGCGTCATCATCTCCAGCGGCATCGGCGGCCTCTCCATCACCGAGGCCGAGCACGACAAGGGCAAGGAGAAGGGCTGGGACCGGGTCTCCCCCTTCTATATCCCCACCGGCATCTGCAACATGGCCGCCGGCCGCGTGGCCATCGACACCGGCTTCCGGGGCATGTGCTCCTGCCCCGTCACCGCCTGCGCCGGCGGCACCAACGCCGTGGGCGACGCCTTCCACTACATCCGGGACGGCTACGCAGAAGTGATGCTCTGCGGCGGCGCGGAATCCAGCGTCACCCCCCTGGCCATCGGCGGCTTCACCTCCATGAAGGCCCTGGCCCAGACCGAGGACCCCGCCCGGGCCTCCATTCCCTTCGACCTGGAGCGCAGCGGCTTTGTCCTGGGCGAGGGCGCGGGCGTGCTGCTGCTGGAGGAGCTGGACCACGCCCTGGCCCGGGGCGCCAGGATTTATGCGGAGATCGTGGGCTACGGCGCCACCTGCGACGCCTACCACATGACCGCCCCCCTGCCCGACGGCAGCGGCGGCGCCAAGGCCATGGCCCTGGCCCTGGCGGACGGCGGCGCCGCCCCGGAGGCGGTGGGCTACATCAACGCCCACGGCACCTCCACCCACTTAAACGACGCCGGGGAGACCTCCGCCGTCAAGACGGTGTTCGGGGAGCACGCCTACCGCCTGGCCATCAGCTCCACCAAGTCCATGACCGGCCACATGCTGGGCGCCGCCGGCGCCGTGGAGGCCATCTTCACCGCCCTGACGCTGCAAGACGGCTTCCTCCCCGCCACCATCAACTACCGGGTGCCCGACGAGGCATGCGATCTGGACGTGGTGCCCGGCACTGGACGGAAGGCCGACGTGACCTACGCCCTGTCCAACTCCCTGGGCTTCGGCGGCCACAACGGCAGCCTGCTGCTGAAGAAGTGGGAGGCGTGAGATGGAACTGAACTCCAATCAGATCGCGGAAATCCTGCCCCACCGCTACCCCTTCGCCCTGGTGGACCGGATCACCGACTACGAGCCGGGCCAGTGGGCCAAGGGCATCAAATGCGTCAGCATGGGCGAGCCGGTGTTCTGCGGCCACTTCCCCCAGCAGCACGTCCTGCCCGGCGTGCTGATTTTGGAGGCCCTGGCCCAGGTGGGCGCCGTGGCCATTTTGTCCCTGCCGGAGAACAAGGGGAAAATCGCCCTGTTCGGCGGCGTGAAAAACGCCCGGTTCAAGCGGAAGGTCATCCCCGGCGACGTGCTGGAGATGGAGTGCGTCCTGACCAAGCGCCGCGGCCCCGTGGGCATCGGGGAGTGCAAGGCCACGGTGAATGGCGAGGTGGCCTGCACGGCGGAGCTGACCTTCGCCATCGGCGCGGAGTGATCCGACGGTCTCCCCAACTCCTGCCATACCAGAGAACAATGCAGAAAGCCGGGAGGCGGAACGATGCTGAAAGACATTTTTTTTGACGTGTACACCAAATTTAAGCTCCACTTCTACCAGGAGATTTTTCAGCGCTTCCAGGACCGGGAGGCCAGTCTCACCACGGTGGAGACCTTCTGCATGGAGACCATCCAGGCCCTGGGCAGCCCCACGGTGAACGAGTTCGCCACCTTCATGCGCATCTCCCCGCCCAACGCGGCCTACAAGGTGAACAGCCTGGTGAAAAAGGGGTATCTCCACAAGGTCCAGTCCCCCGACGACCGCCGGGAGTACCACCTGGAGGTCACCCAGAAATACGTGGACTACTACAATATCTCCACCAGCTACATGGTGGAGGTGATGGACCGGATCGCGGCCCGCTTCTCCCCGGAGGAGTGCGCCAAGCTGGAGGAGATGCTCACCATCGTCAGCCAGGAGCTAATGCCGGAGGTCCCCGTCCCCGGCTGCCAGATGCGGATGCCGGAGTAAAGCCATATGAGACGAGACACAGGCCGAAGGCCTGTGTCTCGTCTCATATCAGTCCGCGGAAAGGCCGCGCCGCCGCCCCGGTCAAAACAGGCCCTCCGGCAGGCGGATGTCCGCCCGGGGCACCTTATCCCAGTCAAAATCCGCCAGCAGCGCCTCCGCCGTCCGGGGCGACGCCGAGGGGTTGAAGCCCGCCAGGTAGGCCAGCTTCCCCAGCACCTCCGCCGCCCCGGCCCGGCCCCGGAGGCGGTCCAGCCCCGCGTCGGCGTCCCGCTTGGAGAGGCGCCGCCCCTCCGGGGAGAGCAGCAGGGGGAAGTGATAAAAGGCCGGGGCGGGCAGGCCCAGCAGGTGGTAGAGGTACAGCTGCCGGGGGGTGGAGTCCAGCAGATCCGCCCCCCGGACCACCTCCGTCACCCCCATGGCGGCGTCGTCCGCCACCACCGCCAGCTGGTAGGCGAACATGCCGTCGGACCGGCGCAGGAGAAAGTCCCCGCACGCCTCCGCCAGGTTCTCCCCATAGGCCCCCAGGTGGCCGTCGGTGAAGGCCCAGCGCTCCGCCGGCACCCGCAGCCGCAGGGCCGGGGTCCGGGTGCGGGCCCGCTGCGCCGCCTGCTCCGGCGTCAGGCCGCGGCAGGTCCCGGCGTAGAGTACCTGGCCGTCCCCCCGGTGGGGGGCGCTGGCGGCGTGGAGCTCCGCCCGGGTGCAGAAGCAGGGGTACACCAGCCCCATGGCCTCCAGCTTCTCCAGGGCCGCCTGGTAGCGGGCGGTGCGCAGGCTCTGGTAATAGGGTGCCTCCGGCCCCCCCACCTCCGGCCCCTCGTCCCACACAAGGCCCAGCCACCGCAGGTCCTCCACCATCTGGTCCGCGTAGCGCCGGGGGCAGCGGGCGGTGTCCAGGTCCTCGATGCGCAGCACCACCCGGCCGCCCTTCTGCCGGGCGGAGAGCCAGGCGAGCAGGCAGCAGAGGATATTTCCCAGATGGATGCGCCCGCTGGGGGATGGGGCGAAACGGCCCACGGTCTGCACGGCGGGACCTCCTCTCCTGATGCAATGAAATGATACCGCGTGCCGGACAACGCCGGAAGTCTTGGCCCTCAAGGCGTTCGGCGTTGTTCAAGCGCAAGGACTTTCCGCGTTTGCAAAAACCTGCGCTTCACAGGCAGCTTTTGAAAAGCCGCCTGTTGGTATACGGCTGCATTCCATAAACGCGGCATCGCCGCGCGGTCTATTCAGCAGACCTTATTATAGCGGGAAACGGCGCCGCCTGCAAGAGGGGACGCGGGGCGCCGCCGCGGCTCCATTTCCATTGTGCGCCGTCCCGCGATGTGCTAAGAGGAAGGCGGCATCACAAAAGCCGGTACACAACGGGAGGGACGGGAGAAGGGGACCCGCCCGGCCGGGCGGGTCTCCGCCTTCTCTGCGCGCCGGGAGGGGCGGACGGCTCCCGGCGCCCTGGAAAAAAGAGGGGCGCCGCCGTCTCGACAAACCCAATTTCCGGTGCTATAATATAGGTTCTGAAACTCCACAAATGAGGTGTATCAATATGAGCGAGGAAATGCGGACCTTCGGCTACCTCTGCCCCAAGTGCGGCAAACCGGTGATGGGCAGCCGCTCCGTGTTCGCCCTGGAGGCCTCCGACGCGGAGATCGCCTGCTCCTGCGGCGAGAGCGTCCTGCGGACGGACTTCGACGGGCGGAACTACCGGATTTACGTCCCCTGCGGCCTCTGCGGCGAGACCCACATGGCCCTCTGCGGGCCGGACCGGGTACTCCGCGGCGCCACCGCCCTGGGCTGCGCGGCCACCAAGCAGTTCTGCTGCTTCATCGGCCCCGAGGGGACCGTGGAGAAAAACCTCCGGGAGCTGTCCGTGCTGGCGGAGAAGGAGAAGCAGCAGGGCGAGGCGCCGGAGGCCTTCGTGGACAATGTAATCATGTACGAGGTCCTCTCGGAGCTCAAGGAGATCGCCGCCCGCCCGGACGGCATCACCTGCGCCTGCGGCAGCAAGCGCTATGGCATGGAAATCCGCCGCGCCGCCGTGGACCTGATCTGCCGGGACTGCGGCGCCAAGCTGCGCGTGCCCGCCGCCACGGACCGGGACCTGGACGACCTTTGCTGCCACATGCGGCTCCTCCTCCCCGGAAAATAAGCCCCCGCGCCCCGCCCCGGTGGGGCGGGGCATCAATCTGATGGCAGCGCCGCCCCGGCGGCCCGTCCAACAGAAAGGAAGAATTCATCATGATCTCTTTGCTGGCGCAGCTTCTCATCAAGCCCGGCAGCAGACCGGAACCGGAGCTCCGCAAGGCCTACGGCATTCTCTGCGGCGCCGTGGGCATCGGGCTGAACGTGCTGCTGTTCTGCGGAAAGTTCTTCGCGGGCACCCTCTCCGGCTCCATCGCCATCACCGCCGACGCCTTCAACAACCTCTCCGACGCGGGCAGCTCCTTCGTGACGCTGCTGGGCTTCCAGCTGGCGGGCCAGAAGCCCGACGTCCACCACCCCTTCGGCCACGGGCGCATCGAATACCTGTCCGGCCTGGCGGTGTCCATGCTGATCCTGCTGATGGGCTTTGAGCTGGGCAAGTCCTCCCTGGACAAGATCCTCCACCCGGTGCCGGTGGAGTCCGGGCCGCTGGTGCTGGCCATTCTGTGCGCCTCCATCGCCGTGAAGCTCTACATGGCCCTGTACAACCGGCGGCTGGGCAAGCGCTTCTCCTCCGGCGCCATGCTGGCCACCGCCGCCGACTCCCTCAGCGACAGCGTCGCCACCCTGGCGGTGCTGATCGCCACCCTGGTGGGCCGGTTCACCGGCCTGATGATCGACGGCTGGTGCGGCATTTTGGTGGCGGCCTTCATCCTCTGGTCCGGCTACAACGCCGCCCGGGACACCGTCGACCCTCTGCTGGGCACCCCGCCCACCCCGGCACTGGTAAACCGCATTCGGGAGCTGGTGCTGGCCCACCCCGCCATCATCGGCATCCACGACCTCATCGTCCACGACTACGGCCCCGGCCGGGTGATGATCTCCCTCCACGCCGAGGTCTCCGCCTCGGGAAACGTGCTGGAGCTCCACGACGAGATCGACAACGTGGAAAAGGAGCTGCGGGAGAAGCTGGGCTGCGACGCCGTGATCCACATGGACCCGGTGGTGACCGACGACGGCGTGACCGAGGAGACCCGGCGGCGGGTGGCGGACCTGGTCCACTGCATCGACGACGCCATCAACATCCACGACTTCCGCATGGTGAGCGGCCCCACCCACACCAACGTCATCTTCGACGCGGTGGTGCCCTTCGGCTTCCGCCTCAGCGACGAGGAGGTGGCCTCCAAGATCAAAACCGCCGTCCGGGCGCTGGACGGCAACTACTACGCGGTGGTGAACGTGGAGCAGTCCTACACCTGAGCGGGGGCGGCGGACGCCCCGTTTTGCCAAACGCACCGGCCCGGCGGCAGAATTTGCCGCCGGGCCTTCATATTTTCGCCGCTTTGGGAAATCCTATGGAAAATCCATCAAAACGAGGTGGCCTCCATGAACGACAAACGACTGGGCCGGCAGACCGTCGCCCTGGCCCATCCCCCCTCCGTCCTCTCCTTCGCCAACATCGGCGGCAAGTTCGAGGGCCAGGGACCCCTGGCAACGTATTTTGACGAGCTGAGCGACGACGCCTTTTTCGGGGAGAAGACCTGGGAGAAGGCGGAATCCACCATGCAAAAACGGGTCCTCCAGCGGGCGCTGGATCAGGCGAAGCTGAAGCCCCGGGACCTGGACTACGTCCTGGCGGGAGACCTTCTGAACCAGTGCATCGGCTCCTCCTTCGGCCTGCGGGACTTCGGCATCCCCTTCTACGGGCTGTACGGCGCCTGCTCCACCATGGGCGAGTCGCTGTCCCTGGCGGCGCTGCTGATCGACGGCGGCTTCGCCGGCAAGATCGCCGCCATGACCAGCTCCCACTTCTGCACCGCCGAGCGGCAGTACCGCATGCCGGTGCCCTACGGCAGCCAGCGGACCCCCACCGCCCAGTGGACCGCCACCGCCGCCGGCTGCACCATCCTGGCGGAGGACGGCCCCGGGCCCTACGTCACCCACGTCACCTGCGGGAAGATCGTGGACAAGGGCATCACCGACGCCAACAACATGGGCGCCGCCATGGCCCCCGCCGCCTACGCCAGCCTGGCCGCCTTCTTCCACGAGACCGGCACCAAGCCCCCGGACTACGACCTCATCATCACAGGCGACCTGGGGGAGCTGGGCCACGCCATCGTCCGGGACTTCTTCTCCCGGGACGGCATCGACCTGGGGGAGCGGTTTCAGGACTGCGGGCTGCTGCTCTACGACCGGGAGAAGCAGGATATGCACGCCGGGGCCTCCGGCTGCGGCTGCTCCGCCTCCGTGCTGAACGGCTATCTCCTGACGGAGCTGCGCCGGGGCCGGTGGCGCCGCATCCTCTTCGCCCCCACCGGCGCCCTCCTCTCCCCCACCTCCAGCTTCCAGGGCGAGTCCATCCCCTCCGTGTGCCACGTGGTCTGCCTCTCGGCGGAGCGGTGAGCCGGGGCGGCCCTTTCCCCTCCGACACCGGATTTGCATATTCCGGCGGGTTTGGGAAAAACTGATTCCAGAAATCAACCGGGAGGCGTCTTCTATGGAGTATCTCAACGCATTCCTCTGCGGCGGCATCCTCTGCGCCATCGGCCAAATCCTCATCGACAAAACCCCGCTGACCCCCGCCCGCATTCTGACGGGCTACGTGGTGGCGGGCGTCCTGCTCAGCGCCCTGGGGCTGTACGAGCCCATCGCCCAGTGGGGCGGCGCCGGGGCCACGGTGCCCCTCACCGGCTTTGGCCACGCCCTGGCCAAGGGCGTGCGGGAGGCCACCGCCCAGCAGGGCTGGCTGGGCGTTTTCACCGGCGGCCTCACCGCCACCGCAGGCGGCATCGCGGCGGCGGTGGTATTCGGCGTGGTGATGGCCCTGCTCTTCAAGCCCGGCGACAAGCGCTGAATTGGAGGAACGGACACCAGTCCGTTCCTCTTTTGTCATTTTTTTGTTCTTCTTTCCGCCAAAAGACCTGATATACTGTTTTTATCAGAATTTCGACGGAAAGGACCCGACTGCTATGCCACGTTTGCCCGCTGCCCTGCTTGCCCTGGCGCTGCTGTTCACCCTCCCCGCCTGCGGTGCCGCTGCCGCCCCGCCGGAGGAGGAGACGCCGCCGCCTGCCGAAGTCCCCGCTCCCCCGGAGGAGGCCCCCGCCCCCGAGCCGGAGCCCTATCAGATCTCCGACCCCACGGTGATGCCGGCGGGCGCCGCTCGGGACGGCGTGACCTACGCCGCCTGGGACGGCGTGGTGGAGCACCTGTTCTTCCACCCGGTGGTGGCCTACCCGGAGCTGGCCTTTGACGGCGACGCCCAGGCCAACGGCATCGACGACTACATGGTGACGGTGGACGAGTACAACAGCATCCTCCAGAGCGTCTACGACAAGGGCTACGTCCTGGTGGACATCGCCGACGTGTGGAGCGAGACCACCGGTGAGGACGGCCAGCCCCACATGGTGCGGAACACCCTCTACCTGCCGGAGGGGAAAAAGCCCCTGATCCTCTCCTTCGACGACACCAACTACTACCCCTACATGCTGGAAAACGGCTTCACCTACAAGCTCATCCTGGGTGAGGACGGAAAGATCGCCTCCTGGGGCAAGGACCCCCAGGGAAACGAGGTAATCAGCCGGGACCTGGACGCCATTCCCATTCTGGACAAGTTTGTGGAGGCCCACCCGGACTTCTCCCCCTTCGGCGCCAAGGGCTGCCTCTCCCTGACGGGCTACGAGGGCATTCTGGGCTACCGGACCATGACGGAGCGGGAGGACACCTCCGCCGGGCATGAGGCCAACCGCCAGCGGGAGCGGGAGGCGGTGAAGCCCATCATTGCGGAGCTCAAGCGCACCGGCTGGACCTTCGGCAGCCACACCTTCGGCCACATCCGCCTGGGGGGCAGCCGGTCCATGGAGGTGATCCAGGCAGACACCCAGCGGTGGTTCGACGAGGTGGGGAGCCTGGTGGGCGAGACCGCCATCCTCTTCTACCCCCACGGGGAGCGCCCCGACGGCAACGACTGGCAGACCACCGGCCCCATCTTCCGGTATCTCCAGTCCCAGGGCTTCCGGGTCTTTGCCTCCGTGGGCATTGAGAGCTTCAGCTACATCAAAAAGGACATCAGCGCCGTCATCTGCGACCGGCTCCACCCCGATGGCACCACCCTGCGCTATTCCAGGCAGCGGTACTTGCAGTTCTACGACGCCAAGGACATCATGAACGTGGACGTCCGTCCCCAGCGGGAAATCCATTGGGACAGCTGACGCCCGGGACGGCTGTCCCTGCGCCTGCCGGGCTGCTCTGATTGGGCTGCGGCCCGCGGTCCGCCCGCCGGCGGGCCGGGCAGTTGCCTCCGCCGCGCACACGCCGCGGAAGAAGCGGATTTCATCTCCCTTCGCCGCTCCGGCGGCGAACCGCCGGGAGACCGTCTGGACATGATACGGGGAGAGGCGCGCACCGCCGGGTGCGCGCCTCTCCCCGTTTTCTCTGCCCGGAGGGCCCGGGGTTCCTTGACCCCGGGCGGAAAGGGTGGTATGCTCTTTACAGGAATTCTTTCACATTGTAAGGGGAGGCCACTCTATGAAACAACATTGGAAACAGCCCCTGTCGCTGCTGCTGGCCCTGTGCCTGTCCGCCGCGCTGCTGGTCCCGGCGGTCCAGGCCCGGGAGACGGCGGTCTTTGACGCCTTCCCGGAGCCGGTGCCCCTGGCGGACCGGGACTGGGAGCGGGCGGACACCGCCGCGTTCGGCCAGGCCCTTGCGGCTCTGGACGCCGCCGGCGCGGACGCCCCGGACCAGACGCTCTTCGCCCTCTGGACGGACCTGGATGAGGCCTACCAGCGCTTGGAGACAGCCTATATCTTCTGCACTCTGGACTACTATCGGGACGCCGCCGCCTATGGAGACGCGTACATGGGCTGGGACAGCCTCATCAACCAGGCCTTCAACGACTACACTGCCGCCACCCAGGCCCTTCTGGCGGGCAGCTGCGCCCCGCTTTTGGAGGAGGCCCTGGGCGCGGACGCCGACGTCTATCGGGACATGCTGGTGGACACCCCGGCGCAGATGGCGATGCTGGAGGAGCAGACCGCCCTGGTCAACGACTACTGGCAGGCAATCACCCAGGACTACCGGGCGGTTTGGAACGGCCGGTCCTTTACGGAGGATGCCGCTGCGGAGGCCTATCTGGACGGCACGCTGTCCGACGAGGCGTACGGCGCCATTACGGCGGAGATCGCCAAGGCCCGGAACGCCGCCGCCGCGCCCATTCTGGCGGAGCTGGTGCCCCTGCGCAACCGCTACGCCGCCTCCCACGGGTACGACAGCTACGCCGCCTTCGCCTACGAGAAAATCTATGACCGGGACTACGCCCCGGCGGACACCGCCGCCCTCTACCAGGCGGTGAAGGAGATCTTCGTCCCCCTGTCCCGGGAGCTGAATGCCGTGCTGTTCTACCGCCCCTCGCTGGACGGGTCGCTGCTGGACGGTATGACGGACCTGACCCAGGAGGAGGTGCTGGACCTGGCGGCGCCCTGCGTGGAGCAGATTTCCAGCGAATACGCGGCGGTGTACGCCTATATGCGGGACCAGGACCTCTGCGACATCGGCCCCCTGGACACCAAGTCCAGCGTCGGCTTCACGAACGCGCTCCCGGCGTATGGCTCCGCCTACCTGTTCAACCGGCCCATGGGCATCTATTGGGACGTAAAGGTGCTGATCCATGAGTTCGGACACTATGCCGACGCTGCCCTGAGCCCAAATACCGTGCTCTGCTTCGATACCGCCGAAATCTGCTCCCAGGGGCTGGAACTGCTGACGCTGCCCTTTGCCGCACAATTGGCGGGAGCGGCGGGCGCCGACGCCTACCGGGCGGCAGAGCTCCTGGATATGATCGACGGCGTGATCTCCGGCTGCCTGGAGGACGAGTTCCAGCAGGCCGTGTACGCGGACGGCGGCATGACGGCGCCGGAGATGAACCGCCTGTACCGCCAGCTGGCCGCCGAGTACGGCTACCAGTACGCCTCGCCGGGGGACCAGGCCTACAACTGGGTGCAGATCTCCCACACCTTTGAAAGCCCCTTCTATTACATCAGCTACGCCACCTCCGCCCTGTCCAGTCTGGAGCTGCTGGGGCGCTCCCTGACGGATTTCGACGGCGCCGTGGACACCTACCTGTCCCTGGTCGCCCAGACGGAGACCCGGGGCTATCTGGCGGCGCTGGAGGAGGCGGGCCTCTCCAACCCCCTCCGCCCCGACGCTGTGGAGCAAATCGCCGCGGACACCCTCCGCTATCTGGAGCAGACGCTTTACCATCTGCCCGCCTGGGACCTCTCCGACAATTGGGCGGCGGAGGCAGTCCGCCTCTGCACCGCCGCCGGGCTGTTCCAGGGCGACGAACCGTTCCACGCCGAGGCGCCTCTGACCCAGGAGGCCCTGGCCGCCCTCCTCCATCGCCTGGCGGGCAGCCCGGAGACCGAGTCCTCCCCCCTTTCCTGGGCGGCGGAGGAGGCCCTCATGGACCCGGCGGCACTGGCGGAGCCGGGCCGGGCCGTCACCCGGCAGGAGCTGGCGCAATCGCTGTTCCGCCTCTTCGGTGAGGCGTCCTCCGGGGCGGCGCCGGACTTTGCGGACTGGGACCAGACGGCGCCGGAGGCGGCTCCCGCGCTGGCCTGGGCCGTGGAGGCCGGGCTGTTCCAGGGCGACGGGGCGGGCCTGCTCCGGCCCGGCCAGCCCGCCACCTGGGGCGCCGCGGCGGCGGTGCTCTACCGCTGGATGATGGGCTGACGACAACAAAGCAGGGAGGGACCCCATGGGGACCCTCCCTGCGGTTATAGATGTCTTCCGGCGATTCGCTGCCGGAGTGGTGTAAACAAATAGAATCATGTTCTGCCGCGGCGTGTACGTGGCAGAACATCCCCCTCGGCCCGCAAGTGTACGAACTGTGCGCCGTAAGCGCACAGTGAGTGCGCGCAGTGGGCCGCCGTTTTCTCGAAAAATGCCTCGGCATTTTTTCGAGAACCACGGGGAGGGCCCCCGCGGGGGCCCTCCCCGTGGTCATACCAGCTTTTCAAAGTAGAAGAAGGTCTCGTCCTCCCCACTCCTGCGCATACAGGAGGAGAGCATCCGGGCGGAGGACTGGTTCTCCTTGTAGCACTTGGCCACCACCCGGGAGAGGTGGACCTGATAGAGCCCCCAGTTGGCCACGGCGGCGAAGGCCTCCGTGCCGTAGCCGTTGCCCGCATAGGCCCGGTCGATGCGGCAGCCCAGCTCCGCGCCGCCCCGGCAGTCGAACCGGTACAGCACCGCCTCGCCGATGAGCTTCCCGTCCAGGCGGACGGCGAAATTCACCGCCAGCCGGTTTTCAAAGTCCCGGCGGGCTACGTCGAAGAAGCTCCGCTCCTCCACCGGCTTCCCCAGGCCGCCCACGTCGTCATAGCCCCACCAGCGGTTTCGCTCCCCGTCCAGGACCAGGGCGTTGTAGGCGGGGATATCCGCCTCCGTCAGGGCGGAGAGGGTCAGCCGCTCCGTCTTCAGCTCCGGGATGGCGGTCACGTGGCGCAGCAGCTCGTTCTGGGGCTCGAAGCAGTATTTGGGCGCCAGCTTGGCGGGGCCGTACTGGAGCTTGGAGGTCCGCAGCCCCCGGTCCGCCGCGTCGTCCTCCCGGTTGATCCACCGGCACCCCTCCCCGAAGGCCCCGGCAAAGGTCTGGACCAGGGTGGGATACACGCCGGTGTAGGAATACAGGGCCTTTTCAATATGGATGATGAGGGTGTCCCCGCACTTTTCCGCCAGGGACAGGGCGATGAGCTTCTCCCCGTCGAACATGCCCCCCGCCAGGAACCAGGGCTTCCCCGCCATCTTCAGCATCTGCTTGGCCAGCTTCAGCTCGTCACGGGCCTTGGCGTTGTCCCCCTTGGGAAACTCCGCCTCGTAGTCCACCCAGAACCGGTCGATCACCGCCTCGTCCTTCCCCGTCAGAGGGCGGAACGCCGCATCGGGCCACTGGGTGTGGAATTTCTTGATGTGGTTGCGCTGGCCGGAGTACCGCCGCCCGGCGAAGAGCTGCAAATCCTCCTGGTAGTACACGTAGTCCCGCCAGGTGCGGATGTCGCTGACCCGCACGTAGGGATACCGGGCCAGCAGCCGGGCCGCCTTGCTCTCCGGCACCACGGAGATCACCGGCATGGCGCCGCTCTCCAGACAGTAGGCCTCGATGGCCTCCAGGGCGGCGTCCTCGTCCCCCTCCGGGCCGGGAACGGGATAGTCAAACACCCAGCGGCCGTTGTGATCGTTGCGCACCACCAGGCACCCGGCGATCTCCGCCCAGGCGGGATGCAGCACCGGGCGCCACATCAGCTTGGTCCCCACGGAGTACTCGCACAGGCCGAATGGGCAGTTCTGGTAGTATTTCCGCAGTTTGGTGCCGTCCTGCTTGGTCACTGGCTTGAATTGGTACATAAAAAACCTCCATGCGCCTCCCGGCGCCCTCTTCCGTGCAGCCCCTGTCGGGGCACAATTTTTCTATGATAGTATACGCCGCTTCCGGAGAAAATACAGTAGTTTCCGCAACAGGTCCCGCCGGTTTCCGCCCCGCCCGGGCAAGCAGCCCTCCGGCCCGCAGCGGGCGGGACCGGGTTCCATCTGCCAAACTCCTGGCAACTTGCAAGGGGGCGGCGGGGGCGAAGGGCTTGAGAAAACCGGGCCGGTGTGGTAGGATGGGGGAGATAGCTGCTCCGGCGGGGCGGCGCCGTCCGGCAAAATCGGAACAGGACACCGTCCGCACGGCGCCCCGGGGAAAAGCGGAGCGGATGCACGAAAACCCGCGATGCGCCTGCCGACGGTCCCCCTTGCTGCCGGGGACTACACCCATACGGCGCGGGAGCAGGCCCCGGACGGCCCGTCTGTGGAAACGGAGGCCGCCGCGGATGGGGAGAAACCCGCATCCCCGGAGGCGCCGCTTCCCGCCGCGGTCCCCTTTGACGGCGCTCGGTACATCGGGACTGGGAAACCGGCGAGCCCAACCTGGAAATTGCTGGGGACGGCACCGGCCAATCCTGCATGCAGCCCGGCGTCGACCCGCCTCACCACGCCGGACGGCGGCGTTGGGGAAATGGCGGCTCTTCCCAGCCGCGGATGCCGCCGGAATTCCCATCGGCGGGGTCATCACGGCGGACGGACAGACCGCGACGGCGACGTTTCCCGACGCTACCCGGCCGCTGCTGGAAAACGGCACCGTCTTCCGCTGTCCCAAGGCGTCTGATTCCCCGGCGGCCCCCGCCGGGCCGCGCCCCTGCCCCCAAAAACAACCAGGAGGTCCCCCATGACGGAACGAGACCGGATGCTCTCCGGAGCACTCTACAACGCCGGAGACGCCGAACTGACGGCGGCCCGCCGGCGGGCCCAGGCGCTGACCTGGCGCTTCAACCAGGCGGACCCCACCCGCCCAGACTACCAGCGCACCCAGGAGCAATTGCTCCGCACGCTGCTGGGGCACTTGGGCGAGAGCGGCTGGATTGAGGCGCCCTTCCGTTGCGACTACGGCGCCAACCTCTCCATCGGCAGCCATTTCTATGCCAACTACGACTGCATCTTCCTGGACGTGGCCCCCATCACCATCGGGGACCATGTGTTCTTCGGCCCCCGGGTGTGCCTCTACACCGCCGGACACCCCACCGTTCCGGAGATCCGGAACCTGGAGCTGGAATTCGGCCTGCCCATCACCATCGGCGACAGCGTGTGGATCGGCGGCAACACGGTGGTCCTCCCCGGTGTCTCCATCGGAGACGGCACGGTGGTGGCCGCCGCCTCCGTGGTGACCAGGGACCTGCCCGCCGGCGTCCTGGCCGCCGGAAACCCCTGCCGGGTCCTCCGCCCCCTCACCGATGGGGACCGGGACCGCTGGGAGGGGGAGCGCAGGACCTATGCGGCGTCCCGACAGGACTGAAAATGAAGAGGCCCCACCCTTATAGCGGTTTGGCAAAAGAAGAAGGCCCTCCGGGCCTTCTTCTTTTTCGTCCGGGGCGTTCCCCGGCCCGTCGTCAGTTCATCTGCTTGCGGCGGCTGAGGTTCATGGTGCCGTCCTGCATGTTGTTCAGGGAGTCCAAGCTCTTGCCCGTGCCCAGGGCCACGCAGGAGATGGCGTCCTCCGCAATCTCCGTGTGGATACCGGTGCGGGCGGTCACCAGCTTGTCGAAGCCGGAGACCAGGCTGCCGCCGCCGGTCATCACAATGCCGTTGGTGGAGATGTCCGCCACCAGCTCCGGGGGCGTCCGCTCCAGCACGGAGTGGATGGCCTCCATGATCCGCTCCACCGGCTCCTCGAAGGCGTCCATCATCTCCGTGGAGGAGACGGTGACCACCTTGGGAAGACCCGTCAGCAGGCAGCGGCCCTTCACGTCCATGGTCTCCTCCTCTTCCTTGGGGAAGACACAGCCGATCTGCTTTTTCATCTCCTCGGCGGTGCGCTCGCCCACCAGCAGGTTGTGCTTGCGGCGCATGTACTTCACCACCGCCTCGTTCAGCTGGTCGCCGGCGATTTTGATGGAGGCGGACTCCACCACGCCGGAGAGGGAGATCACCGCGATGTCGGCGGTGCCGCCGCCGATGTCCACCACCATGTGGCCGTCGGGCTTGGCGATGTCGATGCCGGCGCCGATGGCCGCGGCCACGGGCTCCTCGATGAGATACACCTTCCGGGCGCCGGCCTGGATGCCCGCGTCGATGACGGCGCGCTCCTCCACCTCCGTGATGCCGGAGGGGACGCAGATGATGACCCGGGGCTTGAAAAAGGAGACCCCGGCCACCTTGTGAATGAACTCCTTGAGCATCCGCTCCGTCATGTCGTAGTCGGAGATGACGCCCTCCCGCAGGGGGCGGATGGCCACGATGTTGCCGGGGGTGCGGCCCAGCATGGCCTGGGCCTCGGTGCCCACCTTCAGCAGCTTGCCGGTGTTTTTGTCCAGCGCCACCACGGAGGGCTCATTCAGCACGATGCCCTTGCCCCGCACATATACCAAAACCGACGCGGTACCCAGATCGATACCGATATCCTTTGCCATGGACATAGACTCCACCTCATTGATCTTTCTATACGTTATTATGAACGGTTTTCCCGCTTACAATCATACAGATTTTATTATAACGGCAAATTTATGTAATTGCAACCTCATTCTTTGACAGTTCCCGGCTTTTTCCGACCTTTTTCGGCCTGGCCAGCGCCACCGTAACGCACACCACCTCCGCCGCGCCGCAGTCCTTCAAAACCCGGGCGCACTCCGACAAGGTGGCGCCGGTGGTACAGATGTCGTCCACGAGGAGAATCCGCCGGTCCCGGACCGCGCCCGCCGCCTCGTAGACGCCCAGCACGTTGGCCCGGCGGGCGGCGGCCTCCGTCAGCCCCGACTGGGTGGCGTTGTGGCTGATCTTGCGCAGGCAGGCCGCGGGCCTCGTCCCCCAGAGGCGGCAGGCGGCCCGGGCCAGCAGCTCCGCCTGGTCGTACCCCCTCTGCCGCAGGCGCTTCCGGCTCACCGGCACCCAGGTCACGGTGTCAAAGGCCCCGGGGAAATGCTCGGCGGCACAGCGGGCCACCAGCTCCCCCAGAGGCTCCGCCGCCGCAGAGGCCCCCTGAAATTTGAAGCGCAGCAGGCCCTCCCGGGCCAAGTCCTCATACCACAGCGGCGATGCGCACCGCAGCCCGCCGCCCAGCTCCCGGAGGGCCTCGGCGTCCGCGGTCCAGGGCAGCTTTGCCTCGCAGGCCGGGCAGAGGCCCGGGCAGTCCAGCACCTTGCCGCAGAAGGGGCATTTCGGCGGGAACAGCAGGTTCAGCACCCGCTCCGCCGCCGTCAGCCCTCCCACTGCGCCAGAAGTTCGTCGTAGGTGGTGTCCAAGGTATCCCGGATGCCCCGGAGCTGGGTGGCCAGAATGTGCTGGGTGCCCCGCTCGATCTTCACCAGGGTCTCCCGGGTCATCTCCACCCCCTCCAGCTGCAGCAGGCGGACCAGCTCCGTCTGCCCGATGCCCCGCTGGGTGCGGAGTCTGCGGATATTGGCACCAATCCGAATGTTCTGTTTAATTTTCTGCTCCATAGTTTTCCTCCGCAAAAGGACCAATTTCGGTCCTTTTTGGGTTTATTCTATGGAGACATCCCTCTTTTATGGGACCTGTTTGGGTCCAGAAAATAAATTCACCGCCCTACCGGGGCGGAACTGGCGGGATTTCCACCCGCCGGGGCGTGGGGCGGCCGCGCATCGCGCGGGGGACGGGAGATATCCGCGCACGGCGCGGGGACGGGGATTTCCGCCGTCGGGCGGGGATGGGAATGCCGCCACCGTGGGGCGGCGTCCCCTCGTCCCTGCCTGGCGGCGGGCCTTCCTTCCCCGCGCATGGGGCGCGGATTCCCCGTCCCGTGGTGCGAAAAGTCCCCGCCCGACGGCGGGCAATCTCTCCGGCCGAAACACACTCTCCCTCCGGCCAGGCAGGGCAGTCTCCCCTGCCCGCTCACTCCCCGCTGTGGGCCAACCGCCACCGCAGCCCGGAGTACCGCTTCTGCTGGCGGTCATTCTCCGCCATGGCCCGGATGGCCGCGTCATCCCCCACCACGATCAGCAGCTCCCGGGCCCGGGTGAGGGCGGTATACAGCACCCCCCGGACCATCAGGGACTGGGCCGCCGGCATGGCCGCCAGCACCACGCAGCGGTACTCGCTGCCCTGAGCCTTATGGACCGTCTGGGCGTAGGCCAGGTCCACCTCGCTGAGCATCTCCGCGCCATAGACGGCGGTGCGCCCGTCGAAGTCCATCAGCAGCCACTCCCCGGAAGGGTCAATCTCCGCGATGCGCCCCACGTCGCCGTTGAACATGCCGGTGCCCACGGTGCCGTCCGCCTTCTCCCACACCACGTCGTAGTCGTTCCGGGTCTGCATGATGCGGTCCCCCTCCCGGAAGAGCCGCTCGCCCCAGACCAGCTCCCGCCGGTCCGCCCGCTTGGGATTCAGCGCCTCCTGAAGGCACTGGTTCAGCCGGATGGTGCCGCTGGGGCCCTTCCGGGTGGGGGTCAGCACCTGGATCTGGTCCGCCGGCACCCCCATCTTCTCCGGCAGGCGGCTTTTGCACAGCTCCACCACAGTGCTCACCGTCCGCTCCGCGTCCCGGCGGCAGAGGAAGAAAAAGTCCCCCTGGTCGTTGCTCAGCTGAGGCGGCTGCCCCAGGTTCACCGCGTGGGCGTTGCGGATGATGGCGGACTCGGACGCCTGGCGGAACACCTCCCGCAAAAACACCGTCTCCACCCGCCCGCTGCGGATCAGATCGGAGAACACGTTCCCCGCCCCCACGGAGGGCAGCTGGTCCGCATCCCCCACCAGCACCAGCCGGGTCCCCGGCCGCAGGGCTCGCAGCAGCGCGGCGAACAGCGGCAGGTCCACCATGCTCATCTCGTCCACAATCACCGCGTCCGCCTCCAGCGGCTCCTTCTCCGTCTTCTGGAAGGTCACCTGGCGGGTGGCCTCGCTCCAGGTCATGCCCAGCAGGCGGTGGACCGTCTGGGCCTCCATGCCCGTCAGCTCGCTCATCCGCTTGGCCGCCCGGCCGGTGGGGGCCGCCAGCAGAATGTCCAGCCCCATCCGCTGCAGCAGGGCCACGATGCCCCGGACGGCGGTGGTCTTGCCGGTGCCGGGGCCGCCGGTGAGGATCAGCACCCCCCGCCGGGCCGCCAGCTCCACCGCCTGGCGCTGCTGGGGCGCATAGGTGATGCCCTGCTCCCGCTCAATCTCCGCCACGGTCCGCTCCGCCTGGCGGCTCTCGTCCGCCTCCGCCGCCAAGAGCTGGTTCAGCCGGGCGCAGACGGAGGTCTCCGCCTCCCACAGCCTGCGCAGGTAGCAGGCCTCCACGTTGGCCACCTGCTCCCGGCACACCGTCCCCCGGTCGATGAGGTTGTCCAACGCCTGCTCCACCAGCTCCTCCGGGCAGTTCAGCAGCTGGCAGGTGGCGGACACCAGCTTGTTCCGGGGGAGAAAGACGTGGCCGTTGTTCTCGTTGTGGCTCAGCTCAAAGGTCACCGCCGCCTGGAGCCGCGCCTCGCAGCCCATGTCGAAGCCCATGCCCATGGCGATCTCGTCGGTGACGGAGAAGGCCACGCCGCAGTCGTCGCCGGAGAGGAGATAGGGGTTCTCCCGCACCATCTCCAGCGCCGCGTCGCCGTACTGCTGGCGCAGCCGCATGGCCAGCACCGTGGGCAGCTGGTACTGGGCCAGAAAGGCCATCAGCCGCCGCAGCCCCATCTGCCGGCGGAAGGCGGCGGACATCTCCTGGGCCCGTTTCGCCGTGATGCCCTTCAGCGTGGTGAGCCGCTCCGGCTCCCGCTCCAGGACGTCCAGCGCCGCGGCGCCGAACCGGTCCACCATGCTGCGGGCGGTGGCGGGACCGATGCCCTTGCAGACACCGGAGGAGAGGTAGCTGAAAATCTCCTCCTCATCCTCCGGCAGGCTCCGCTCCAGCTCCACCGCCCGCACCTGCTCCCCGTGCTGGGGATGCTGCTCCCGCACGCCGGACACCGCCAGGTGCTCCCCGGGGGCCACACAGGGGATGCAGCCCACCACGGTGATGACCTCGCCCTCCTCCGTCAAAAGCCGGAGAACCGTATAGCCGTTTTCGGCGTTTTGAAAAATCAGGCTATGTACCGTGCCCTCGCAGGCGGTCAGCTCTTCCATGCAGTTCCTCTTTCAGGGGCGCGGTCCCCCCACGTGAAATTTCTCCGGGTCGATCAGCACCGCGTTTTTCTCCCGGTCCGCCAGATACTGGGCCAGGGCCCGGGCGTCTTTCGTCAGCCCGCAGTCCGCCAGGATGATTTTCGCGCCGGGCAGGCGGCCCTGCACCCGGCGCAGCTCCCGCACATCCGCCTCCATCGCCAGGGCCTCCCCCCGCAGGGGCAGCACCAGCAGCAGGCCCGGCACGGCGGGGCGCCCCGCATGGAGCACCGCCCCCGCCACCAGCCACACCACTGTGGTCAGCCCCACGGCGGAGAAGAACGCAAGGAGCCCGTCTTGCAGCATTACCATTCCGATCACCTCGGACCAGTCTATGCGCCGGGCCCGTCCCGGGTTAGTGCTCCCCGGCGCCGTCCCCTTCCGTCCGGCCGATGCCCAGTTCCGAGAGGATGGCCTCCTCCCGGGTGCGCATCTGCCGCTTCTGGGGCCCCTCGTCCAGATGGTCGTACCCCAGCAGGTGGAGCACAGAGTGGACCACCAGATAGCTCAGCTCCCGGCGGTTGGGGTGGCCGTACTCCTTGGCCTGGGCCGCCACGCGCTCCATGGAGATCACCATGTCCCCCAGGGGCACCAAACCGGTGCCGGGGTCCGCGTCCTCCGCCTCCGGGCGCTCCCCGGGGCGGAGGGTGAACTCGGGAAAGCTCAAAACGTCCGTAGGCCGGTCCACCTGCCGCATGTCCCGGTTGATGCGGCGGATGCCCTCGTCGCCGGTCAGCAGCACGTCCACCTCGCAGGGCACGTCCACCCCCTCCGCCTGGAGGGCGGTGCGGATCACCCTGCGGATCAGGGCGCAGTTTCGCTCGTTGGCGGCGCCGGGCACGTCGGCAGTGACCGGTATATAGTGTTTTTTGGCCATTATTTTCGCCCTTTCCCACCGGTTTTGGCGGTCTCGTAGTCCTCGTAGGCCTTCACGATCCGCTGGACCATCACATGGCGCACCACGTCCGCGTCGGTCAGCTCGCAGATGCCGATGCCCTCCACCCGGCGGAGCACCCGCATGGCCTCCTTCAATCCGGAGGCCCTTCCGTCCGGCAGGTCGATCTGGGTGACGTCGCCGGTGATGACGATTTTGGACCCGAAGCCCAGCCGGGTCAGAAACATCTTCATCTGCTCCCGGGAGGTGTTCTGGGCCTCGTCCAGGATGATGAAGCTGTCGTCCAGTGTGCGGCCCCGCATATAGGCCAGGGGAGCCACCTCGATGTTGCCCCGCTCCAGGTACTTCTGGTAGGTCTCCGCCCCCAGCATGTCGAACAGGGCGTCGTACAGCGGCCGCAGGTAGGGGTCCACCTTGCTCTGGAGATCGCCGGGCAGAAAGCCCAGCCGCTCCCCCGCCTCCACCGCCGGGCGGGTGAGGATGATGCGGTTCACCTGCTTGTCCCGGAAGGCCTGGACCGCGGCGGCCACCGCCAGATACGTCTTGCCGGTGCCCGCCGGGCCCACGCCGATGGTGATGGTGTTGTTCAGTACGGAGGCGATATACTCCTTCTGCCCGATGGTCTTGGGCTTCACCGGCCGGCCCTTGGCGGAGATGCACAGCACGTCGCCGGTGAGCTCCGTGATCTGGGCCTCCTTCCCGCTGCGCACCAGGCCGATGACATAGCGCACGTTCTGCTCCCCGATGGCCTCTCCCCGGGAGGAGAGGGTCAGCAGGGCCTGGACCGCCTTGCACGCCAGCAGGGTGTCCTCCGGCTCGCCGTCCACCCGCAGCTCCCCGTCCCGGTTCACCACGGTGACGCCGAATTCCTGCTCCAAAAGGCGGATGTTCTCATCAAAGGACCCAAAGATGTTGACTGCCTGCTCCAGCCGTTCAATGCTGATTCTCTGTTCCAACGCTTTTTCACTCCTGTATCGTCGGGCGTCACGCGTCCGGTTCTTCCGTTAAAATGGGGACCTGCCGGCCAATCTGCTCCTCGCACTCTGCCGACAACGTCACCAGCAGGGTGTCCCCCCGGCGGCGGCTGGTGCAGAGGGTGGAGCGGACGGTGCCGTAGGGGTCCACGAGGCTGTGGAGATAGGCCGTCAGCACCTGCTCGGCGTCGGCCTGGGCCTCCGCCTGGTCCCGCTCCGCCGGGGCCGTCTCGTAAAACCGCCAGGTCTCCGTCACCAGTGCCACGGGCAGCGGCAGCCCCAGCACTCTCCAGGGGGTTCTGGTGGTTATTTTATCATATTCCGCCCCTTCGATGCTACTGTTTGTGAAGAATTTTACCCGGTGGGTGCCGAAAACTAGGGAGACCCCGGTTTTTTCCCGGCCGGTGTACTGCTTTTCCGCCGCCGTCAGGGGGACGGCGGTGGTGAGGCTGTACCAGGTCCGGGCGGTGACGCTGCCCATCCCCGCCAGCACCCGGGCACCGAAGGTGTCTGTGTCCTCCACGCCGGAGATGAGGAGCTGCCCCTCCGTCACGGTGGTCCCCTTCAGCACGGCGGCCACGCCGTCCAGGGCCTGGACCTGGAGCACCATCCCCGGCCGCCGGGCCACCACGTTGGTGGGGGTCCGCTCATCCACCAGCTCCGGCGCCGGGATGCGCTCCCGGACCTGGACGTTGGCCCGGAAGCCGGAGACGTTGACGGTGAGCCAGCTCAGCCCCGGCACGTCCAGCAGCACGTGGTTGCGGATGTCCTCCCCGTCCAGGGCCAGGCCGAAGGAGCCCAGATGGACCCCGTTTTTCTCCAGGGCCCGGAGAATCTCCTCCGTGGGTACCGTTTGGTTGCCCTCCACGTGAAACTCCCAGACGAAAAAGGAGCCGAAAAACAGACTCAGGGCGCAGAGGGTCAGCCCCGCCAGCAGCGCCCGGCGGCCCCGGAAGCGGAAGAGGAAGTAGGGCGCCCCCTCCCGGCCCACCACCGTCAGCGCGCAGTCCAGATTTTTTGCCGCCCGGCGCAGGGCGTGCCAGTCCCGCCGGGAGAGCCGGCAGGTGAAGGCGGTGGGGGACTCCCACTTCAAATCCCAGAAGGCCAGGTCCCGGGCGCCGCACAGATTCAGCACCCGCTCCGGAAAGGCGCACTCCGCCCGCACCCGGACCTGCCCCCGCAGGCGGTTTACCAGCTCGTTCAGCATCGCGCTACCTCACCCACTCCACGGCGGCGATCCGCCCGCCGATCCGCAGCTCCTCCGCCGTCATGGCCAGCAGACTCAGCCCCTCCCCCCGGACCCGCAGGACCCCGGCGGCGGTGTTCACGTCGATCTGGGCCTCGCTGTACGCCAGAATGCCCGCGTGGTGCTCCACATACAGCTGGCGGCTGCCCACCATCTCCAGGCGGGGCAGGCCCGCCACCACGTCCGCGGGCAGGTCGAACAGCTCCGCCACCGTGGTCAGCACACTGTTTTCTCTTCGATTTCTCTCCATGCTTGCTTCACCCCGTGCAACTCTATGCGGCGGGCGGCGAAAACTTGCCGGGCATACGGCGGCGGAGGCGGGCATAGGCTCTGGGGGTGATGCGTATGAGAAAGCGGCGGCGGGCGGACACCTGCCTGGTCCTGTGCGGCCTTTTGATCTGGTTCCTGGCGGACGCGGGGCGGGTTCGGGCCGCGGCGGCGGAGGCCCTGGCGCTGTGCGCCCAGTCGGTGATTCCCGCCCTCTTTCCCTTTATGGCGGTGTCGGGCCTGCTGGTGGCCCTGGGCTTCGGGGAGTGGGTCTCCCCCCACCTGGCGGGGCTGATGGGGCCGCTGTTCCGCCTGCCGGGCTGCGCCAGCTCGGCGCTGCTGCTGGGGCTGGTGGGGGGATACCCCATTGGGGCCAAGACGGCGGCGGACCTGTACCGGGACGGCCTTTTGACGGCGGAGGAGGCGGAGCGGCTGCTGGCCTTCTGCAACAACTCCAACCCGGTGTTTCTGGTCAGCGTGCTGGGGGCCGGGGTGTTCGGGGACGTGCGGGCGGGGATCTGGCTGTGGCTGATCCACGTGCTGTCCGTGCTGCTGACGGGGCTCTGTTTCCGGGGCGGCGGCAAGCGGCCCGCCCGCCGGGTGCCGGCCAGGACCTTCCCCTGCCGGGCCGTCTCCCTCTCCTCCGCCTTTGTGGAGGCGGTGCGGGGCGCCGCGTCTGGGATGCTGTCCGTCTGCGCCTTCGTGGTGCTGTTCTATGTGCTGGTCAGCCCGCTGAAGGCGGTGGGGCGGCGCTGGTGGGCGCGGTGGAGCTGTTCTCCCTGACACCCCTGCTGGCGCCGGACCGCCTGGGCTTCGTCATCGCCGCCTTTTGCAGCGGCTGGGGCGGGCTGTCCGTCCTGTGCCAGACGGCGGCGGTGCTGGACGGCAGCGGACTGCCCCTGGGGGCCTGTCTGCGGGGCAAGGCCCTCCAGGGCCTGCTCTCCGCCCTGCTGGCGGCGGGGGGGATGCTGTTTCTCTGAGGGCGGGGCCTCCTGACACCGAACGAAGGCAGGGGCGGGAACGAAGGTTCCCGCCCCTGCCTGGGCTTGCTGAAATCGCCGTCCCAGCGGCGAAGGCCATCCGCTGATTCTCCCCGGCGTATGCGCCGGGGAACTCTCCCGGCACGCAAGTAGGGGGGCCTCCGCCGCAGAGAGACGGAGGCGGCGGGGCGGCGGGACACCCCCATCCTGAACCCGTACCCGGGCGCTTTTGGAGCCAGCCCCAGGGCGGGGGATCATTCGCCGCAGGGAGCCAGCGGCGGGACGGCAGTTCTCCTGAAACCACGCCCAGGCGCTTTCAGAACCGTTCCCGGGACGGAAGGATCGTCTGCCACAGGGAAAACAGCGGCAACGGGACGCAACCCTCCTGATCCGTGCCCGGTCGCTTCCCAGGGCAGGCGGCCCCAGCTCCCGCTCAGATCAGCGAGATGCCCAGCATCACGGCGATGCTGACGGGGATGGTCAGGGAGGTGGCGGTGCCGTACACGCTGGGGTCGCAGCCCAGCTTGCCGCAGAACACCGTAGCCATGCCGCTGATGGGGGCGCAGACCAGCAAAACCGCGATGACCCGCTGCTCCACCGGGAAGGGCAGCAGGAAAAACAGCGCCAGCGCCATGGCCGCCGTGGTGGCCACCCGGCCGGTGACGATGCCCAGCACCTGGTGGCGGGCGTCCGGAGCCAGCTTCACCTCGAACATGATGCCCAGCATCAGCATCACCACCACCGCGTTGGCCCCCGCCACCGTATCCGCCAGCTGATAGATGGGGGCCGGGAAGCGGAAGTGGAACAAGCTCAGCAGCAGCAACCCCACGTACAGGTCGAAGGGGAAGGTGGAGAACAGGGTCTTTCCCAAGGCCTTCAGGCTGAATTTCGCGTCGGGGTGCACCTGCATGGCGGCCAGGGAGAAGATGATGCCGCAGTTCATGATGGAGTTACCCATATCGAACATGATGGCCTCCATCATCTGCCCGGGGAACAGGTTCTGCACAAAGGGGATGGCGAAGCTGCCGATGTTGTACCCGGACATGCAGATCATGTACATGGCCCGGACCCCCGGCGCCTCCTTTCTCCCCACCCTCCAGCCCACCGTCACCAAGATGGCGTCGGCGGCCAGGCCGATGAGGGCGAAGGAGAGCAGGCGGGCGTCTATGGTAAAATCCCGAAAGGCGTTTACCAGCACGGCGGGCAGCGTGACGTACAGCATGATGTTGGAGAGGATTTTGCTGTCCTCTTTCTTGAAGAGGCCCGCCCGCTTGAGCAGGTATCCCAAAAGAATCAAAAAGATCAAAATCGCGGATTTTACCAGTGCGGCGTCCATAAAACCATCCTTTTCCGCGCCGCAACAATCCCCTCCGTCCGATAACGGAGGGGATTGTTGCGGCGGCATTCTACAAATTGTATCGTCTCAGCGCTGTCCCTTATCGTAGGGGATACCCTCGGCCTTGGGGGCCCGGGACTTCCGGGACGTAAAGGCCAGCACCACCAGGGAGATGATATAGGGCAGCATGTTGTACACGGAGCTGGGCAGATCCAGGGCCTTCAGGAAATCGAAGCCGGTGTACACGTTGCCCAGCGCCCGGAAAAAGCCGAACAGCAGCGCCGCCAGGGCGATGCGGGTGGGCTTCCACTGGCCGAAGATCATGACCGCCAGGGCCAGGAAGCCAAAGCCCGCCACGCCGTTTTCAAATTTCCACTCGCTGACGCCGGCGGTGATGTACACAATGCCGCCCAGGCCGCCCAGCACGCCGGAGATCAGCACCCCGGCGTAGCGCATTTTGTAGACGTTGATGCCCACGCTGTCCGCCGCCTGGGGATGCTCGCCGCAGGCCATGAGCCGCAGGCCGAAGCGGGTTTTGTACAGCGTGACGTAGGACGCGGCCAGGGCCAGCAGGGCCAGCAGCATGAACCAGTTGAACTCAAAGCCGCCGATGTTCACCAAAAATGCCTTCTTGGCCTCGATATACTGGATAACGGAGGACACATTGTCCACGCTCTCGGCGGTGTTCATGGCCTTGACGAACACGGTGGCGGCGGCGGTGCCCAGCAGGTTCATGGCGGTGCCCACCAGGGTTTGGTCCGCCTTGAAGTTGACGGCGGCCACCGCCAGCAGCAGCGAGTACACCGCGCCCAGGGCCACTGCCGCCAGTACCACCGCCAGCAGCATCACCGGGGCGGAGGTGGTGCCGGGGAGGAACTTCATCATCAGCGCGCCGCCCAGGGCGCCCATGACCATGATGCCCTCCAGGCCGATGTTGATGACGCCGGAGTGCTCGGAGAAGCACCCGCCCAGAGCCACCAGCATCAGAACGGAGGCGAAGATCAGCGTATATTGCAGCAGGAGGATCATTCCGCGTCCCCTCCTTTCTCAGTCGCCGCCTGGGCGGCCCGGGCCCTTTTCTCCTCCCGCCGGTCCAGGCGGCTGTTGAGGGCGTACTTGAAGAACAGCACGAAGCCGCACAGGTAGATGATGAGGGCGGAGATGAAGTCGGAGATCTGGGCGGAGTACATGGTCTTGTCCACATAGGCGCCGCCGTTGGTGATGTGCTGGATGAAGTAGGAGGAGAGGATGGCGCCCAGGGGGCTCAGCCCGCCCAGGAAGGCGGCGGCGATGCCGTTGAAGCCCATGGCGGGGACGGAGGACTGGGTGCACTGCCACTGCTCGAACCCGGTGAGGTACAGCAGCGCCGCGCCCAGGGCCGCCAGGCCCCCGGCGATGGCCATGGTGAGAATCAGGTTCTTCTTCTCCTTCATGCCGCAGTACCGGGCGGCGAACTTGTTGCAGCCGGTGGCCTTCAGCTCATAGCCCAGCTTGGTCTTCTCCAGCAACACCCAGATCACCACCGCCGCGGCCACCGCCAGGGGGAGGGCCACGGTGGCATACTGGTTGTTCAACAGCTCCTCCAGCCCTATGGTGGGCAGGAGGGCGCCGGGGTTGGTGCTCACCAGGGTCAGCGTGTAGGGGCTGGCCGCCTCCTTCACCCGGCTGAGCAGGGTGTTCACCAGATACAGGCTGATCCAGTTCAGCATGATGCAGGAGATGACCTCGTTGACGTTGCAGTAGGCCTTCAGCATGCCGGAGACGGCGCCCAGCAGCGCACCGGCGGCCACCGCCGCCAGCAGGCACACGTACCAGGGCATGCCCCAGGCCAGGGCGCAGTAGAGGCTGGCGCCCGCGCCCACCACGTACTGCCCGGCGGCGCCGATGTTGAACAGGCCCACCTTGTAGGCGAAGAGCACCGACAAACTGCACAGCAGCAGCGGCGCGGTCTTCACCAGGGTGGCGCCCAGGTATTTCAATTGGGCGCTGGGCCGGGAATAGGTCAAAAAGTTCTCCACGATGGCCCGGATGGCCGCCCCCGCGCCGGCGGGGTTGATGGCCAGCAGGGCGATGTAGCCGATGAACAATCCCAGCAGAATGCACAGCACCGACGCCAGCAGGGACTGGACGGCGCCGTTGCGCAGCAGGGACGATGAATTCTTCTTCATTGCCTCAGACCTCCTCCCTCTTCGCGCCGGCCATGTACAGCCCCAGCTCCTCCACCGTGGTGGTCTTGGGGTCCAGCTGGCCCACCAGCTCGCCCTCGTAGATCACCAAAATGCGGTCGCTGAGGGCCATCACCTCGTCCAGCTCCAAACTCACCAGCAGCACGCCCTTGCCGGCGTCCCGCTGGGCCACGATCTGGCGGTGGATGTACTCAATGGCGCCCACGTCCAGGCCCCGGGTGGGCTGGACGGCGATCAGCAGCTCCGGGTCCTTGTCGATCTCCCGGGCCACGATGGCCTTTTGCTGGTTGCCGCCGGACATGCTGCGGGCCGGGGTGACGGGGCCCTGGCCGGAGCGGACGTCGTACTGCCCGATGAGGGCGGCGGCGTAGTCCCGAATGGCCTTGCGCTTCAAAAAGCCCGCCTTGGAGACAAATTGGGGCTCAAAGTACCGCTGGAGCACCATGTTGTCCTCCAGGGTGTAGTCCAGCACCAGGCCGTACTTGTGCCGGTCCTCGGGGATGTGGCTGATGCCCTGGGTGGACCGCTCCCGGATGGAGGCCCGGGTGATGTCCCGGCCCTCCAGGGTGATCTTCCCCTCCTTCAGCGGCTCCAGCCCCGTCAATCCGTAGACCAGCTCCGTCTGGCCGTTGCCGTCGATGCCGGCGATGCAGACGATCTCCCCCTCCCGGACGGAGAAGGAGACGTGCTTGACGGCGTTGTTGTTGTGGGACTTGGAGGCCACCGTCATGCCCTCCACCTCCAAAATCACCTTGCCGGGCTTGGCGGGCCCCTTGTGCACCACAAAGTCCACGTCCCGGCCCACCATCATCCGGGAGAGCTCCTCCCGGGAGGACTCGGCGATGTTCACCGTGCCGATGTAGCGGCCCTTGCGCAGGACGGTGCAGCGGTCCGCCACCTCCATGATCTCGTTGAGCTTGTGGGAGATGAAGAGGATGGACTTCCCCTCCGCCGCCAGGTTCCGCATGATCTGGATCAGCTCCTCGATCTCCTGGGGGGTCAGGACGGCGGTGGGCTCGTCGAAGATCAGGATCTCGTTCTCCCGGTACAGCATCTTCAAAATCTCGGTGCGCTGCTGCATGCCCACGGTGATGTCCTCCACCATGGCGTCCGGGTCCACGTGGAGGCCGTACTTCTCGCTGAGGGCCACCACCTTCTCCCGGGCCTCCTTCTTCTGGAGGAAGCCGTACCGGCAGGGCTCCACGCCCATGATGATGTTGTCCAGGACGGTGAAGCACTCCACCAGCTTGAAGTGCTGGTGGACCATGCCGATGCCCAGGGCGTTGGCGTCGTTGGGGTCCCGAATTTCCACCGCCCGGCCGTCCTTTTTGATGGTGCCCTCCTCCGGGCGGTACAGGCCGAACAGCACGCTCATCAGCGTGGATTTTCCGGCGCCGTTCTCGCCCAACAAGGCGTGAATCTCGCCTTTTTTCAATTGCAGCGTGATATCGTCGTTGGCCACAATGCCCGGGAAGCGCTTGGTGATGTGCAGCATTTCGATGGCATAGGACTGCTCCAAGGTCACGACCTCCCTCTTCTGTCAATTTGCTTACAAGATGATTTCATTTTACTATAAGCCGGCGCATATTTCAAAGACTAATTCCACTTTCGCGAAAAAAAGAGGACGGGAGATTTCCCGTCCTCTTTGGCACGATGGTTTGGATTTACTTGATGCTGCCGTGATCGTTGACGGTGATGGCGGCGGCGGGCATGGCGGAGGTGTCGTTGGACACGGTGACCGTGCCGTCATACATGGCCTTCACCAGGGCCTTGTAGTCGTCCTGGGTAAAGCCGTCGCCCCACTGGGTGGTCTCCATGGGCAGCTGGACGAAGTTGGCGGTGGGGTCGTCGCCGGACACCAGGCCCAGGTTGGCGATCTGGCCCGCCAGGGCGCTCCAGTTGTCCTGCTCGATGATCTGGGCCAGGGCGTCCTTGGTGGAGGAGGCCAGGCCCTTCATGGCGGAGGTGATGGTCATCCCCTCGCCGTAGGCGTCGATGATGGCGGCCTGGTCCACGTCCACGCCGATGACCTTGGCGCCGTCCACCTTGGCGGCCGCCTCGGCCGCGGAGGTGTAGATGCTGCCGCCGCAGGCGAACACGGCCTGGACGCCCAGGGTCTGATACCAGTTGTCCATATAGGCGGTGATGTCGGCGTCGCCGGAGAACTGGTTGCCGTAGACATACTCCACGGTGACGTCCGCGCCGGCGTCGGCCGCGGCGGCGTCAGCGCCCTGGACGAAGCCGTAGCCGTAGCGGACCACAGCGGGGACGGCCATGCCGCCCAGGAAGCCCAGGTGGGTGTAGCCCAGCTTCACGGCGGCGTAGCCGGCCATATAGCCGCACAGCTCCTCCTGGTAGATCATGGTGTAGACGTTGCTCAAATCCGCGTACTTGCTCAGATCCCAGTTGTCGGGGTTGTAGTCGTAGGACTCTCCGGCGGCGGCCACGCCGGCCTCCAGATAGTCGCCCTTGGACACGTCCAGCACCACGAACTTCACGTCGGGATAGTCGGGCGCGGCCTCCACCACGGCGCCGCCGAAGGCGAAGCCGGGCATGACCATGATGTTGTAACCCTCGTCCGCGGCCTTTTCGATCATGGCCACGCGCTCGGCGGTGGAGTCACCGGCGGGCTTGAAATAGTTGAAGGGGATGCCGTTGGCCTCACAGTACTCCTTGCAGGCCTCGTAGGTGGTCTGGTTGAAGGACTCGTCGGTGATATCGCCGTAGTCGGTGATCATGGCCACGCTGTAGGCGGAGGCCTCCGGCTCTGCGTCACCGCCGGGCGTGCCGTCTCCAGCAGGGGGGGTCTCCTTGTTGCCGCCGCAGGCCGCAAGGGACAGGGACATGGCCAATGCCAGCATCAGCGCAAGAAACTTCTTCATTGGATTTACCTTCCTTCCAAATTTTTAACCCCCGGCGAACCAGAGGTCCAACCCTTGCAGGTTGGGTCCATTATACCAACTCTCCCCCCCAATTTCAACCGAATCGGCCGATTGTTTTCGGTTCGTTAAAATTTTGGTAAAAAAGGAAAAAGACCGTCGCCTCCGGACGGTCTTTTCCCCCCTTCACAGGGGCTTGTTCTCCATCTCCACCGCCGTCCCCAGGGCGATTTCCATCATCTGGGTGAAGGAGGTCTGGCGCTCCGCCGGGGACAGCTCCTCCCCGGTCACCAGGCTGTCGGAGATGGTGCAGATGCTCAGCGCCCGCTTCCCCGCCTCGGCGGCGTTGCAGTACAGGGCCGCCGTCTCCATCTCCACGGCCAGCACCCCCATGTTCCCCCAGTCCAGGGTGGTCCCGGCGTGGTTGTAGAACACGTCGGAGGAGAGGAGGTTGCCCACCGGGGGCTCCACCCCCATCCGCCGGGCCACCGCCACGGCGGTCTCCAGCAGGGTGAAGTCCGCGATGGGGGCGAAGGTGCCGGGCAGGCCGAACTGGTGGGCGTAGCGGGAGTCCGTGCAGGCCCCCTGGGCCATCACCACGTCCCGCAGGCGCAGCTTGGGGGAGATGCCCCCGGCGCTGCCCACCCGGAGGATGTTGTCCACGCCGTAGACGTGGAACAGCTCGTGGGAGTAGATGCCGATGGAGGGCATCCCCATGCCGGAGGCCATCACGGAGACGGGCGTCCCCCGATAGGTGCCGGTCCAGCCCTGGATGCCCCGGACGTTGTTCACCAGCGCGGCGCCGGAGAGGAAGGTCTCCGCGATGAATTTGGCCCGCAGCGGGTCCCCGGGCATCAGCACAGTTTTGGCAAAGGCCCCCTGGGCCGCCTCATTGTGGGGCGTTCCCATCTCTCAGCCCTCCATGGCCTTCACGGCCTTGACCACCCGGCTGGTGCCCAGACGGGAGGCCCCCAGGGCGATGAAGTCCTCCGCGTCCTGTAAGCTGGAGATGCCGCCCGCAGCCTTGATCTTCACCTCCGGCCCCACGTGCTCGGCAAAAAGGGCCACGTCCTCCCGGGTGGCGCCGCCCCCGCCGAAGCCGGTGGAGGTCTTGATATACGCCGCGCCGGAGGCGGTGACCAGCTCGCAGAGCTTGATCTTCTCCTCCTCGGTGAGGAAGCAGGTCTCGATGATGACCTTCAGCAGCCGGCCCTTGCAGGCGTCCTTCACCGCCCGCATCTCCGCCAGGAGGTCGTCCCACCGCCGGTCCTTCACCCAGCCCAGGTTGATGACCATGTCCACCTCCGCCGCGCCGTTGTCCACGGCGTCCGCGGCCATGAAGCACTTGGCGGCGGTGGTGTCGTACCCGTTGGGGAAGCCCACCACGGTGCAGATGGGCAGCCTGCCCGCCGTGTAGTCCGCGGCCTGGCGGACATAGGACGCGGGGATGCACACGCTGGCGCAGCCGTAGCGCATCCCGTCGTCGCAGAGGGCCCGGATCTCCTCCCAGGTGGCCGTCTGGCTGAGGAGGGTGTGGTCGCACTTGCTCAGAATGTCTTTCAGTTCCATTTCAGCAATCTCCTTTACTGTACTTGGATGCCGCCGCCTCCGGCGGGGCCGTAGAAAAACCGTCCGTCCCGCTCCCGGCGCTCCACCCGGCCACGGGCCGTCAGGTAGTCCAGGTGGGACAATGCCTCCCCCACGGCGAAGAACTTCTGGGTCAGGGGGAAGTCCGCCCAGTCCCGGCAGCGGATGCTCCAGGCCATGCGGCCCGCGATCTCGTAGGCCGTCAGCCACGGCTCCGCCGCCACCACCGCCATGGCGTCCTCGATGCGGCGGGCGTGGTGGGCCGCCAGCTCCTCCGTCCGGGCCCGCAGGTCCCCGGTCTCCTGCCGGTGGGCGGGCAGCAGCAGCTCCACCGGCAGCGCCCCCACCCGCTTCAGGCTCTCCAGATAGTCCCCCAGGGAGTCCGCCACGCCGTTCCAGCGGCAGATGTTGGGGGTGATGTGGAACAGCACGTGGTCCCCGGAGAAGAGCCACCGGGCCTCCGGGTCGTAGAGGCACAGGTGCCCCGGGGTGTGCCCCGGCGTCAGCAGGCACCGCAGGGTGTGGCCGCCGTAGGACAGCGTGTCCCCATCCTCCAGAAAGACATAGTCCCCGTAGGCCACCGGCCCCGCGTTTTTGGCGGGGTTGCTGTCCCACAAGCCCGCCAGCTCCTCCTGGGAAAAGCCCTCCGCCGCGTAGCCGGCGTAGGTCTTCTGCCAGGCCTCCGGGCTCTGGGTGGCCAGCATCCGCGTCCCGTCGGCCCGGCCGATGAACACCCGCCCCCCCGGCCGGACCAGCTCCGGGGCAAGGCCCGTGTGGTCGCTGTGCAGGTGCGTGAGAAAGATGTCCAGCCGGGAGCGGTCCACGCCGGTCTCCGCCAGCTCCCGCTCCATGGCCTCCCGGCAGGGGGCCTGGCGAAAGCCCGTGTCCACCAGCAGGCTCCGCTCCCCCAGCAGCAGATAACTGTTCAAATTTTTCAGCGGGTTCCCCACCAGGGGAATGTCCAGCCGCCACAGGTCTTTGGCAATCCGCTCCGCCAACACGCCCACCTCCTCGCTTGATGACCGCATTGTATCAGATTTCCCCGGTCCTGTCCAGTCAGGACCCCTTCCAGAAAATCCATGACGGCAGTGCTTGTCAGACGGCGGCGGCGGTGTTAGAATAGACACACTTTAACATTGGAGGCACCTACCCATGAAAACAAAACTCTTTGCGCTTCTCTGCGCCCTGGTCCTGCTGGTGGGCGCAGTTCCCGCAGCCGCCGGCCTGGAGGGCGAGGCCGCCCGGGCGGCGGACACCCTCTCCACCCTGAATCTGCTGGACGACATCCCCGGCCGGGATCTGGAGTCCCCCGCCACCCGGGCCCAGGCCGCCGTGCTGCTGGTGCGGCTGGCGGCGGCGGAGCAGGCCGCGGCAAGCGATCTGTGGATCTCCGGCTTCCGGGACGTCCCCGCCTGGGCGGAGACCGCCGTCACCTACGCCGCCCACCAGAAGTGGGTCTCCGGCGTTACCGTCACCTCCTTCCGCCCCGACGATCCCATCAGCGCCGACGGGTGGAGCACCTTCCTGCTGCGGATGCTGGGGTACAGCGACAAGGCCGGGGATTTCACCGTCGGCGGCGCCGCCCTCTTCGCCCGGCACATCGGCCTCACCGCCCGGACCTACGACGGCGCCCTGACCCAGGCGGACCTGTTTGCGATGGCGGCGGACGCCCTGTCCTTCCCCTACAAGGACGGCAGCTCCACCGTCATCGAAAAGCTGGTGGCCCAGGGGGTGTGCACCCGCTCTGCGGCCAACGCCCTGGGGCTTTTGACCGAGACCCTCACCGCCCGGCAGATCGCGGACCGGCACATGGCCGCCGTCTTCTGCCTGTCCTCCTTTGAGACGGACCGGGAGGTGCTGGAAAACACCCCGGCCAGCAACGCCAGCGGCTTCTTCATCTCCGCCGACGGCATCGCCGTCACCAACTACCACGCCATCGACAATAAAATCCACGCCGTCATCACCCTGGCCACCGGGGAGAGCTACCCCGTGGAATCCGTGCTGTGGTACGACCCCGACATGGACCTGGCGGTGCTGCGGATCGGCAAAAAGTCCACCGCCGGCATCAACACCTCCGCCTTCGCCTATCTGGATGTGGCGGGCACCGCCGACGTCTTCGCCGGCGACACGGTGTACACCCTGGGCAACCCTCTGGGCCTGGGCCTGGCGGTGAGCTCCGGCATCGTCAGCGCCACGGACCGGGTGGTGGAGCGGTACGCCCAGCCCTGCATTATGAACACCGCCGACACCTCCCAGGGCAGCAGCGGCGGCGCGCTGCTGAACGCCTACGGCAAGGTCATCGCCGTCACCACCGGCGCCTTCGTCTACGGCAACAACATGTACCTGGCGGTGCCGGTGGACCCGGTGATGTCCCTGGACCTCACCGGCCCGGGCACCACCCTGGCCGCCATCGTGGGCGCCAAAAGCTGACTCCTCCCCCGGGAAACAGAAATCCCCCGGCCGCCTCTTTTTAGGCGGCCGGGGGGTTCTATTTTAAGACTTTCTCCGCTCAGTGGGCCAGGATAAACGCCTCCAGCGCCTCCGGCGTCTGCACCACCGCCACGGCGCCGGCGTCCGCCAGCTCCCCGGGGGCGGCGTAGCCGAAGAACTCCACCCCCACGCAGCCGATGCCGCAGGCGGCGGCCCCCAGCACGTCGAACTTCCGGTCCCCCACCATCAAAACGGCGTCCCTGTCCGCCTCGGTGAGGCCCAGGCGGCGCATGGTCTCCCGGATCACGTCCGACTTGTCCCAGTCCCCCACCGGCGGGCTGCCGGTGATGACCTCCAGCGACGGGGTGAAGCCGAACTGCCCACAGATGGGGACGCACATCTCCTCCGGCTTGGAGGAGGCCAGCGCCAGCACGTAACCCTGGTCCTTCAGCCGGGCGCACAGCTCCGGCATCCCCGGGGCGGCGGCGTTTTCAAACCGGCCCTTTGCGGCGTAGCGCTCCCGGAAGTACCCGATGGCCCGGCGGGCCTGCTCCCGGTCAAAGCCGCAGAAGCGCTGGAAGGAGTCCTGGAGGGGCGGGCCGATGAACGAAACCAGCGTCTCCTCCGGCGGCACCGGCGCCCCCAGCTTCTCAAAGGCGTAGCGCAGGCAGTTGAAGATCCCCTCTTTGGAATCCGTCAGCGTGCCGTCCAAATCAAAAAATATGTAGCGATACATGACATCTCTCCTCTTTCACGGGGAGCATTCTATCATCATTTTCCCGCCCGCGCAAGGGGGGTGGCGACGATTTTTCCGCCTCTCACTCCGCCGCCTGCTCCATCACTGGCACGCCCCGGCTCAGGGCAACTCCCAGGGTTTTGCCCAGCTCCACGTCCCCGCCGCCCCAAGCCATCAACAGGCAGCCGCAGGCCTCCGCCAAAAACCGGTCCCGGCGGTTCAAAGTCCCGGCGTCCCGGTGCCGGTCCAGCAGATGCTCCCGGTCACAGGCCGCGATCGTGTCGAACCAGACCTCCCGCACCCGCTCCGCCCAGTCCGCCGCCTGCTCCTCCCAAGGCAGCAGACAGTGTACCCGGTAGGTGCCGCCGGCGGCCTCCCGGTGGGCCAGCAGAGCCCTGGCGGACCACAGGGCCACCCCCCGGTCCATGGAGATCCAAAAGTACCCTCCGCCGCCAGTGCCAGCAGCTTCTCCAGCAGCGCCGGGCAGCCGCCCTCCTGCCAGGGACCTGGCCCCGTCCAGCCCTCTCCTACTATACCGCAGATTTTCAAATAGGCTCCTCCCAAGTAGTTTATATATCGACTATAGTATCATATTTCGCCCACTTTTTGCAATAGTTTCGGTTAGACTTAGCAAAAAGTAGGAGGTGGACCCATGGAAACACGGAAAGCCGTTGCCCTTCGTCTGATAAAACTGTGTGAAGAGACCGGGTGGACCATAAACAAGTTGGCTACTTCCTCTGGGGTCTCCCCTTCTACGCTCAAAAGCATTTTATATGGAAATAGTCAAAATCCTGGTGTCGTCACCATTAAAAAGCTCTGCGACGGCCTGGGCATCACTCTGGGCCAGTTTTTCTCCGCGCCGGAGTTCGACGCTTTGGAACAGGAACTGCAATAGCCCCTCCGGCGGCACGGATATCCGCGTGTGCGCCGCCGGGGAAAAGGGCGGAAAGAGGGGATGACATGACGGTGAAGGATGCCGTGGCGGCCCGCTTCGCGGCGCTCTGCCGGGAACGAAATATTCAATTCAACGAATTGGCAACGCGTTCCGGCGTCACCCCTTCCACGGTGTACAGCATGATGGACCCGCGGCGGAGACAGGTCTCCATCATCACCATCAAAAAGCTCTGCGACGGCCTGGGCATCACCCTGGGCCAGTTTTTCTCCGCGCCGGAGTTCGATGGTCTGGAGCAGGAGATTCAATGACTTCTGCGGCAATTGAAAGGGGACTGGATCACCAGTCCCCTTCTAACGCTTCTCCGCCAGCCGCGCATTGACGGCACTCTAAATTAGGATTATACTGTACTTAGCTTGTGATCTTTCAGCCAAACGTGCCATACCGCCGCAAAAACGCGGAAGCCGCTCAAGAATCTGATGCCGGGAGGAGGGAAGCCATGTATATTAAACGCCGCCGGAAAGGCTTCACCCTGGCGGAACTCTTAATCGTGGTCGCCATCATCGGCGTTCTGGTGGCGGTGGCCATCCCCGTCTTCGGCACCCAGCTGGCCAAGGCCCGGGAGGCGGTCTGCCTGGCCAACCGGCGCAACCTGATGCCCGAGCTGGTCTATGCCTCGATGCTGGAAGGACTGGACCAGCGGAAGGCCGAGGCGTTTTTGGCGGACGCCGGCACCATCTGTCCGGTGGGGACCGTCACCGTCAAGGTGGGGGGCGACGGCACCATCACCCTCACCTGCAGCGAGCACGGCACGCTCTCCAACAGCGGCGCCTCCACCGACGGGGTCAAGACCTATCTGGAAAACTTCATCGACTTTTCAAAGGACCCCGGCGACGGCGTCAAAAAAGTCAACCCGAGTTTGCGCACCGCCTTCTTTGAGGAAAATGGAAACACCTGGCCCCTGCTGCGTCTGGACGGCACCGTGTATCAAATCGAGCCCTATTACTGCAACGACACCGGGGAAGCCTGGCTCTTCGCCCGCGAAAAGCAGGAGACGCCTGCCGTCAACAACGGGAATTGGAACGTGCCGCTGGTCTACAATCCCGTGGACTCCACCTGGTATCAGGGGCTGAATTACAACGGGACAAAGCCCCAAAACGGGAACGCCATCTACAAAAGCCTTGCGGACCTGGATACGGCCGTCAAGACGGCCACCCAGCCCGGCAATCCCGACGTCCGCAAATGGCGGCCCGTCACGGTGGCTCTGGAATAACCCCGCCCCTCAGGGCCCCCTTCTCTCCGCAGACGCAGACGGGAGGGGGATCACAGTTGTGATCCCCCTCCCGTTTGATTTTGCTGTTCCGCAGCGCCCGGCTCAGCCGAAGTAGCGCTTCAGCAGACCCTCGAAGGCCTTGCCGTGGCGGGCCTCGTCGCGGGCCATCTCATGAACGGTGTCGTGGATGGCGTCCAGGTTCAGCTGCTTGGCCATCTTGGCAATCTCGAACTTCCCGGCGGTGGCGCCGTTCTCGGCCTCAATGCGCATCTCCAGGTTCTTCTTGGTGGAGTCGGTCACCACCTCGCCCAGGAGCTCGGCAAACTTGGCGGCGTGCTCGGCCTCCTCATAGGCGGCCTTCTCCCAGTACAGGCCGATCTCGGGATAGCCCTCGCGATGGGCCACCCGGGCCATGGCCAGATACATGCCCACCTCGGTGCACTCGCCGGTGAAGTTGGCGCGCAGACCCTCCATGATCTCCTCGGGAGCGCCCTGGGCCACGCCCACCACATGCTCGGCGGCCCAGCTCATCTCGCCCTTCTGCTCAGTGAACTTGGAGGCGGGAACACCGCACTGGGGGCACTTCTCGGGGGGATTCTCGCCCTCGAACACATAACCGCAAACCTGGCAAACCCACTTCTTCATAAGATGATCCTCCTTATTAATGGAAATTTTTATCGTTTTTCATGTAGTCCCGCTTGGGATGATATGAGTATAACAGGATATTCGAATATTGCACAGTTGCTAATGCAACAACGGAAAAAAATTTCCAAACTTTCTTTTCTCTCTTGCAAAACACGCCGCCGGGGGTCCCGGCGGCGTGTTTTTTCATCAGATGGTTTCGGCTCCGCTGCGTCTTGGCAGGAACCCCGGGCAGGTCGTTTTCCTGCTGCTCCGCCAGGGCCTTCGCCTCCGCGATGGCCTTCTCCTGCGCCAGAGGCGGGCGGCATCGGGGCGAACTCCATTCCGCTCCGCTTCCGCCTCTCGGCGAAACCTGCGCTGCATTCCTTTGCCCCTCCGCTTCCCACCGGGACCGCTTCGCTGTGTCCCGGCGGGAACCCTGGACGGACTGCCCGCGCGTATTCCCTTACTGCTGCTCCGCCAGGGCCTTCGCCTCCGCGATGGCCTTCTCCTGGGCCAGAGGCGGGCAGTCCTCGTAACGGACGAAGTGGAAGACGAAGCTGCCGCGGCTCTGGGTCATGGACCGCAGGTCGATGGCATAGCTGCCCATCTCCGCCATGGGGACCTCGGCGGTGATGACCTGGCCGCCGTCCTCGGTGGGGTCCATCCCCATGACGCGGCCCCGGCGCTTGTTCAGATCGCCGATGACGTCGCCCATGTAGCTGTCCGGCACGGTGACCTTCAGCTCGCCCACCGGCTCCAGCAACACGGGGCTGGCCTCCGGCAGAGCGGCCTTATAGGCCAGCTGGGCGGCGGTTTTGAAGGCGATTTCGGAGGAGTCCACCGGGTGATAGGAGCCGTCGTACAGCACGGCCTTCAGATTCACCACGGGATAGCCCGCCAGCGGGCCGTGGACGCAGGCCTCCCGGATGCCCTTTTCCACGGCGGGGAAGAAGTTCCGGGGCACGGAGCCGCCGAAGACCTCCTCGGTAAAGACCAGCTCCTCGCTGTCGGGATTGGGCTCGAAGCGGACCCACACATCGCCGAACTGGCCGCTGCCGCCGGTCTGCTTCTTATGGCGGCCCTGCTTCTGAACGGTCTTGCGGATCTTCTCCCGGTAGGGCACCCGCACGGGCTTCAACTCCGCCTCCACGTTGAAGCGGCTACGCAGCTTGCTCACCAGCACGTCCAGCTGCATGTCGCCGGAGCCGGAGAGCACCATCTGGTGGGTCTCGCCGTTGTTCACCACCGTGAAGGTGGGGTCCTCCTCATTCAGGCGGGTGAGGCCCTGGGCGATCTTGTCCTCCTGGCCCCGGGTCTTGGGCACGATGGCCACGGAGTAGCAGGGCTCCGCGAAGGGGATGTTCTTCAGGGCCACCACCTTCCGGGCGTCGCACAGGGTGTCGCCGGTTCTGACCTTCTCCATCTTGGCGATGGCGCCGATGTCGCCGCAGCCCAGCTCCTTGACCTCCACGGCCTTCTTGCCCCGCATCACATACAGGCGGCCCAGCTTCTCCGGGCTGCCGGTGCGGGCGTTGACCATGCTGAGGTCCGGGGTGATGCTGCCGGAGAGGACCTTCACAAAGGAGTACTTGCCGTACTGGTCGGAGACGGTCTTGAACACAAAGGCGGTGGGCACGCCGCCGGGGGAGACCACGAACTCCTCGGTCTCGCCGTCCTGGCGGGTGGCCTTGTGGTAGTTGCCCTCCATGGGGTTGGGCAGCAGGTCCACGATGTTGTCCATCAGCATGAGGGAGCCCATGCAGTTGACGGCGGAGCCGCACAGCACGGGGAAGAGGCTCAGCTCCCGGACGCCCTGGCGCAGGCCCTGGATCATCTCGGCGTAGGTAAAGTCCTCGCCGCCGAAGAACTTGTCCATCAATTCCTCGCTGGTCTCCGCCACGGACTCCTTCAAAGCATCGTTGAACTCGGTGATGACGGGCTCCTTGTCCTCCGGCACCTCGATCTCCACCCGCTTGAGCGCCTGCATCTCATAGGCCCGCTTGTTCAGCACGTCGATGATGCCGGTGACCTTCTTGTCGCCGTCCCAGATGGGCACCACCACCGGGGCGATCTTCTTGCCGAAGTGCTCCCGCAGGGCGTTGAAGGTGGCGTTGTAGTCGCTGTTGTCCTCGTCCGTCTTGGAGATATAGACGAAGCGGGGCATGTTCCGCTCCTCGCAGTACTTCCAGGCCTTCTCCAGGCCCACGGAGATGCCGTCCTTGGCGGAGCAGACGATCACGGCGGCGTCGGCGGCCCGCAGGGCCTCCATCACCTCGCCGGAAAAATCGAAGGCGCCGGGGGTATCCAGAAGGTTGATGCGGCAGCCCTTATACTCCAGAGGCGCCACGGCGGCGGAGATCGAAATCTGCCGCTTGGTCTCCTCGGGATCGTAGTCGCAGACGGTGTTTCCGTCCGGCACGCGGCCCATGCGGTCGATGGCGCCCGTCATGTAGAGCAGGCTCTCCGCCAGGGCGGTCTTGCCGCTGCCGCTGTGGCCCAGCAGGCAGACGTTCCGGATGTTCTGTACAGAATAGCTCATGATCGTTCCACTCCTTCAATCGTGCTGTTTACACGGCCCGAAAGCGATGAACCCGGGCCGGGATCGGCGTCTCCACGGGATTACTGGACATACCAATGTAGAAATTATACAACGGCGACCCGGTTAATACAACAGAAATTTTGGCAGATTCCCCATTTTGGGCAGGAGGGAGAAATTTGGAGCAAAAATTTTGGCAACAGGGCAAAAAAAGGAGGAGGCCGCCTGCGGGGATGGCGCAGGCGGCGCTCCTTGGTCTCTCTTCTCTCTTTTAATAGCGGCCCGTCCAGTCCGCCATCAGCAGCACCGGCGCCGTCCACAACAGCAAAAATACCTCCAGTGCCAGGGGGGTCAGCAGGTCGTAGGCCCCCATGCCCGTCAGGTAAAAGGCCAGCAGCGTCCCCGAGGCACTGCCCAGCAGGCCCAGGGCCGTGGCCCGGCGCACCGCCTTGCACATGCGGCGGCTGCCCGCCACCGTCTCCGCGTAGGGCAGCAGCCCCTCCCGGAACAGCAGCGCCCGGGGCATACCCCGGTCCAGCTCCGCCTCGCTGAGGGCCACCCGGGCCGTCAGGTCCGGGTACTCCACCCGCACCTTTTTGTGAAACTTCCGCTTCAGCAGACCGGGGTTGATGTTGGGGTCCCGGGCAGCCAGGATGGGCGTGATATGGCTGCGGCGCATCATTCGCAGGGCGAAGTCCACGTTTTCCGCCGGGTTGTACTTCACGGCGAACACCGCCGTGATCTGGCGGTCCACCGCCAGGAACACGCCGGTTTTCAGGTTGATGCCGGCGGGGAGGCGCACGTCCATCTTCCGCATGAAGGACGCGGTGCCCATCAGCACCGTCTCCCCCCGGATGGCGGCGGACCAGCCCCCCTCCTCGAAGAAGCTGAAATCCTCCGCCTTTTCGTAGCGGCCGCCCTCGCTGCGCAGCAGGCCGTCAAACAGCCGCTCCAGCCCGCTGCCGGCGGCGCGGGCCATGGTGGCGGCGTAGGAGCGGACCTTGTTCAGCTCCTCGCCGAAGACCTTGACCCCGTTGAGCTGGATGGTCCCCGGGGGGAACAGGTCCGCGTCCGTCAAAATCATGCACTTCTTCCGGCTGATCCGCTCCGCGCCGTACCACCCGGCCACGGCGCAGCCGGTCTTTTGCAGGTGCCGGGCCAGGCGGGAGAAGGGCAGGCCCCAGCACAGCGGCAGGGCGAAGGAGGCCCCCGCCGCCAGGATGGCGGACCAGTTCAAAAGGAAGTCCGCGTCCCGGCCCTGGCCCAGGGAGCCCAGCCCGGCGAAGACCAGGGACCCCACCAGCACCACCGGCAAGATGGCCGTCTGCCACAGCGTGGCGGCGTCGTCCCGCATGGCGGCGGTGTAGAACCCGGGCAGGGTGCCCCGCTGCTTGCAGGCGCCCCGGTCCGTCTCCGTCACCAGATAGGGCGGCTCGTCGTCCATGGCCGCCGCCCGGAAGGTGTCGTACTTTCCCTGGCTCTCCCGGCTGATGCCCCACAGGGCAAACACCAGCGCCAGGCAGCTCACCGCCGCGTAGGGCATGGCGTCCGCGCGCTCCGGCAGGGCCAGCCGGGCCGCACAGTCCGCCGCCGACACCACCGCCGACAGGGAGATCAGCAGCTCGCTGGTGCACCGCTTGCGCAGCACCATCTGCGCCCCCTTGACAAACACGCTGCGGCACAGCAGCGCCACCACCCCCAGGCAGGCCAGCAGCACCGCACTCTGGAGCCGGGGGTCCCCGGACCAGTAGGGCACCGCATACCCCTGCCGCTCCAGCACCAACAGCACCGTGGGGAACAGCGCCGCCACCGCCGCCGCGAACAGTCCGCCCCGGCGGCGGTGGTACTCCCTGCGGAAGGTCTCCGCCGCGTCCCAGGGCACCTCCTCCGGGCCGATGACCTCCTCCTCCGGCACCGGCTCGATCTCCGGCTCCGGCGGGGCGTACAGCCGCTCCGTGTCCTCCTCCAGCCGCCGCCGGGAAAACAGGCCCCGCCGGGGCTTCAAAAGCGGCTCCTGGTGCTCCTCCATCACGGCGTCCACGGTGCAGCCCACCACCTCCTCCAGGGAGACGGGACGGGGGGGGCGGGGCAGCTCCTCCTCCAGCTTTTCCAGGTCCACCGTCCGGGCCTCCTGCCGGGTCGGCTCCGCCGGGGCGGGGACCGGCTCCGGCACAGGGTCCGGCACCGGGGCGGGCGGCGCGGCGGCGGGGGGCGGCACCGGCGCCTCGGCGGCCAGCTCCTCCTCCACGTCCCGCAACAGCTTCTCCTCCCGCCCGGCGCCGTACTCCGCCAGAATCTCCTCCAACGAGAATTCCTCCTCCGCCGCGGGCACGTCGGTCCCGGCGCTGAGGGAATCCAGGGTCTCGTATAGCGTTTTCTCGTCCTTGGGAGTCATGTCTTTTGATCCTCTCCTCAGTTCAGGCGCTGGCGCACCGCCTCATACAGCAGAATCGCCGCCGCGGCGGAGGCGTTCAGGGAATTCAGCTTCCCCCGCATGGGGATGCTGACCAGAAAATCGCAGTTCTCCATGGCCAGGCGGGTCATACCGTCCCCCTCGCTGCCGATGACGATGGCCGCAGGCCCCTTCAAATCCGCGTCGTACAGCCCGGTGGTGCCCCCCGCCGCCGTGCCGAACACCCAGACGCCCTGCTTTTTCAGGTCCTTCAGCAGCGCGGGGATGTTGGGTACCCGGGCCACGGGCACGTGGGCCACGGCGCCGGCGGAGGTCTTGGCCACCACGGCGGTGAGCCCGGCGCTGCGGCGCTTGGGAATCACCACGCCGTGGGCCCCGGCGCACTCGGCGGTGCGGATGACGGCCCCCAGGTTGTGGGGGTCGGAGATCTCGTCGCACACCACGATGAGGGGCTGCTCCCCCCGGTCCGCCGCCGCCTGGAGAATCTGCTCCACGCTGACGTACTCCCGCACCGCCGCCAGGGCGATGACCCCCTGATGGGCGTGGGTCCGGCTCATGGCGTCCAGCTTCCGCCGGTCCGCCTCCACCACCACCACGCCCGCCGCCCGGGCCTTGGAGGCGATGTGGCCCAGGGTTTTGTCCGTCTCCCCCTTCTGGAGGTAAATCTTGTCGATGGTCTCCCCCGCCCGCAGGGCCTCGATGACGGCGTTGCGGCCCTCGATGATGCCGTCGGCCCCGGCGGTGAGGCCGTCCTTCTTCTGTTCGTCCATAGCGTCTCCCTCAAGCGAAGATTTTGTCACATTCAGATGGTAGTATATCATACAAGCCGGGTACAATAAAGTGTGAATTTACAGAAACTTCATGAAAAAAAACGCCCTTGTCCTTGTGGCCGCGCCGCTTGTGTGGTATACTGCGTTATAATTTTGGTGCGCTGCGCACAACGATTATGAAGGATTGGTTTTCCCCGAAAGGAGCTTCCGGATACATGGATCAAAACAACAAGAAAAACAGCCCCGGCGGCGGCAAAAACAGCAATGCGAGAGGGATCGTCTCCCTGGTGTGCTGGGCGCTGCTGCTGACCATCCTCGTCAGCTACGCCGGTACCTACATGACCAGCGCCGGCCACCAGGCCTCCAGCGTGGAGCTGTATTACAGTGACTTCCTGGACCTGGTGGAGCAGGGCGAGCTGACGGAGGTGGCCTTTGACCCCAACGAGGCCATCATGCACCTGACCCCGGCGGACGGCTATGTGTACACCGACAAGGACGGCGTCGCCTACACCAAGTCCACCGGGGAGGACGGCGCCGCCGTGTGGACCTACACCGACCAAGCGGGGGAGGCCCGGACCACGGCGCTGGACCCCATCGTGGTGGAGCTGCCCAACGACGAGCTGGTGGCCTACCTCCACGAAAACGGCGTGCGGTTCAAGGAGACCTACCAGCCCCCCGTCAGCCCCGTGATGGCCATGCTGGTGAGCTATGTGCTGCCCTTCGTGTTCATCATGCTGATGTTCTCCCTGGCCATGCGCTGGATGAGCAAAAAGGGCGGCATGGGCGGTATGGGCGGCCTCGGCGGCGTGGGCAAGGCCAACGCCAAGGTGTATATGGAGAAGTCCACCGGCGTCACCTTCCGGGACGTGGCGGGCCAGGACGAGGCCAAGGAGTCCCTGACGGAGATCATCGACTTCCTCCACAATCCCGGCAAGTACACGGAAATCGGCGCGAAGCTGCCCAAGGGCGCCCTTCTGGTGGGCCCTCCGGGCACCGGCAAGACGCTGCTTGCCAAGGCCGTGGCCGGCGAGGCCAACGTGCCCTTCTTCTCCATCTCCGGCTCCGACTTTGTGGAGATGTTCGTGGGCGTGGGCGCCAGCCGGGTCCGGGACCTCTTTAAGGAGGCCGCCAAGGTGGCCCCCTGCATCGTCTTCATCGACGAGATCGACACCATCGGCAAGTCCCGGGACAACCGCATGGGCGGCAACGACGAGCGGGAGCAGACGCTGAACCAGCTGCTGGCGGAGATGGACGGCTTCGACCCCACCAAGGGCATTATCCTCCTGGCCGCCACCAACCGCCCGGAGGTGCTGGACCAGGCGCTGCTGCGGCCCGGCCGGTTCGACCGGCGCATCATCATCGACCGGCCCAACCTGTCCGGCCGCCTGGCCACCCTCCAGGTCCACACCCGGAACATCCGCCTGGCAGAGGACGTGAACCTGAAAAAGGTGGCCCTGGCCACCGCCGGCTGCGTGGGCGCGGATCTGGCCAACCTGGTGAACGAGGCCGCGCTGCGGGCCGTCCGCAAGGGGCGCAAGCTGGTGACCCAGGAGGACCTGCTGGCCGCCTTCGAGCTGGTCATCGCCGGCACGGAGAAGAAGGGCAGCGTCCTGACGGAGTTTGAGAAAAAGCTGGTGGCCTACCATGAGGTGGGCCACGCCATGGTGGCCTACAAGCAGAAGAACACCGAGCCGGTGCAGAAGATCACCATCGTCCCCCACACCCAGGGCGCCCTGGGCTACACCCTGCTGATGCCCGAGGAGGACAAGACGGAGCTGCGCACCAAGGACGAGCTGATGGCCAAGATCGCCGTCTCCATGGGCGGCCGGGCGGCGGAGGAAGTGGTGCTGAACACCATGACCAACGGCGCCTCCCAGGACATCCAGGAGGCCACCTCCATCGCCCGGAACATGGTGGCCATGTTCGGCATGAGCGAGGAGTTCGGCATGATGGCCCTGGCCTCCCGCCGCAACCAGTATCTGGACGGCGGCTACGGCATGGACTGCGCCCAGGACACCGCCGCCCGAATGGACTCCGCCGTGAAGGAGATCCTGGACTACGCCTACCGGCAGGCCGTGGAGATTCTCTCCCACAACCGGGAGGACATGGACAAGGTGGTGGCCTACCTCCTGGAGAAGGAGACCATCACCGGCGCCGAGATGGTGGCCATCATCGAGGGCCGGGACCCGGAGCTGGTGGAGGACGCCTACGCCTCCACCCTGGACCGCACCCCCGCCATCGAGGCCCCCGCCCGGAAGGTGCACATGATCTCCCAGAAGATCGAGCCCCCGGCGGAGGCGCCCGCCCCCGACGAGGAGGCGGAGGCCGCCCCGGAGCCGCCCGCTCCCCAGGCGACCCAGACCCCCGATGAGACGCCCTCCGCGCCCCCCGCGGACGATTCTCTCTGATCCCGCTCCGCGGCGCCGCGCAGTTGTCTGCGGCGCCGCGGTTTTTTCCTCTCCGGCGGCGCGGGCCCCGGAATCCATTGAAAAGGAGGTGCCGTCCGTGGCCATTCGGGACGACCAGCGGCCCACTCTGGCCTCCTGGCCCAGGTGCATCCAGGCCTGGGAGGAGCTGCCCCCGCCTTTCCGCCCGGCACTGGAGGCCTGGGCGGCCCAGGGCCTGCCGCCACAGCACGTCATCCACATCCCCCGGGTCCACCAGTACGCCGGCGGGCCGGAGTACGCCGCCGCCTGGTGGGGGGACGCCGTCTCGCTCCAGACCCTCCGGCAGGGCCGCCTGACCGGGCGGGAGATCCGCCCGGGGGAGACGGTGCAGCTGCGCTACCAGGTCCGCCTGCTGTGCTGCGACGTCACCGCTTTCCTGCGGGACGGCAGCCAGGTGTCCTTCTCCTACAACAAGACCCGGGAGGACCAGCTCCTCCCCCTGCTGAACCTGCTGCTGGGCAGCCCGCCGGACTTCCGTCCCGCCGCAGACCATCCGGAGACGCCGGAGTGGGCCCAGCTCCGCCGGGACAGCTACGCCATGTATTTCACCTCCCTGCTGTGCTGCCGGTACGGCGGCCCGCCCCGGGCCCACCTGTGGTTCCGGGGCCGGGAGCGGAGCCTGGTCTACTTCCTGCGGAAGATGCCCCAGCCGGAGTACTTTCTAGCCGCCGCGGACCGGGGGCTGGTGGTGCTGTCCACCGATTTCTACGGCACCCGGGCCGTCTACCTCCCCTGGGAGGAGGTCCGCATCGCCCCGCCCGCCGACGGGGACGCCGTTCTCTCCATCACCTCCGCCCACGGCGAGGGGCTGTCCCTCCCCCTGCTGCCGGGCCAGGCCGCCCAGGTGCGGGTCTTCCTCCAGGCCGCCCGGGAGGCGGTCCCCTGCTGACAAGCGGTCCGGCGCACCCAAGGTGCGCCGGACCGCTTTCATGTCTCCCGCCGGGGCTGAAACCGGGCACAGCCCGCCTCCGCCCGCGGGGCTTGCGCCGCGGAAAGACGCAGTGCCCGTACGAGAGGGGCGCGTACCGCCTGCCGCAGCAGACGAAGTGCCGGCGGAAGTGAGCGCAGGCACCGCACACCGCCGTCTCCTGCCTGGGATACCCTGTCATGGGACGCACCTTCCTCTCGTCATAGTCCTTTCACGACTAAAACACAATAGTCGCACAGGGACTATTGTATGATGATGCAGGGTGATTTTTATGCTGTTTCCGCGTATCCGCGATCTGCGGGAGGACCGGGATTGGACCCAAGCGCATGTGGCAAACCTCCTGGGCGTGCGCCAGACCACCTACTCCAAATACGAGCTGGGTAAAATCCTGGTTCCCATCGACATGCTCATCAAGCTGGCGGACCTGTATCACGTGAGCCTGGACTACCTGGCGGGCCGGTCCGACCGGCCCTGACGGAGGACGATTCGATGTACGTTCAACGAATCCGGGACCTTCGGGAGGACCGGGACAAAAAACAGCAGGAAATCGCCAATACCTGGGTGTGACCCCAAGCACGTATTCCGAATACGAGGGCGGCACCATCAATATCCCCATCGACATACTCATCAAACTGGCGGATTTGTACCGCGTGAGCCCGGACTACCCGATGGGCCGGTCGGACCGGCCCTGATGAAGATCAGACAACAAAAGGAGACTGCACACTATGATTCGACCTGCCGCTTTGGCGGATCTGCCCGCCGTCGCCGCCATTTACGACGCCATTTTGGACCAGGAGGCGCAGGGCCCCGTGTACACCAACTGGCAGCGGGGCAAATACCCCACGGAGGCCACCGCCCGGGAGGCGCTGGAGGCCGGGACGCTGTACGTGGGCGAGGAGGCCGGCGCCCTCTGGGGCGTGGTGAACCTGAACGGCCTCCAGCTCCCGGAGTACGGCGCCATCCCCTGGTCCATCCCGGCGCAGACGGAGCAGGTGGGCGTCATCCACACCCTCTGCATCCACCCGGCCTGGTCCGGCCGGGGCCTGGCCCGCCGGATGGCGGCCTTCTGCGAGGAGGAGGCCCGCCGCCAGGGGCGGACCGTCATCCGCCTGGACACCTGGGAGGGCAACCTCCCCGCCAACCGGCTCTACCCCTCCCTGGGCTACCGCTTCGCCGGGGCCACGGAGTTCTTTTTCCAGGGCTTCATCCGGGAGACTCTGAACTGCTACGAAAAGGCGCTGTAACCGGGACGCGGCAGGGAGCACA